>NZ_JBEOOW010000014.1:0-26131 GCF_040309505.1 Psychrobacter sp. TB55-MNA-CIBAN-0194 | reverse complement strand
CGACAATAGCGCGATGGCCCCACCTGATCCCTTCCCGAACTCAGAAGTGAAACATCGTTGCGCCAATGGTAGTGTGGGTTCGCCCATGTGAGAGTAGGTCATCGTCAGCTCTCTATTCCTGATTTGCCCCCGACTAGTTATCTAGCCGGGGGCTTTTCTTTGCGCGTGAGTTAGTAATAGCTAAATATTTATTGTTTTCAATTATAAATTAGTTCGCTATTATGTTAGTTTTATATTGGATAGATTAAAAGTATTGGCCTTTCTATATAAATCATTTGACTGAGAAAACTATGATCACTGTTACTTTTGATTCTAATGTATGGGAGAAAATTGTAGATGAAGATAAACGATCTGAAAATGCAGTTTATCAATATATCTATAATAAAATTAATAATGGAACTATAAAGCCTTTTTTCTTCGAAGGACTAGTAACAATGGAGAATATTAAGAAAATAGATAGAAAACTTTTTTTTGGTAATTTCAAAGCGTCAATTCAGTTTCAGGTTGATGACGAATCTCCTCATGTTATTGAAGGTACTGCTGCGCCAGAACTTTCAGAATACCTAAGAAAGACAATTCCCAAAGCTCTTGATATGGGTTTCAAGTTTATTCATACGCCAAGAATTGGTGCTCACTCATTAAATATAGCTGAGCAATACAAAGCTTCAGATGATAAGTATTTGTTGTCAGAGCGTCTTAAGAGAACATCGGACTGTATCCGATTTATTGAAAGTTTAGGTGCAGGTAAAGCGAACATACATAATAAGTTAGACGAGGATAATATAAAAGGAATCGTACATCAGACTAAGCAAGATAAAAGTTTAAATAATAAAAATTATGCAAAGGGTATGGTATTGCCGAATGGGTTGATGGTGATGCAGTAGCAGCGCATTATGCTTTTGGAATTGATTATTTTTGTACTAATGATCAAGCTAAAGGAGCTGGAATAACCTCTATATTTCACCCCACCAATTTGTATAAATTAACTGAAAAATATGAAATAAAGTTTATCAATCCAATAGATATCCTAGACATTTTATAAGCAAAGCTTCTAGATAACGCATTTAATAAATCAATATTTTATATACTTTCTAAGTCAAATGTAGCAAATCTTTATCTTTATTCAGATATTATATGATTAGTCCGAAATAGGAGTAGTGTTTAGTGGGTGCATGTAAATATTGTGGTGAAAGGAAAGCTATCAAAAATTCTCATATTATTCCATCATTTGTATATAAGTGGCTTAAAGAAACTTCTCCTACAGGTTTTATTAGAGCAACTGACCAACCGAATAGAAGAAAGCAAGATGGGTTGAAATCTGCATTGCTCTGTGAGGAATGCGAAAAATCTTTTTCTGAAGTAGAAAGTTTATTTAAAAAAGATTTATTTATAAAGCTTGCAAACTATAGAACACCATGTCCGAATGAACGGCAAATAACAGATTCAATTATAAGATGTCTATATATTATTGCATGGAGAGTTTTAGCTGATACATATTACTTTCCTAGAAGTCACCAATATACTGATGATGAATTCGCAAGGTTTCCAGAGTTTCTGAACAAAATAAAAAAATCTATAGAATTATTAGAATTTAAAGATTTTCAAACACATCTGATTCCTTGTACAAGAGAAGTATTAGAAAGGCTAAATCTCCCAAAAGTTGAATGGTTTTTTTATGATCGCGCTATTGGAGCAGAAGTTAGAATTTGGGATGATTGGGAGAGGTTTATTATTTTTATAAAAATTCCATCAGCAATTATCATATTTGAAATTGTCCAAAATGAGAAAGATATCTGGAGTGGAACTCAAATTGAAAACTCAAATAAACTGTTTCTTGAAGATATAACAATGGTTCCAAGCTATGTTTCTACTCAAATAGAGTATTTTTATGATCACTTTCTTAAGAGTAAACAACAGATTACTGATAATCAAATGAAAAAAATACTTGAAGGAATACAAAACGCTGCTCCAAATTGTGGTTCATTTCAAACGATGAGAAAAGAATGGTAATTATCATTTTGCCACATTTACAAATTTATTATAGCTGTTAGATGATTTTTTCTAAAAAGTCTTATATTTAACAATATGAGACTTTGAATATAAAAAGATAGTAATTATTAATTAACCCTAAAACAACTCCCCAACCTCAACCACTCCCTCAAAATTAAATCCTAATTGCTCGTCTTTGCGTTGTTTCATCTGTTCGATGCGCAGCTTACGTCCAGAGACTAGTCGTAGTACCTCGCGACGCTGTTCAGTCGTCATATCATGCCATAACTGACGCTCGGTCCGACTACGCAAGCAGCCAAAGCAATAGCCTTTTTTATTGCTTTGGCATACACCAATGCATGGATTGGCAATCTCGAACAGTTCAAACTGCTGATTCATGGCGACTCCATTGCTATTATCGTTATTCCTTTAACTTGCCTAATTTATTGTCTAGCCTCATTGCAAAACATTATTATGTCGCAAATGCTGAATAATAGTGTGCCATTTTATTGTTATAATTTTTGTTTAGCGGGTGCTATGCTTAGCTTTAATGGCTACATAAGTTAATCATAACAAAATTAATAAGTGAGATTGTAAGTGAACATTATTTATATTCATGGGTTGGATAGTGACGCTAACTCTACTAAAGGATTATTGTTAGAGAAATACTGTCAGCAGCATCATCCTGATATTAACGTATTGCGTCCTGATTTGAATAAAACGCCTGAGGAAGTCTTCAGGCAAATACTATTATTAATTAAGAGTCTAAATAACAACAATATTGAAAATAAGCATATTGAACCTTTAAATACGGTATTGATCGGTAGTTCATTGGGTGGCTATTTCTCTACTTTGGTGAGTAATCATATAGGTTGTGCTGCTTTGTTATTAAACCCCAGTATTCAGCCACATATTACCTTGCAGCGGTTCTCTAAAGATTCGACTTTAAATAACGGTACTAAAGATTATGATTTAAGAGGAAATGTTGTCCACTCGACAGCTGGTGGCTGGGATATTACCAAGGCAGATTTGCAATGGTTTGAAGCGCATCAACTATCAGCCGTTAATTATCCTAATAAGATTTCGGTACTTATTAAAGAAGGCGATGAGCTGCTAAACCCTGAGATGTCCAAGCAATTTTATGAAGAGCAGGGCGCGATGGTAACGGTACAAGCTGGTGGTGATCATCGGTTTAGTAATTTTGGTGAGCAATTACCAGTGGTGATTGATACGTTAAAGCAATTGCTATAGGCTCAAATTAAACTTAAATAGACGACATTATATGACGTGAGCGACTGACTATTGACGTTACCGTCGCTATTTTTCGTTATAATGGCTTAATAGAATTAATCGCACATGAATAATTAAGGATGCATTTGTGAGTCAATATAATGCGCAATCGTTAGAAGTTTTAGAAGGACTTGAGCCAGTACGCCGTCGCCCAGGGATGTATACCGATACCACGCGCCCTAACCATTTAGCACAAGAGGTCATCGATAACTCAGTTGATGAGGCATTGGCTGGTCATGCAAAGACCATCAAAGTTCAGTTGTATAGTGATGGGTCGTTGTCCGTTGAAGATGACGGTCGCGGTATGCCGACCGATATCCATCCTGAATTTAATCAATCAGGTATTGAGCTGATTTTAACCCGTTTACATGCCGGTGGTAAATTTTCGACCTCTAATTATGAGGTTTCGGGCGGCCTGCATGGCGTGGGTATATCTGTTGTCAATGCGCTATCAACACGGGTCGAGGTCACGGTATGGCGTGATAGCACACAGTTTGATATGGCGTTTGAAAATGGTGCGCCAGTAACGCCTTTGACTGAAGCTGTCAGCTCGAACAAGCGTAAGCGCGGTACCAAAGTACATTTTTGGGCCGATGGTAGTTTCTTTGATTCGCCGAAATTCAATGTTAAACAGCTCAAGCATAACTTGAAGGCTAAGGCAGTCTTGGCAGCTGGGCTAACGATTGAGTTTACCGATGAGATCAATAATGAAAAGGTGATTTGGCAGTTCACTGATGGTGTGGTTGAGTATTTAAATGAGCAACTAGACGGTCTTGAGACCTTGCCTGAAGCACCTTTCTATTATAACTATGAGGCAAAAAGTGGCGAGCGAGCAGGTATTACTTTTGCGTTGTCTTGGTTGCCCGATGGTGGGACGCCGATTCAAGAAAGCTATGTAAACCTGATTCCGACAGCTCAAGGTGGTACGCACGTCAATGGATTGCGCACTGGTATTTTGGAGGCCTTACGTGAGTTTTGCGATATTCATAACTTATTGCCACGTAGTGTAAAACTGACAGCAGAAGATGTATGGGATGGAGTGAACTATATCCTGTCACTTAAGTTTTCTGAGCCACAGTTCTCTGGTCAAACCAAGGAGCGTCTGTCTAGCCGTGAAGCTGCTGGAGCAGTCCAGACTTTGGCAAAAGATGCTTTTAGTCTGTGGCTAAATCAACATGCGGATATGGGCACGCAAATCGCAGAGCTAGCGATTAACAAAGCAGGTCGCCGTCTTAAATCTGCTAAAAAAGTTGCTCGTAAAAAAATAACGCAAGGGCCAGCATTGCCTGGTAAATTGGCAGATTGCCGAGGTGATCTGCGTGATGGCGCTGAGCTGTTCTTAGTAGAGGGAGACTCTGCTGGTGGTAGTGCCAAGCAAGCACGAGACCGTCATTATCAAGCGATATTACCGCTGCGTGGTAAAATTCTAAATACATGGGAAGTATCATCAGATACGGTACTTTCAAGCCAAGAGATTCATGATATCGCGATTGCTATCGGTGTCGATCCTGCTTCTGATGATTTATCTGAGCTGCGTTACGACAAAGTATGTATTTTAGCGGATGCTGACTCTGATGGTTTGCATATTGCGACATTGATTTGCGCTTTGTTTGTGAAGCATTTTCCTGCATTGGTTGATGCGGGTCATTTGTTTGTGGCGATGCCACCTTTGTACCGAGTTGATGTAGGCAAAGAGGTCCATTATGCGTTAGATGAACCTGAGCTTGAGCATATTTTGGCCAATGTACCGGGCAATAAAAAAGCTCAAATTACCCGTTTTAAGGGTTTGGGTGAGATGAGTGCAGAGCAGTTGCGTGAAACAACCATGAACCGTGATACTCGACGTTTGGTTCAATTGGATATGGACGATATGGTGCTCACTAATAGTGTCATGGATATGTTGCTCGCGAAAAAACGCGCATCTGATCGCAAGTCATGGCTTGAGAACAAAGGCAATTTGGCTAATATTCCATAAACAGTTTTGTTAGCTTGCTCGTGATAATCGTACTTATTTATAGATATCTCATTAATGCTAATTCATAAGTAGAGGGTTTATTAGGTAATAAAAGCTTATAAAACGCAACTTAGTCGCTTAAGCTTAATGCTATTATATAAGTATCTTTTATTATATGGTGCCATCATGACATCAAAGTTTTCTAATCGTTCTAAAGCTTCTTCGTCTAAGCGATCTAAGATTTTACCCAAGCTCAGTAGAGCGCAGCTCGGTGACTTAGTTCCAAGACGTGGTAATAAAATTGCACCTTTCATTGCGTCAACCATGCTAAAAGCATCGGGATGGACTACCGTTGGTGAGATACCAAATATTTCGCAGGCGGTGGTATTAGCGCTACCGCACACCTCTAATGTCGATGGTGTGTATGCGATACCCAGTCTGTTTGCGCTAGATCTCCAGATTAGTATTATGGGTAAGCACACTTTATTTAAAGTACCAGTCCTTGCGCAACTACTACGCTGGATGGGCATTATCCCTATTGATCGTGGTAACAAGGGTTCGGTGCTGCAATCAAGTATTGATAAGTTCAAAACGGGTGAGCCACTGTTTTTAGGGTTGTCACCAGAGGGTACGCGCCAATACACTGAGAGTTGGAAAACAGGGTTTTATTATTTAGCGTTGGGTGCGAGTGTGCCGATTTTACCAGTCGCTATGGATTATAATACCAAAGAGATACGCTTTATGTCTCTGGTCTATCCTAGTGGGGATATCGATGCTGACTTGCCAAAAATCTATGAGCAATATGAAGGCGTGATTCCAAGATATCCTGAGCGTCTATCACAGCCTCTACAAGACGTGAATGACTCAGCTAATTAAAACGTTTTAAAGCAGTTAGTATAATAGCCCTTATTTAAAAACCCCTTGATATACATATATCAGGGGGTTTTTCTCTGTAAGCATTAACAGTGTTTTTGAAGGTTTTTTAATTCTTCTAATTTGTGAAGGTGCTAACCCCGCCATCGACAGGCAAGTTCATACCCGTAATGATAGCCGCATCATCGCTGGCTAGAAACATCACAGCAGCTGTCACGTCGAAAGGAGTGGCTGTTTTTCCCAGTGGAGAGTGAGTAACGAATGGGTTTGAACTGACATCTGTTGTGACGAACCCAGCAGTGACCGCATTGATACGCACGTTATTTGGTATATTTTCTAATGCCAGTTTTTTGGTAAGTTCAGTCAGGTTATTTTGTTCCGCTTTATACGTGTCAATACTCCAGTCTGCTGATAGATCAGTCAGTGCTGATATATTAACGATATTACCTTTTGTTTTTATTAGCTCTGGAATGACTGACTGATGAATGCCGACAGCAGTGTCTATATTGACCATGACATCAATATGATTATACTTCTCGAGTACATGCTCTACTAATCTTGCCGTTTGGGTTGGATCGTTGATATCACTGGTCACGGTAAGGTGGTTACCTGTGTTGATCCATGTATGGTCTTGTGGCAGATCTTCGTAGATGTATCCTAAGATATCAGAATTAATACCAACAATGATACAGTTAGCTCCTTCTTGTGCGAATCGCAGCGCGGTTGCCCGACCGATATCTGAATCTGCGCCTGTTATGATGACGGTCTTTTCTTTAAAGCGCTTCATATTGTTCAATCCTTGTTATTATATGAGAATAATTAAATAAGTTTATGAATGTAGAGTTTGCCCACTATAAAGTCATTAAGTCGCTGAACTGGCTAACCTTAATAATATAGCGCTTGTGCTATGTTTTCTTATATCAGTATTATTTTGACTCTATAAGATAGGTATTCTCTAAGGCAGTCTATATATACAAATTCGTGTATAAGTGATGCTACTTTGATATCATCATAACAATTCAGCACTGTGAAAGCGACTGTGTTTCATCGTGCTTATCAGCAAAAATAACATACCATACAATATAGCCATTCAATAACAAAAGGTTGGAACTTGTGTCCCTTTCGATTACGACAATGCCCGACTGGGGCTATCTTACTACCGAGCTGGTCTGTTACTTACAAGAAGATGCTACCGCAGTCGCTTTAGCTGGTATGCATATGATTGAGCATGACTATAATGCTCAGTATATCGCTCGTCACTATCAATATCAGTTGCCACTTGGCAAGCTACAGCTGCTGGAGCTAACCCTATATTTACCTTTTGATACGGGATCAGCTAATATTGAGGCTGTACGTATGATCGCGGTAAAGTCTGCGCTTGCATGGTACAAAGCATCACTATCTCAAGATGAAGATAATAATGCAGTCGGTTATGAGGCTTTAATCTTCGATATTCAACTTGTGGGGGGAGGTGATAGCTCTGCACAAAACGATAAAGATAGTGAAAAATATAACGCCCTACAGCGACTGAAACACAGTTTTGGTGCGCGCTATTTTTTAGAAGACCTAGTGGTAGATATGAGTGAAAGTCAGCAGCAGCTACAAGTATTTAGCTGGGATGATTGGTACTCGATAGCGGCAGCGGTACGCACACCATCTGAGTTATGGCGTTTTTTGTCGTATCATCTAGAGCAGCTACAGCATTCGGCCACGAGTCATATACCAAGCTTTGAATCAGAAGATTTATTGGTTGAGAAGTTCTTACAAAGTCCAGGTTTATTTAATTCTGCTATTGCAGTTGATAATGCACTCATCAAAAACGAGGCACAGGATGAGCCTAATTCAGCACTTGTAGCTATAACGCTCGCATACAAAAACCAAAGTACAACTGCGCTGATGTATCATCAGCATATGCTGCAAGCAGCAACACTATGGTCTCAGCTAAGTATGCAAATGATAGAGACGTATAGTGAAAAGCAAACAATTAATAATGATGATCAGTTAGACGTACCGCTTGTTTACTGGCAGCAACAACTGCTAGGTGAATCTCTGTTTTCACGTCACGAACTTATCCGCACGCTATATAGACATCCCAAACAAAGCGCCTCGTTGCAGAAGGATGGCTATGTCGTACACCAACATTCTTATGAGAGTTTGGGTCGACATTATGTACTGGTGTTTTATGGTCAGGAGGCTACAGGACATAATAGCAAAGCGGCTGTTCAACCGAAGTTGGCACAGATTGCAAAAGATGTTGCTACACGTTTACCAATAATTGAGCTTCATCATATCATTGTGTTGGGCATTGATTTTATCACCGAGGCTGATGAGACCTTTATCGATATTGATCTATGGATTCAGCCAGTCGATACCATGACTCAACGTGAACGTCAGCTAACCAAGCAATTGCAACGTCTCAAGCATCAAGATATTCAGCATCAGAATAGTAGCTCACAGCCAGACCAACAAACAGCTTCAAATACAGCACCAGCAAATAAAGATTCTAAAAAAGATGGTCAAGCGGATAGACGACCTCAAGTACACTTAAACCTTTCCATTCCTGCGCGAAAAGATAAGTAATAAATTAAGCTCTCTATCATGTAATAGATGATGAGCCATACAATCCACAAGTGACTGTATTAAGCGCTATTAAGCGCCATAAAAAAAGACAGCCTAGGCTGTCTTTTTTATATTTGAAAATTCAGAATAACTATTTAGTTATTGTTGATATCGTCATTTAGACCGCTACCAGGTAGTAATACGTTGCCATCATTATTGATGTCATCAGTATTAACAGGAGTCGTATTCACTATATCTGTACGTAAATCGTCAGTTGACGTGCTTGTAGCCGCAGGCGTGTTTTCACGCACTGAATCAGCCACTTTTTCTTGAGTTGATGTCTCTGGCTGAAGCGCAGATTTTGCTTTGGCTTCGGTACGCTCGTGATCCATCTTGTCTTGCATCTTACGTAGGAAACGTGCTGCTGCTTCTTGACCACCAAGACCGAATGATAGGGCAAAAGCAACGGCTACTGCACCTAACGTTAGACCAAATGCTAGATTAACAATTGAATCCGCAATACCCATCGCTTTTAGACCCATGGCTAGTACTAAGCCCATGATCAATACACGTACGATATTTGCTAGAAATTGTGAACCTTGCTCAGAGCGCTCAACCACACCTGCAATAATGTTAGCAAGCCAAAACCCGATGAATAGGATAATAGCACCAAGGATGATATTAGCACCAAAGGCAATGAACATTGTGATGATAGCTGAAATAGGCTCAAAACCTAACAAGTCAGCAGCGGCAATGGCAGCAAACAGCATTGCAAAGAAAACAATCGCATAACCAACTAGGTCAGATACTTTCTTATCGCCCATAGTATCTTGCAGGCCAACTTTGGCTGGCAATTGGTTGATTTGAGTATTTTCGATAAGGCCTTTAATGATGTTGGCAACCATGCGAATTACATAGAAAGTTACCACTAAAATGGCGGCTGCCATAAAGATGTTTGGCAATGCTTCCATGATTTTATTCAGCATGTTCGTCGCAGGACGAGCAATAACTTCGATCTTTAGAGCATTTAATGCTGCAATAATAGTTGGAATGATAACTACTAAAAATGCTAACGAACCAGCAATGTTAGGTAAGCTGTTTTTTTCGCTTAAGCCTGCTTTTGAAGCCAGTTCTTGCACATTAAATGTAGACACAAGATTGGTTACGATGCCACGTACTACTTTAGCAATGATATAACCGACTACAAAGACTACAGCTGCAATTAAGATATTAGGAATAAAGCTGAAGATTTTATCAACCATATTAGTCAATGGTGCAAATAAACCATCAAGCTGTAATTGACCAAGTACCATAGTCAATACAATTAATAAAATGAACCAATACACCATATCAGCGATGGTACTGCTCATTGGTTTTACACCAGCTTGAGCACTGAGACGCTCGTCCATTGATGTTTTAGACAGTGCCGCATTGATGGCGGTACGCACAACGGTAGCCACAACCCAACCAATGACACCGACAGCGATAGCACCGATGAGGTTAGGAATAAACGCCAACACTTGATTAATCATATTTGCGAACGGTGTCGAAATTGAGTTCAAATTCAATTGGTTCAGCGCTCCAGAGATTGCGATGATAAAAATAAACCAAAATACAATTTTGGAGATAATACCTTCCAAGTCGTAGGCTTTACCTGTTGAAGAACTCATACGTTGGTTAAGATTGATCTTAGATAGTACATTACGAACTAGGGCTGCAATACCGAGTGCAACCAACCAGCCAATGATAAATATTAAAATAGCACCGATAATGGAGCCGATAGGCCCACCAAGATAACCGTTAAAAGACGTGTACATTGGATTCATTTGATCCTCCTTTAATCATCATACAGAGGCTGCCAAACAATATCGTCAATGTGGCTGATATTGAATGTGACCAATACATAATGGTTATAATAAATAGTATTTTTCAAAATAAGCTATAGAGTGATATTCTAATTTTCGAGTCGTTAGTCTTATCAAAAAATATCTGTGTACTTTGTATTTATAACTTTATTGCTGATATTTAGATATCTTTGATAGGGTAAACACTTGACTATTTATCACCTTAACTGGTTCAGCTTAGCTGATGTGTCAGTAGATTTAAAGACAGAAAGCTTAACCTGTTACTATATTTGTGTGATAACTTGTTATTATATATATAAATATTAACACATACTGTACACTCGTCCGATAATTTTATTCCAAACATGGCTCCTAAAACTAAGATTTGCTATTATAGAACCATGTGACATCTCGCCACTATTCTTACAATTTGAGAGTACTTTATGAAAAAAATCACTACTTTAAGCGTTAGTGCACTTGCTAGTGCTATGTTGTTAGTAACAGGCTGTAGCACAAATAATGGTAACCAAGAAACGGCTGCTCAGAGTGTTTCAATTACCGAACAAAGTTCAGCAAGCGAAAAGGTCGGTTACAGCTTAGGATATATGATGGCTGAAGGAAATAAAGAAGCGGTCGGCGATCTGAATCTTGACACTTTTGAAAAAGGCTTCCGTGATGGTTATGAAGGTACTGATTCAGCATTGACTCAAGAGCAAATGCAAGAAGTATTGACGACGTATCAAAAAGAGCAAGAAGAAAAGTTCGTCAAAGAGATGGAAACAAAAGCTGGAGACAACAAAACTAAAGGCGCTGCGTTCTTGGCAGAAAATGCTAAAAAAGAAGGCGTCAAACAAACTGCGTCTGGCCTACAGTATAAAGTAGTAACCGAAGGTACTGGTAAATCACCAAAAGCAACTGACGTGGTTGAAGTGAACTACGAAGGTAAATTGATTGATGGTACTGTATTTGATAGCTCTTATGAGCGTGGTGAGCCAATTGAGTTCCCACTAAATCAAGTTATCGCTGGCTGGACAGAAGGTCTACAGTTGATGAAAGAAGGCGGAAAATATGAGTTCTATATCCCGTCAGATATCGCTTATGGCGAAGCTGGTAATGCAGGCATCGAGCCTAACAGCACGCTAGTATTTACGGTTGAATTGTTATCAGTGAAATAATGAGTATTAGGGCGTGTCCTCAATTCAATCGATAGTTATCTAAATGGGTTAAAAATGGCTAAATCTTGCCAAACGGCGTCAAATAGCTAACTAATATCTCGATATTATCTGCGCTATTTTCCTTGTTTGACTGCAATTTATCTCATTTTTATCACCATTTTCGAAATGAGGACATGCCCTAGTAATTATTTAGTGTTAGTACTAAATAAGCATAATACTGAATCATAAAAAAGCCCTCTTAAATTAGAGGGCTTTTTTATGACTACATTTTATAGCTCTTAACTGATCATAGTTTTTAACCAAATTTTCTAACTGGTAAGTGTGTTCACTTGATCAAAGCGGTCTTAATTAGCATTTTGCTAACTTACTAAAGATTCTTTTGGAATACTTTAGAATTGCGACCGTTATGATATTGCTCTTGGCGTGCTTCAGGCAGTGCACTTGCTTCAACTTCCACAAAGCCTTGTTCGACAAACCAATGTGCTGTGCGAGTCGTCAACACAAACAGTTTATGTAGACCATGGCTACGTGCTTGTTGTTCCAAAAATGCCAGCAAATCAGCACCTCGGCTACCGTTACGATATTCAGGATGTACGGCGACACATGCAATTTCTGCAGAATCCTTGTCCAATGGATAAAAGGCTGCACAGCCCAAGATCATACCATCACGTTTAATGACACTATAATGGTCAATCTCTTGTTCTAAACACTCACGTGAGCGGCTGACCAAAATGCCTTGTTCTTCTAGCGGCGATAGTAGCTCGATCAATCCTACTACGTCATCAATATTGGCGCGGCGAATTTCTTCATAAGGGTCATGGCTAATCAGTGTGCCAGAGCCGTCACGAGTGAAAAGCTCTTCTAGCAATGCGCCATTTTTGGCATAAGAGATGATATGTGTGCGATGAACGCCTTTGCGGCACGCCAAACTTGCACAGTTTAAGAAGTAATTAATTTCGCAGTTCAAATCCCGATCGCGCAAGAAGCGATCGACTTCGTTTGGAATCATCTCGCGCAATAGTCGATCACCATCATTGATGCCAGCTTCTTCACCCAAGAATATTAGTTTGTCTGCACCAAGTGCGACAGCAGCATTGAGTGCAACGTCTTCAGCAAGTAAGTTGAAGACTTCGCCAGTTGCTGAATAGCCCATCGAACCCAGAATGACAATATGATCATGGAGTAGGTTGTTTTTGATGGCTTCAACGTCGATAGAACGTACTTCACCAGTCATTTGGTAATCAATACCATCACGAATACCGTAAGGACGCGCTGTGACAAAATTACCTGAGATAGCATCAATGCGTGAGCCATACATAGGTGAGTTTGCCAGTCCCATCGATAGTTGCGCTTCAAGTTGCAGGCGAATAGCGCCTACTGCCTGTAAAATAGAAGGCATTGCCGCTCTTGGGGTAATTCGAATGTCTTGATGTAATGGAGAGGCGATATCTGCTTCTTTTAGGTTTTTTTCGATTTGCGGTCGTGCCCCATGCACCAGAACCAGCTTGATCCCTAGGCTATGCAATAGAGCAAAGTCATGGATAAGCGTGCTAAAGTTGGCGTGATTGACCGCTTCACCGCCAAACATAATCACAAAAGTTTTACCACGATGTGTATTTATGTAGGGAGCAGAGTTGCGAAACCAATGAACGTATTCAGGGTTAATCTGGGGCATGGCGCTAGTAGTCATAATGGGAGCAGCAGTCGTTAGAATAAGAAAAGGTGCGTAGCAAAAAGATGCTGGTCGCTAAAGATTTACCATAGCAAAAAATGCCGTTATGAGCTATCTTTTATTTCAGCTGTGTTAATGAATCTTTATAGCTGATTGACTATATACACAACCTCAACACGGGGTCAGTGTACGTACAAATACTTTTTGTTATGCTAAACGCTATTGCTTTACAGATAGCGAACGCAGATAATCAATAAAAACAATGAGCCTGATACCATCAATTGATTGGATGTGACTTTATAGCAGATAGGTCCAAACCTATAAAGTAAGCCAGCGCTAAGTAGCAGTATTCGAAATCATATATATCTTCACATAAAGAATACGGCGATGAGTGTTTGAAAATATATTAAACCCTTTTCCAGTTTTACCAATTGCGTTCTACCGATATATCAACCAGGGATAATGAAAACCATGAAAAAAAATAATCAATTTGCTAGCCCGTTTAGCGCTTGGAGCGGTCATCGCTTGTTTCACGTTGTCGCCGGTACACTCATCGGTGCGATGGTCGTCACAACACAAGCCTCGGCGATGCTGCCTACGCCAGAGCAAGCTGTGGATAGTAGTTCAGTTGCGGTGCAAGCCAATGCCAATCAAGGTTCAAGTGCACAAGCCGTGAATAGCAAAATCACAGCATCATTGATTAGTGTTGATGCAAATGGTGAAGAGATTTTGGTTCCTGTCAATGCAAATACGCGCCTACAGTCAGGCAATGTCTTAGAGTATCAAGGATATTTCACTAATACCAACGCTGATCGTGTGCGTAAAATGACGGTCACTATGAGTATTCCTGATGAAGTAGAGTTAATGCGTACGGTAGCACCAGAGTTCCCGTATGGTAGTGTCGACGGTAATAATTTTGCGCGTATGCCATTGCGTACGAGAGTAGACAATCAGCTGCAAGATGTTGATATGAAATACTATAAAGCAGTACGTTGGGATATGGAAGGCGTTGGTCTTAACGACACAGTCGCAGTCAAATATCGTGCACGTGTGAAGTAACTATCGTGCCCGTATGAAACGACGTAGATGTTTGAATATTAGGTTTCATGTAATCATACTTTTTTCATGATTTGCACTGTTACAAAAAGCACCATAGCAATGAGCTATGGTGCTTTTTTATTCGAGTTTAGATTTTTAGATAGGCTACTTATTTATCGTTCAGAGGGTCGCATACTTACTTTGAGACTTCTGCTTTATTAACTGCTTGATTGCATTGATTTGTGAGGTGGTGGCTTGTGATCCGGCCGTAATGAGGGCACGGCGCTGGCTAGTATCTATTGAGCTGATGTGACTGACAGCAGGAGTAATGACAATATCTGCACCATCCCGTTCACGACGCATTGTTGCACTATGATTGGTATTTGGCTGAGCCGCGATAGTATTCTCTAGCAATCCCCAAAAGCTGCTGAGTGAGTTAAGGTTCGGTATGCCTTTAAGCTCAGTGGCATTACTGTCACTCGCATCTGTCACATCTACTGCGATGATAATATCAGCGCCCAAATCACGAGCGCTATCAACAGGGACTAGGCTAACCACACCGCCATCGATATATTTTTTGCCGACTTTTTCAGGGATACGCGGGGCGATAAAGATATTAGGAACGCTACAGGACGCTTGTACAGCAAGTCCTGCATTACCAGTGGTAAAGCCTGCTTTTTTTAGCGTGTTTTTTTCGGTAGCAATTGCAGCAAAGCGAATTGGAAAATCTTCTATTGTGCGTTCGCCTACTTTTGCATTGATAAAGTCTTTTAGTTTGATGCCTTCGATAAACCCTTGATTGGATAAAGTGAAATCAGTCAACTCGCTATCCGTAGTCGTTAGTGCAAGTCGCTCAAGCTGTGCAGGCGTGTATCCACTTGCATATAAGCTACCAACCAAACTACCGATACTCGTGCCAACGATGAGTGTCGGTGTAATGCCGTTCTCTTCCAAGGCTTTGATTACTCCCACATGAGCAAAACCTTTAGCGCCACCACCGCCCAATACTAAGGCTACGCTAGGTGATTCTATTTCAGGAACTATAGGTGTGACACTCGCTGGAGTCAGTGTGCTACAAGCACTGATGACTAGTCCTAGTGTAGTAAGTATGGCCACACGTAGTAATGATAAATGATGATTGAGGGGATGGCTGAAAGTGGGAGTAGGCATAAAAAGACCTTAGAGAGTTGTATAAGTTAGAAAACAAGGCATCAGTTATTGCTATGATATAGATGATTCATTTATGTTAAAGACTTCGCACAGCCATACTACGAATTCGCTGAGTATAGGCCATGAATTATGAATAAACTCTTAATCCCAAAAATATGGCTGACGGTGTTAGATTAGTTTGGTCTACACGATATATATTTGCATACGTTTGCTTTGTTATTCTGGGCTTTGGAAGTGGGATTAGGCTATCAATGACAGTCATAATGACTTAGTATTTTATATCAAATTGATAAATATAGTTTTTATAAGATGCAGCAAATGTAGACTAAGAAAATTGAATCTATAATACTTAAAAACATTAATACTTATAAAACAATCTCGCTAGGATCTTTGATGCCAACATCGACAAGCCCTTCTTTAGCTCACTCATCAGCAGACCACTTTAGACCTGATCTGCCAGTTTCAGCGCTAGATATGCCTGTGACAGCGCTGGCAGGCGTTGGCCTAAAAGTCGCAGAGCAGTTAGCACAGTTAAATATAAAGCGAATATTTGATTTGCTACTACATCTGCCACGTGATTACGAGGATCGTAGCCGACTGCTATCCATAGCAGACGTAGAGCATGGGCAATCAGGATTAATCACTGGGCGTGTGGTGCATGTTGATACTAAGCGCAGTGGTATGACGGTAGTGGTAGATGATGATACAGGGACGATATCCTTGCGATTCTTTAAAGTTTATCGCGGTCTTGCGCAAACGATGAGTTTGGGTACACAGTTGCAGCTGTTCGGCGAAGTCAAAGTCAGTCGATATGGCAAGCAGATGAGTCATCCTGAATATCAGATTATTACTGATAATATTGCCATGACCAATACGGGATTGCAGCCGATTTATCCCAGCGTTAAAGGACTGCATCAAAATAAGCTGCGCACCTTAATCAAATTGGCACTACAAACGGTCCGCAGCCAAGGTCTGCCGATGACCCTGTTTACTCCCACAGATTTTTCTGTGGTGGCTGATCTGCCGTTAGCGCCTTTTGAGCCGATGAAATCATCAATAGCAGAACATGATTACTCAGAAGATATTTTCTCGACTTTGGCGCGTAGCGTACCAGACAATATGATTGGTAATAGTGTTAATAGAGGCGGCGCAACAGCCTATGATAGCAATCGTAGTACTAACAACGGTGTTAATAGCGATATCCATACGGCAGCAACTCGATCGGCGCACAACAATGTCTATAGTTTGACGATATTTGAAGCCTTAGTATTACTACACACGCCGCCCACTTATACCGATGCTGGACAGCAATATAAACTATTAACCCAGCTGAGTGCCCGTACGCATGCCGCCTGCCAGCGTTTGATTATTGAGGAATTGACTGCGCATCAGCTTAGTTTATTGTATCGACGCCAACAATTGCATCAACACAAAGCGCCCAAATGCGCCACTCAAAGTCCATTGGCTGATGCCTTGTTTGGCGCATTGCCTTTTGACTTAACGGGCGCACAAAAAAGAGTAATGCGAGACATTACCGCTGATATGGCGACATCTATTCCTATGTTGCGGCTGGTACAAGGCGATGTAGGTGCTGGTAAAACGTTGGTGGCGGCGGGCGCAGCGGGCTATGCGCTTGATAGTGGCTGGCAAGTGGCTGTGATGGCACCGACTGAAATTTTAGCTGAACAGCATTTAGTTAATTTTAAACAGTGGTTTGAGCCATTGGGTATCGGTGTTGGCTGGCTCGCTGGCAAGCAAACTGTCAAGCAGCGCCGTGAATCATTGGAGGCAATCGCTGAAAACACCGTGCAGATTGTGGTCGGTACTCATGCGTTGTTTCAAGAGCAAGTACAGTTTGCCAAACTAGGTTTGGTGATCATTGATGAGCAGCATCGATTTGGCGTTGAACAGCGTATGGCATTGACCAATAAAGGCGTGGCCAACAGTACACCGCATCAGCTGATTATGACCGCCACACCGATTCCACGTACGCTAGCCATGAGTGTCTATGGCGATATGGATACCTCTATCATTGATGAGTTACCACTGGGACGTACGCCGATTACCACAGTGACCATTGATCGGAACCGCCGTGATGAGGTGATTGAGCGTATTGCTATCAATTGTGAGGCAGGCAGGCAGGCATATTGGGTCTGCTCATTGGTAGAAGAGTCTAGCGTATTGGATGCACAAGCAGCCGAAGCGACTTATGAAGACTTAAATGAGCGTTTAGATATTCGTATTGGCTTGGTACACGGCAAAATGAAGTCTGCTGATAAACAAGCCATCATGCAGCAATTCAAAGCGGGAGAATTAGACTTGCTCATTGCCACAACGGTTATCGAAGTCGGTGTTGATGTGCCCAATGCCTCGCTAATGGTTATCGAAAATGCGGAACGCTTGGGACTGTCACAATTGCATCAATTACGCGGGCGAGTCGGGCGTGGTTCTACTAAAAGTTACTGTGTGCTGCTTTACCAAAAGCCGCTATCAGAGACTGGTACTGAACGCTTGAATGTATTACGTGATAGTACCGACGGCTTTGTCATTGCCCAAAAAGATTTAGAGTTACGTGGGCCGGGTGAGCTACTCGGTAAGCGCCAGACTGGCAATGTCGGTTATTATTTAGCTGATCTCATCCGTGATGAGCAGCTGTTTGCGATTGCGCAGCGTTTAGCCAAGCATTTAATTGCAGACCCTACACGTAAAGCCGATGTCAGCCAGTTGATACATCGTTGGATGCCAGAGGCCAGTCGTTATACTAATGCTTAACCATTGAACCAAGGTTGAATAGCTATGTAGTTTGCATCAGTAAATTGATGCTCAATAAAAAAGAGGACAGCTAATGCTGTCCTCTTTTTTATTTGCCAAAATAAAGCTATTTAGATTTTTTTACTTTCTTCAGTGATTTTTTGAGATCTTTGAGGTTTTTCTTTTGCTGTTTAACTTTTGCTTTGGTCTCTTTGATCTCTTTCTTAAGTTTTTTCACTTCTGACTTATTAGCCATGATTGGCTCCTTTGTTGATGAGGTCCTCTTAATAATGACAAATTACCTCGTAAATTCAAGTCTGAACTGTAGGTAGTATGTATCATTGGTTTTCACAGTTTATTATTCAAATAACACTTATCGTATCTCAATCAGTTCAATGTGATGTCACACTAAGTCATAAAAGTGTCTTTATTAAATACGGTGTAATAATCTCCAATCATGTATTCGATTTGGTCATTAGACTTTGAGAGGAGAGGTGCACGCGGATAAAATTCAAGTAAGAATGTTGGGCTATGCTGGCGTGTTTATTCTGAATTTATTATCTATACTATAATCTTGAGTGGCAATATCTTTATTAAGTTCAATGTCTTACTATATCCTAATAACGACCAAAAACTGACCCCTCAGGTATCTAACATAATTGACCCGCCGACGAGTTAGTCTACAATGTTAAAAACCCTTATTAATAAGATGGGACTGCATCATCTTGTTTCCCTTATGCTTTTTACGGCGTTAGTACCGTGCTTATTTATAGAGACCAACTATGAGCGATTTTAAACACCTTGATAATAAGCAAGCGCCGACTAGCGAGCAAACTCTTGATATTGAGACCTCTCAACAAGCTGAGCTACCACCGTATCGTCAGTCTGAGTCATTGGTGAATAAACCCTCCTCAAAGTTACCATTATGGTTGTTACCTGCTTTAGTGGCGGTACTGATTATTGGTGTCCTTCTTGGAAAATATTGGGGTAATGGTGAAGCAGAAACGGTTGAGTCTCCAGATGCTAGCAGTGCGCCCAGTGATGGTACTAGCGACGGCAGTACAGAGCAGGCGGTACTGTCAGTAGAAACAATCGCGCCAAGCCAAGAGGATATTGGCAACACGTTAAGTGCTGATGGAACTATTAATGCTAAAGATACGGCGAATGTCAGTGCAAAAGTGAACGGTGTGGCTATCGAGCGTATCTTGGTCGAAGAAGGAGATCGCGTCAAAGCAGGTCAGGTATTGGCTATGTTCGATACCGATGCGATGGAACAGCAAGTGCTACAAGCAGAAGCTGATGTCGCAGAGGCAGAAGCGACGCTGGCTAACGCTAGTGCTGACGCAGCGCGCGTATTGCCACTACTCGATATTGATGCCATCAGCAAACAAGAAGCCGATCGCTATCGTACCTCCGAGCTTCGAGCCAGAGCGTCTTTGCAAGCATCAAAAGCTCGACTAAGCACTCAGCGTTTGAGTGTTGATAATGCTCGAGTGGTCGCGCCAGTGAGCGGTATCATCAGCGAAAAAATGGTTGAAGTGGGTATGGTCGCTGGTGGTGAGCCATTATTTACTATTATTAAAGGCGGTATTTTAGAGTGGCGCGCGGATATTGATCCCAAACTTATCGGTGAAGTCGGTGTTGGTACGCCAGTACGAGTGAGCTTACCGGGTGGCGACTCTGTAATGGGTCAGGTAAGCCGTATTGCGCCAACGGCAGATAATAACCGGCAGATTACTATTTATGCCAGTTTGGCTGCCAATGCACAAGTACGGTCAGGCATGTATCAGACGGGTGAGTTCCTACTAGGCAGTGCCAGTACGCAGACGGTGCCAAATAGCGCTATCGTGAGCAACGATGGTTATGACTATGTCATGCTAGTTACTAACATGAAGATTCAAGGTGGCAAAAATACAGGTCGTATCAAGCAACAGCGAGTGACATTGGGCAAGCGACTTGGCGATAGTGTAGCGATTACAGAGCCATTGCCTGCTAATAGTCAGATTGTGAAGCAAGGTGGAAGTTTTTTAAATGATGGTGATTTAGTGCTTGTCGTGAATGGTGCAATTCAAACAGGTAACCAAGCTGACGCGGCTGCCGATAAAACCACGACTGGCACAGATAAGCAGGCACGCTCATGAGTTTAAATGTCTCAGCTTATTCGATTAAAAATCCGCTGGTTGCTATTTTGCTGTTTGTGCTCCTGACGTTAGGCGGCATTTACGGCTTTATGCAAATGAAGGTGCAACAGTTTCCAGATATTGATTTACCCGCAGTTGTTGTGACCGTCACCCTCCCTGGTGCAGCCCCTTCTCAGATCGAAAACGATATTGCAAAAAAGATTGAAAACAGAATCACCAGTATAGAAGGTGTTAAGCGTATTCGCACGACGTTACAGACAGGTGTTGCTACGGTGGCAACAGAGTTTGTATTAGAAAAAGACATCCAAGAAGCCGTCGACGATGTGCGTTCAGCCGTCGGAGAAGTAAGTGGGGATCTCCCTGCGGCCGCCAACGATCCTATCATTACTAAAGTATCGACAGCAGGCTTTCCGATTGTGACTTATTCAGTCGCTGCCGATAATATGAGTGTTGAAGATCTGTCTTGGTTCATTGATGACACAATTACCAAGCGCTTGTCAGATATTCCTGGGGTCAGCACGGTCGGTCGTATCGGTGGCCTTGAACGTGAAATCACAGTCGCTGCCGATCCTATCGCTCTGAGTGGTTTGCAGTTCTCGATTGCACAGTTGTCGCAGCAGTTGAGCAGTATTCAGCAAGACAGCGCAGGCGGTGAAGCTGAGGTAGGTAATGCGACCCAAACGATTCGTGTATTGGGTGCAGTTGAGCGGGCACGTGAGCTTAATGACTTGCAAATAGCAGTGCCGACTGGTGGCACGCAGGCGCTTGGGCGGATGGCACAAGTGACTGATGGTGCTGCCGACCCAAGCTCTCTTGCCAAGCTTAATGAGCAGACCGTTGTGGCATTTAACATTACTCGTTCGCGCGGTGCTAGTGAGGTTGAGGTCATGGATTTGGTCGATGCAGAGCTTGCAAAGCTGACCGCAGAGATGAGTCAAATTAAGATTGATAAGGTTTATGACACCGCAACGCCAGTAGCAGAAGATTATAGTGCCTCCATAAAGATGCTAATCGAAGGCGGCATATTAGCCGTAATCGTGGTGTTTCTATTCTTACGCAACGTCCGCGCGACCATTGTGGCTGCGGTTGCGCTACCACTATCAGTCATTCCTACTTTCTTAGCGATGTATCTGTTTGATTTTAGCTTAAATATAATCTCGTTATTGGCCTTGTCCCTAGTTATCGGTGTCTTGGTCGATGATGCTATCGTTGAAGTTGAGAATATTATTCGCCATCTCAGAATGGGCAAGACACCTTATGAAGCAGCAATGGAAGCCGCTGATGAGATTGGGCTTGCAGTAGTGGCGACGACCTTTACCTTAATCGCTGTATTTTTGCCGACGGCCTTTATGGGCGGTGTTGTGGGTCAGTTTTTCCGGCAGTTTGGCTGGACGGCTGCTTTGGCTATCTTTGCCTCTCTACTGGTCGCGCGTTTGATTACGCCTATGATGGCAGCGTACATACTCAGGCCAGAAAAGCACCATGTCGAAAAGCAAAGCAAACTGATGACGTGGTATCTAAAAGCCGTCACGTGGACATTGCATCATCGCTGGATAACGATGGGTGTGACGCTGATACTATTTGTGGCTTCGTTGGGATTGGTCAAATTATTACCGACCGCTTTTATCCCTGATAATGATATTGACCAGACACGAGTAGCGATTGAGCTAACGCCTGATGTGGCACTAGCAGATACAGAGCGGGTTGCAGCATTAGCGAGCGCTCGCATCTTAGCACTGCCAGAAGTTACTAATATATTTACGTCTGTCGGTGAGGCACAAGAGTCGATGGACTCTGATTCCGGTAGTGGTAAAGCAGAAAATATCGGCAGTCTGGATATCGTATTGGCTCCGCGTGCTGAGCGAGATTCGAAACAACAGGTTGAGCGCAAGATTAGCGCGATACTGTCAGAAGTGCCAAGTGCTCGTTTTACGGTTGGGCTATCGAGTGGTGGTGAGACGGGATATAACTTTTCGCTGACCAGTAGCAACCCTCAAGTACTTGAAGAGACCGCGCAGCAGATTATGTCCGATATTCGTGCATTACCAGGTGCGGGATCGGTCACTAGCGACCGCAGTCTACCGCGTCAAGAGCTAACCGTGACGCCTGACAGACTAGCGATGGCAGACAAAGGTGTGACCACACAAGATATCGCGACTACCTTACGTATTGCGACCGTCGGCGACTATGAGCAAAGTCTGTCTAAGCTCAATTTAGATACACGGCAAGTTCCTATTGTTGTGCGTTTGCCTGATATCGCAAAACAAAACGTCAACCAGTTAGAGGGGCTATACGTATCTAGTAATAGTGTCGCAGGGCAAGGCGTGCGTATCAGTGAAGTGGCCAGTTTGGATTTTGGTACAGGGCCTGCTCAGATAAAACGTCTCGATCGTGAGCGTGCGATCAGTATTACGGTACAGCCTGCAGACAGTGAGCTTGGCGAGTTGGTACAAGCAGTCAAAAAGACCCCGACAATGCAAAATTTGCCTGCGTCAATTACCATCATTGATCAAGGGCAAGCCGAAAATATGGCTGAGCTTTTCAGTGGTTTTATCATCGCCATGTCAGTCGGTATCATCTGTATTTTAGGCGTGTTGATTCTTCTGTTTGGCAAAGTGCTACAGCCTTTTACGATTTTAGTGGCATTACCTTTATCAATCGGTGGTGCTTTTATCGGTTTGGTGATTACTAATAGCAGCTTGTCGATGCCTTCGATGATTGGTTTTATTATGTTGATGGGTATAGCAACCAAGAACTCTATCTTGTTAGTGGATTACGCTATCATCGCCCAAAACCGTGGACTAGCACGGTTTGATGCGATGGTCGATGCCTGTCATAAGCGTGCTCGACCGATTATTATGACGACGATTGCGATGGGCGCTGGCATGTTGCCATTAGTCTTTGGTTGGGGTGATGCAGATCCTACTTTCCGTCGCCCGATGGCGGCAGCAGTATTGGGTGGTCTGGTGACCTCGACGCTACTCAGTCTCGTGGTCATTCCAGTGGTTTATACCTTAATGGATGACGTATCAGGTTGGTTCGCTAAATGGCTGATACCAAGTGGCAAAGATAAATCAACTATAGATAGCAAAGTTTAATTTAGTGCTTTAATTTGTATAAGTCAGATTACTAAAATGAAAAAGACAATATCTATCGATTAGATATTGTCTTTTTATCGCTATATGAGTCGTATGACGATCACAAAGGATGTGATTGGCTTGTCATTTACTGCACAAAGGAATGTCATTATGAGTCATGCTTTTCTCTCAAAGGCACTATTATCCTATCGCAAATTTCTATTGGGTTTATTTCTAAGTACAGTAGGCATCGTCAGTAGTTATGCGACTCCCTACTACATCGATGCTACCCGTACCAATGTACGTTTCACCATTGAGCCTCTCAACACGTCAACGCACACTGGTGGCTTCTATAATTTGAGCGGTCAGCTTGATTATGATCCAACGGCTAAGACAGGCAATATCGCTCTCATAATTCCTTTGCATACCTTAAACACAGGTAACAAAATTTTCGATACCACGCTTAAAAGCGCAGATTTCTTTGATATCGAAAAATTTCCAGTGGCTCGTTTTAAGTCTACCAAATGGCATTTTTTATCTAATAAAGATACCATCAAAGTTGATGGCCTATTGACGCTACATGGGCAGACCAACCCCGTTACGCTCACTGCTATCAAATTCAACTGCTATTTAAATCCGATATTAAAAAAATCGGTGTGTGGTGGAAGTTTTACGACAACTATCGACAGAACGAAGTGGGGTATTAGTAAATATACAGTGTTAGGCATGGCAAAAAAAGTGAAGTTAGATATTCAAGTGGAAGCTGTAAATCAATCATATTGATCTTAAGAATACGATGAGTTATGGCATATTTTTGGAATTTGTGATGCTCATATCTATATATTTTTCCTTAATAAGTGTGATGACCTCAAAAAATCTCGCAATACTTCAAAAATATAATGACTAAATTTTGTTATCAGACTGTTGCCAACATACTTTCACTCTTGCGATATAGAAAATTAATGCCATAACATAATAAATATTCAAAAATCCAGAAAATATAAGGAGTTTAGAGTAATTTACTCAAGAAACGATAAGAGAGTTAAAAAATAATAAGTATGTATTATTAAGTAGAGGTTAATAACTAATAGAGCACATGTTGTTTAGTTATAAGGGTTTGAGATTAAGAGTTATCAATAATAGTTCTCAACATTTTGATATAACAAAGATGCTATAGCAATTGCACAATGTCACAAGAAAAAAATAAGCACGTTAGACTGGTAATTTTTGTACTACTGAATGCCAAAGTTATTAATTGGTAGTCTTGTGTTCGGAGATTATGGCTAATAAAGATTAGATCATAATGTTCTGATCTCAAATCGAACATGATAATAGCTCAAATAATTATCATAACTTTATTTATGACAGTGCTGTTTGTTAAATAGATTCGAGCTGTACGAAATACCGTTTAGGCTTATTTTTAACTGATGCATAAAATCTGTGAATCAAGGAATTAATCAATGAAAAACCTTACTTTGTCTTTATCATTAATTGTTGGCGCCGCACTTACTATCCCAAGTCTAGCCATGGCTGCTGAACAACCAGTCGTACAAACTGCGACTGCAGATACTACCATGCAAACCGAAGCTGGAAGTATGGATAACGGACTTCAAACTGAAACTGAAGAGTTTAACAATATGTCTGATGCCGAGAGCATGAATGATATGGCTCAGGCTGATGATGGAAGTATGGATGATATGGGTCAAGCTGATGCCGAAAGTGATGGTACTGTTGAAGTTGAAGAAGAAACTGCACAACCATATTTATAATTAGAAAGTTAGTTTCTGTGGTGAGTAGTTGCTCACCATGCAAATGATTGCCTTTAAGTGTAATAAAACCGATCGTGTTATCTTATTAGCAGTGATGAAACTTAAAACAATATGCAGAATCGAAAAGGCAGCCATTAGGTTGCCTTTTTCGTTTTGCTATGAATAGGTTACGATTAGCAACTTCAAAGACCAATGATTCTAAGGACGGGTAAAGCTAAGGTGACCGATAATATACGCTTGCTTGATAGCTGCCAAAATATACTAAGATAACTGCACTCATCTATATAAGTTAATTAGTAGACAGTAGTGGAAGTATGCAAATGACTGAAATCTAATTAAGGGCATTCAGTTTTTGGATATAGATGTATAGCTGAGCAACTGCTTTAGGTCAGCTATTTATATAAGTTATCCATATTGCGATGTTTACACACTCATCTGTACTAATGTACTTTGGATGTGCAAAGGATATATAGAGGCATATCATGAAGTCCAAAACGGTCGAAGTTCGATTACAAAATGAAAATTCAAAAACTAACTAGCGCACCAAATCACTGGCCCCTTGATAAGTAGCCAGTATTTCTAAGGCAGTTAAACAAACTATAGAATAGTTTTCAAGAGTCCTTGACCTTCACTTTAAACCGAGTATACCGCCACCCAGTCGGAAGGGAAGGATATTTAGAAAGTGAGAAATCACTTAATGAATATTTCGAATTAATTAGTTTTAAACTAAATGAAAATTACCTCTTGACTCAAGATTTAAAGCGTCTATAATACGCCCCTCAACAGGGAGAACTGGCAGTAATTAGGAGATAATTACTTAATTAAAACC
>NZ_JBEOOW010000013.1:0-52641 GCF_040309505.1 Psychrobacter sp. TB55-MNA-CIBAN-0194 | reverse complement strand
TCTCAACGGTAATTTGATCGTCTTCACTATACTGAATAACGAGATGATTTCCTTGACGATGTATATTAATGTCTTCTGCTGTAACGCTAGTGTCAAATTCAATGCTGTCTACTTTGTTGGCATTATTCTCATAACTATAAATCGTGTCTGTGCCATCACCACGTTTAAACAGATAAGTGTCATTACCAGCGCCACCGTCTAGTCGATCATTGCCTGTTCCACCGTCTAGTCGATCATTGCCTTTACCACCTTCTAGGGTATCATTACCAGCACCACCCTCTAGAATGTCATTGCCTGCACCACCGTCTAAGGTGTCATTGCCTGCCCATGTTACAATTTCATCATTACCAGAAGTACCTTCAATAGTATCATCTAGTGCATAAACAGCTTCTAAAACTGCCTCTCTTATTTCAGCATTAGCAACTTGTTGTACTATTGAGCTAAACTGTTCGAGAAACTCGTTATTTAAAGCTGAGTGATTCGGGTCTAACCCTTGAATAATGATATGGACTTTCTCAATTTCTAATTGACCAAGTTGTTGATCTTGAGCTGTCAGATCAATAAGTCGTTCAATCACTAAGCTGAAGTCTGCATGCCAAATATGGCCCACTAGTACAGGATCCATTAATGATCCACTGTTATATTCACTTTCTGGTAACCGATCCTCGAATGTCGTTACTATTACTTTAGTAATGGTTGTATGATTGCCATTTGTAACTGAACCATCCACTTCGAACACTTTTTCGTCTATAAAATCCACAAGGTCAATCCAATCTCTTTCAGTAGTCTGAATGAGAAGCTGACTATATGCACTGGCAAGGACTTTTTGATAATGTCCTTCTAGTTCTCTAGCAGCAGAATGATGGGGAGGCCAATTGTTCCACTCTTGCTCTTTACCCCAAAGGGTTTTTAGTATTTCAAACTCCTGTTTGCTCATACCCTCTTGATAATAAGTCGAGACATCTTCGGAGATATCTTGATTGTTTGTCCAATGCAATAAAATTTGATGTGTTAAGGCTATCTGGTTTTCAGGTGCAGTAGTTGCAAATTGACTGACAAGCTCTTTTAGCATACCTGTAGGGTCATTTGCCATTGCTAGATGCAGAGATGTAGCAGAACCATACCCAGCAAAGTCTGGTAAGTCTAAGATATCATCGCTAATACCTGTTTCATCTTCAGCTTCGCCTAACCAAACTGTGTTAGAGGTATCAACTTCAAATAAAAGAGTTTCTGCTATTCCTGTTTTAGTAGTTAATTGACCATCTTCTTCAGCTAACTGAGTAAAGCTGCCTCTATGAGTATGAATAACATTATTACTATCCGTTACCTCTATAAATTCATTATTTAAAGATATAGAAATAATACCAAGCTCAGCTAATGTCGCTAACTCGTCCTCTTGTGATATACCATCCTGATTTTTATCTTGCCATATCTTTAACTGAGTAAAAATACTATCTTCTGAGTCAATCAAGTCGTCACTATTTAAATCATATTGTGCTAATGCTAAAAACCCATTTTCTGCTTTAGTGCCAGCCTCATCTAACAAAGTATCTGTACCAAACAATTCTCCACCATTATCGACCTTGCCGTTATTATTCAAATCAAGGATAACAAAACCATCTTGCGGTGCTACCCAAGAAATATTTTCAGCAAAATCATTACCATCTAGATCAAACTTAATATTAGACCCAATCGAAATAGTATTGATCTGTCCATCATGATCTAGATCTAAGGTAAGAGGGTCAGATCGTGTAGGAGGCGTACTTGGAGGAGTAAAAGGCGGAGGCGGTGGTGGAATCTCTTTGTATACAGTCACGTAGAATTTGACACCTAGCTCTCCGCTATCTAAAGCTTCCGTAGTCAATCCACCATATTGAAAGTTATTATCACCAGTAACTAGATACCGAACCATTTCTTCACTACGTGATATCTCCTGCAACCGCACAGTAGTTTTATCATTGATATCATATCCACTTTCGCTAAAATCCAACGAAGGAGGAGGAGCTAGGCTATCTGACTCATACTTCATATTAGCACCATGAAGATGCTTATCTTCATAATATAAAATACCCTTACCATCTATATCGTTTACAACAGCAGTATCTAGTGCCTTATAGGTATCTTTACCTACTCCACCCTCAAGGCGACCTGATCCGTATAGAGTGTCATTTCCAGCTTCACCATACATCTCATTCTGTGCATTACTGTCACGCCCACCACCTACTTGATGACCTCCATATAAAACATCATCATTTTCGCCACCATAAAGCGTATCTGCACCTTTGCCGCCTTGAAGCGTATCATTATCACCTTCACCATATAGCGTATCCTCATCATCACCACCATCTAATACGTCATCTCCTTCCCCACCATGTAAGGTATCATTACCGTCACTGCCTTCTAATAAGTCGATGCCGTCTTCACCATATAGCGTATCGTTATCATCACCACCTACTAACTCATCATCACCTTTACCGCCAAATAAAGTGTCATCGCCTTTACCGCCATATAAATAGTCTTTTCCAGCTAGTCCTACTAATTCATCATTGCCACCAAAACCATATCCATAATTGGTTGTGCCTTCATCACTATCTTCATCTTGTCGCCCCATAATGATGCTATCACGACCGTCTGTTCCATATATAGTGTCGTTACCTTCCCCACCAAATGCGATATTCCTTTCGGTATCGCTTTTTGCCTTGCTTTCTAAAGTACCTTTACTGTCTGATTTTTCACCTTCCCCTAGTATAATAGTGTCATTACCACGGCCTCCATAAGCTTTATCACTGCCTATACCGCCAATAATAATGTCGTTACCTTTAGTCTCACCAAATCCCAAAAAACCGTCATTCTCATCTTGTGAATCACCGTACAACGTGTCATTGCCACTACTTCCCAATAAAGTGTCATCACCATCACCCCCAATTAGCGTATCATTATCGAGACCTCCATCTAACGTATCTTGACCCGCTTGACCTATCAGTGTGTCATCACCAGAAAAACCATAAGCATGGTTCACGCTACCATTGTCACTACTTTCGCTAGACGTTCCAGTGGTAATAGTATCTTTTCCGCCCGTCCCATATATAGTGTCATCACCTTCACCACCGAATGCTGTATTCACTTCGGTATCATTGTGAGAGTCCGCTTTTATTTCCTCTAATCCTGCATTTATACGACCTTCAGCTAGCAGTATGATGTCATCACCTCCACCACCATAAGCTGTATCCGAGCCTAAACCTCCTATTATTTTATCATTGCCTGTCATTTCTAATAGGCCTATAAGTCCGCCGCCCTCACCCGAATCTCCATAAATAGTATCGTTATCATCGCCCCCTAATATGAAGTCATCACCCCCTAATCCATATACGGTGTCATCACCATCGCCCCCATGAATATGATCATCTTGTAGCTCAGTACCAATAATCGTATCTGCACCGCCTAAGCCAAAAATAGTGGCAGGTCTGTCGGCTACTTTATCAGCGTATTCAGCCTCAAATGCTGCCTCTAAAGCAGCATCTGCTTCTGCCTGAGAGGTATATTGAGAGCCGTATCTAAACTCATACTCCTCACCATGTTCATCTTTAAAGACTCCCTTAGCACGCTCTTTAATAATGTCTTCGGCTCTAATATAGTTTTGCTCAAGATCACCGATTATTTCGTGCGGGCCTTGCTCCCAAGCCTCATAATCATCAGGTATAAATGACTCCAAAGTTGCTATTAGTTCAACCGCAGCTTTAACATGTCCAACAATCACTGCAAAGGCGGCATCAGTAACAAAGGTGGCAATGTCGTCAACATGGATCATGCCTTCATTGTTGCCAGAGCTATTCATAGCGTTGCTGACAGCGGTGGCAAACTCCGACACCATATTCAGCGCAAAGCCCAAAGGGCTAAATTTAGTAATAGTGATTGCTAAACTGAAGATAGCACTGGCATCTGCTACTATATCGACAACGGTTACTTTAGTAACGTATCCCTTATTACTCTCAACTTCCCTATCAAATTTATTAATATTATCATATAGTCTATAGCCCATCGCTGCTGTTTGCGAAGCATTATTCACTACACTACCAACTCTACTTTTATGGAAAACATCAACGACATCCGTCATCAATAAAAAGCAAGATCTTACCGCCTCTTTTGGATTATCACTAGCGATGTTGTTGAGCTCAGACCAAATATTATTAAAAGCACTTAATCCGCTAGAAATGTCGCTAAGATTTTCATTGTTTACTACTTTATTTTTAACAGTCGTCATAGTATTAGTCCTTAGTGGTATTAAAAGTAGAGTCAGTGTTATCAGAGGAGCTAATGGTGTTACCAAAATCACCTAAATAATTATAAATATAAATCTCGCGGCCTATCAGTAAAGGGAATTCTATGTATTCTACAGGGTGGCAGTCTCGTCGATGTGCTTCTATATAATCGATAAACTCCTCATATTTTTCTCCTTCCCAATCTTGATTTCCACGAAAACTTCTCGAAAAAATATGAATATCTTCTTTTTTATAGCCATCTATAGATAGTGTCAAAATCTTCATATTTATTTTTTTATCTATAAATGTACTTTCATAATACATACATCCTTGTTTGAAATTGCTTGGATCTTCGGCTAACTTATCGGCTATTAAGCGATACCCCCAAATTTTCATAAATAAACCTAGATAAATTAAAAAAAATATTATATAAATTCCGAATTGTTGAGATTTGGTGAATTGCTTTATATAGTCACGTAGATTTACTATCATTTTATATTCGCTTAAACGTATTTTTAATTAGTGCATCGAGCCGTTAGTCTCTAGCGTCGTACAAGATATTCAGATACCTTATAAAATCATCTATCAGAAATTTTTTTTATTTTCACATTGCCCATCATACACTGAGACGAATTTTCTAACTTTTTCTTAAAAACTTATGAGAAAACTGATTTGGTACATTAAAATTGGTAAGCCAAACTTCACGATTTAATAATGATAAATTATTGAAAAATTGTACGTCTCTCAATCATTTATTATCTTAATGTATAAAATATGATGACTCTCAAAATCAAAAGACATAATCCAATTCCTTATACTTAACATTTATCTAAAACAACAAATTCTCATTGTTAGAGCATGTACTATTTTATTATCACTATATAGACCATCTGCGCTCCATGAGCTATTTATGGCTAAGCGCTTGTGGTCAATACTGATCTCAAGTGGAGTTTTTAACGGCTCATCTAGCATATTTGCCACACAGTATTTATCTTCGGTAAGGGCTTGGATATACTCGGAAGGCGTCTTATCACAGGCAGGTAAAGTAGACGTCATGAGTATTATCGCTAAACTCATGATTGGTTTTTTATTAGCGAGGTTAGTTATTCTTTGCATGAACGGTAGTGTTTCACAGATAAACAGTAACGTATACTAACAATTGCTTACATAAGTGTATAGCTTTAATTGGATTTTTGTTCTGAATATAACCAATTTGAGTTTAATATCTTCATGAAATGGATGTCCTAACGTACTAACGACACGACTAGAAAAATCATGATTGAGAAAAGGAATATAGAGAAGTGCAAACACAGACTGGAACGTGGATTGTAACCTTGATATATTGAATGCTTAATTACTATGAGGAGTAGCGTTATAGAAGTGCATATTGAACGATGTGAGGCGGTATGATTTGCGAAAGATAAAGAGAACAACTTGGTAGAGATATAGAAGATACCGCCGTATGTGTCTAGCGGTATCCAAGATTCGACTTTGAACTTCCCCTTCTGTCAGTGCCATCAGATGCTTCTCTTGCAGAACTTGAGCATGATCTTGCAATTGTTTAAGCTCAGCATTTAATCTGGTTAACTTGGTTTTTAAAGCCACTACATAAGTAATAATTAGACAATAACATACGGCTAGCAAAAAATACTTTTGCCTTAAAATAAGATGATTGACCGTTATAAATGGCTAAAGACCAACTATCACCTAAGATATTAGGGACAGAGTAAACGTCAAAAACACTATAAAAATATAGTGCCTAAATAAGAGTTAAATATTAATTTACATAAATATCATACCGATATGTAATTACCAAAATAGGCTATATCCCTTTATTTATAGTTTATGTAGAATTAGATCATTTGAAATAGGTTGGTTGACCTACCTTGACATGGTAGAGGTTATCCTTAACATTTATTTAAGACATCAAATTCTCATTATTAGAGCATGTACTTTCTTATTATCAAGAAGAGAGACCACCTGCGCTTCATGAGCTTGTCACGACTAGGCTATTGAATTCAATATTAATCTCAGGTGGGGTTTCTAACGGCTCATCTGGCATATTTGCCACAGGGTATTTATCTTCAGTAAGGGCTTGAAAGTATTCGAGAGGGGGTTTCGGGTAACTTAGAAAAAAATGACTATCCTACAGTCACGCCGTCCAACCCTCAGGCACGGGTGTCCAGTTGGAGTTGGTGAAGTCTTTATCTGTAGGATTCGTATCGTCATAGCCATATCTGACATCCCAGTAGACATTGTCCGCTAATAGAGCATAGGTAGCTTTCTGTTGATTGGTTAAGTTGCTCATTATTTAGTTTCCTTTTCATTAAGTATCGTGATAGGTATTTCTAATCTTCTAAACCTTTCGTCTTGTTTGCTTTCAAGCGATAACTTTTCAGACCATGTAACTCTTTGCCCTTCTAAAGGCCGTGGGACAGACCCCCAGTCTTTAATACCAATTGGATAGAGGATATTCCAACCCTTCCACTCAAGATTAGTATCTGAATCTGGAGCTTTAATTAAACCATTTGAACCTACTACTACAGTACAGCCAAATTTTCCTACCTTAACTCCAACAGTCTCACAACTCACACTTCCATTTTTCTTATTTGCAGACCCTTGAGGCATAAAGCCAAATACATACCATTTGTTATCATATTTTGATATATATGCAACATTTCGAAAATAAACCGACTTACGACCCACCCCCTCAAAACCCGTATCCCAGCTAATCTCTACATAAGTAGGAATGACATTCTTGCCACCTCCACGAAACATCTCGGAAATTTCTTTACCGCCCCCTTCTATGTAATGCCGTGTGATATGTACCCATATCATCTCACCATCATGCAGCTTGACCTCTTCATCGTATTCAATGGTCATAGCTTTGGGCTTAAATAATGAGCTACAAGATGATAACGGTAGTAGGCACAAGGCTAGCAATAACGGTCTAAATAAGGATTTTAATGTCATGTCATATCTTCTCTAATAATGAGAGTGATTTATTACTCTTGTTTATACCGCTTGCATAGAGCAATCTGACGCTAATAAGTCAAATTGATCCAATAATATATTATCACCACCATCTATACTATTAACGGCTTTATTTGCTTTGTAGTACCTTCCAACTCAGTGAGCTACATACGGACTTTCCATTTTGGCTGCATAACTTGTCGCTCCATTACTTTTGATAAAGTAGAGCCGACAGTTGAGATGAGGAACCAAGATGAGCCGTGATATAATATCTTGATAATCGATATTTTATGAAAGGTTTACATTATGGCTCGTACCGCTAGCGCATTACACATTTTAGTAAAACACAAAGAAGTGGCTGAGGACATTATTGTCAAGCTTAAAAAGGGCGCTAAATTTGATGTGCTGGCTAAAAAGCACTCAAACTGCCCATCAGGCAAGAAAGGTGGCAGCTTAGGCGAATTTCAAAAAGGCGACATGGTGCCAGCATTTGATAAAGTCTGTTTCAGCAGTGAACTTTATACCCCGCATTTAGTAAAAACCAAATTTGGCTGGCACGTGGTTAAAGTGCTTTACAGAACATAAGTGTTAGAGTCGGAGCTTTGATTGCAATCTAACTGAAGTATGTCCTGAACATCATTCAGACTCATATTTCAAATAACTGTATTTCAAATGTCTGTATTTCAAATGACAGTAATCTTATGATTGCATATCAGTTATAAAAAACCAATGAACCCGCTATGATATCTATTCATAGCGGGTTCATTATTTTTACGGTCTTCAAAGCTAAGATTTATTAGCCAAACACTTTTAAGCGACTGTCTACAGGCTTAAACGCTTTGTCACCTGCAGGCTGCTCGATCGCACCAAATACCATTTGTGCAACCAACTCCCAATCCTTATCCACATTCCAAGCGTCGGCAACTTGACTATCAATAATAGGATTGTAATGCTGTAAATTTGCACCGATATCTAAACTGGATAATGCCATCCAGATCATATATTGATGCATGGCACTGGTATGTTCAGACCACACTGGGAATTTGTCAGCATATAACGGTGCTGCTTCTTGTAAGCCTTTCACCACTGCATGATCTTCAAAGAATAATATCGTACCTGCACCCGCTTTAAAGCTATCAATTTTTTGCTTGGTTGACACAAACTTCTCATCGTCATTGACGATATCACGTAAGGTATCTTCCGTCATTTGCCATAGCTTTTGATGCTCGTCACCGAACAACACGATAATGCGCGTTGACTGTGAGTTGAACGCTGATGGCGTGTGCAGAACAGCATGCTCAACCAACTTTACTACTTCATCATTCGATACTGATAATTGATTGCTTAGCGCGTAAATAGAACGGCGTTTTTCTGCTAATTTCTGTAAATCTTGTAAATTTGACATGGTTTTCTCCAGTAGTTTTTATAGACTAAAATTAAATATTGGTGCATTGGGATAAAATATTGATGCATTGGGATAAGTGGTCATTAGCCTTTGAAACCAAGATACCGTACTCAAAGCCTGGTTCTAGGTTCAATCTCGCCATTTAACATTTTGTGTATTATAAATAATGAGCATAGAAAGGTATTAAGCAGTTATCGGTACTTCCATGAGTAACACTTTGGCGTCTTCTTCGATATCCACAGTGAATTGCTGAGCATCCCAAATACCAAGCGCATCTCTAGTGTCTAACGTCTTACCATTTACAGTGGCTTTTCCGCTAATGACAAAGAGATAAACACCGTTATCAGCATCTTTTAGCTGATAAGACGCTGTCACGCCTTTCTCAAAGTCACCCATACTGAACCATGCATTTTGGTGAATCCAGACACCTGCATCGTCAGCGTTTGTCGATAGCACTTGGTTGAACATATTCGGCTGCATGATATCACCCATGCGCATTTGCTGATAGCGAGGGGTGACGTTAATTTTATTAGGGAGCACCCATATTTGCAAAAACTGCACAGCCTCATAAGCATTACCATTCATCTCACTATGAGTAATGCCCGTGCCGGCTGACATGACTTGTATTTCACCCGTTGCAATAATGCCTTCATTACCGATGTTATCGCCATGACTGAGCTTGCCTGATAAGGGAATAGTAATAATTTCCATATCACGGTGTGAGTGCTTACCAAAACCTTGCCCGCCAATCACAAAGTCATCATTAATGACACGTAGCGCGCCAAAGCCCATACGTTCTGGATTGTGATAATTAGCAAAGCTAAAGGTATGGTTGCTTTTTAGCCAGCCATGACTGGCATTGCCACGAGAGTCTGCTGCATGATAGATCGTTTGCATCATTTATCCCTAGTTATTAACTTATTTATTCAGAAGTTAAATAACGATAAATACTGATTAGTTAATTGGTTTAAGTTATGGATATATTATAATTGTTATCTAATTACAGATAAACATCGATAATTGCAAATGTAAGTTCTCATTTAAAGAACAATTAAGGGATGGCTAAAATGGGACAACTAGAAGATATGGTGATGTTTGTACGCATTGTCGAAGCAGGTAGTATTACCAAAGCTGCAGAGCAGTTGAATATCGCCAAGTCAGCTGTAAGCCGCCGCCTCAAAGAGTTAGAGACACGCTTGGGCAGTCAGTTAATCAGCCGAACCACACGACAATCGAATTTAACACAAGCGGGTGAGCAATATTATTACAGAGTAACCAATATACTTAATGAGGTTGATGCTCTGAATGAAGCATCCAGTGGTGCGCCGACACGTATCGAAGGCACACTAAAGATGACCTCACCGCTATCGTTTGGCTTGCTTCATTTAAAGGATATTATTGATGAGTACGCCAACCAACATCCCAATCTGAATTTTGAGTTGGATTTTTCTGATCGGCATACGGATTTAGTTGAAGAAGGGTTTGAGCTGGCCATTCGCATTGGAGAAATGCAAGATTCTAGCTATCAGGCCAAACGTATATCATTAATTCGTCATACCCTATGCGCCAGTCCTGAATACCTAGATAAGATGGGCACACCAAAAACGGTAGAAGATTTAGCGGATCATGAATTTTTACAATACAGCTTGAGTAAATCTAACACGATAGCACTGACAGATGAGCAAGGCAAAAAACATCAGGTGGACGTTAACTCAAAAATAAAAATCAATAATGGTGATTTTTTGCATGATATGGCGGTGAAAGGTCATGGCATTACCTTTTTACCCACTTTTATCACTTACCAAACCGTAGCCAATGGCGATCTAGTGCCCATCTTGCAGCAATATCAACTGCCCATGCTAACGGCATATGCGGTCTATCCAAAGAATAGATTCTTGTCTCAGCGGTGCCGCTATTTTATTGATTTTATCGCTGAGCGTTTCGGTGATAATCCTTATTGGGATGAGTGTTAGCTTTGCCAGCTCATCAAGTTAACACTCAAGAGAATCAATAATCTTAAAGAAGACGATTCGAATTTGTAGTAACTTCTAATTAAAAAATATCTTGAATATAGGTGAATTCAAATAAGTTCAACACAAGGAAACCGAGTGTAAGCTATACATTAGTATGGTTAGCGAGGTTGACGATGTAGCGGGTTTATATGGATGTGACTGTACTACAAACCTAATTAGGAACTGCAACTGCTTATCAAAATGCAGCACCTGCAGTCATTGACAGGTTTGACTTTGCTTAGATTTGCTATGTTATGAGGATTGGCATTCTTTGCAGACACGCCAGATATTATCTCTTTGATTGGAGTGGTCTTAATTATTGTAGCGGGGATTATCTTTGTATGACATTTATTATCTTATTCACTTGAGCGTGTTTCAAACAGGTGTATAACTGGAGGTAGACCGTTTTTGGATATTTAAGCTTAAGTCAGTTAGATCAATATCGAAAGCATCCGCTGTTGGTTGATTGGCAGCATCTATAATATCAGAAGCGGTTGCAGCAATATCCTCAGTGCCATCAAAGTTAATACCCGTTACTCCAGCAGGTACATCGTCAAAGGTCACAATAGCTGTATTTATACCGCCATTACCACCAATCACGGTGTAGGTCACATCTGGTACAGCACCTGCGTAACCATCGTTTGGCGTGAAGTTTAACGTGCCATCATTGGTAATAGTGATGATGCCGACATTTGGAATAGTCGCCATATCACCTGATTGATAAACTGTGGTATAGCCTTCAATCGTGAACCCCTCTACGCTTAATGGATCACTTTCTAGATCAGTGTTATTGCCAAAAAATTTTATCTCAACTGACATATTATGTGCAGTCTTCACACGGTTACCACTGGCAACTGCTGATTGCTTTGAAACTACCGATACATCATTAAAGATTATAGTGCCTTTATCGCGGTCTTCGTGGCCACCAGTCATAGTGTAGGTCACGTCTGGTACAGCGCCTGCGTAACCTTCATTTGGCGTAAAGGTTAGCATGCCCTTAGTGGTAATGCTTAAGGTGCCAATGTTTGGAACCGTCGCCGTGTCACCTGGTTGATAAACCGTGGTGTAGCCGTCAATCGTGAATTCCTCTATGCTTAATAGATCGCTGTCTGCACCAGTGTCATTGCTAACTATGTTTGTCAAAACTGGCCTATGATAGGCTGTCGTCACACTGTTGTTATTAGAAAACAGCGTACTATTGTCATTAAAATCATTGCTATTGATATGACTGCTATCAGCAATCATATCTAATGGCCCAGTCGCAGCTGCTGTCGGCATCCACCAAGGTATCGCTGCCGCAGGACATTCTACATCCCTTAACGCTTGCCCTTCTTCACTACCTATTACCAGCTGTGTTAGGCACTCAAAGGTATCACCGATATCTGACATATGGTAATACTTGCCATCTTCAGTCATTAGTTGTACTTGGTCTACAATCTGAGTTCTATCATTAGTTTTGACTATAGTATTCATATACTTATATTTACCTTTTATTTTTTAAGTCAAATAATACAGATTGAGATATAGTTGAATTCAAATAATTTCGACGCAAGGAAGCCGAACGCAAGCTATACACTAGTATGGTTAGCAAGGATAACGATGGAGCGGATTTATATGGATTTAACTATATATTCACATTAGACAATCAGTTGCGGTATCTTATTAAGCCGCTTGTATCAGTCATCATCAGTTCTGATAACGCTACTAGCATTAGTCAGTGAACGAATGTTTTTGTGAAAGTGTAGATTATAAGAGACCTATTACTATCTGATAACCTCTTTAATATAGGTTAACTCGCACGCGGACAACGCCATATCATATTGACTCGAAATGCAACAAATAACTAAAAACCTTCAGTAGTAAAGGAACAACATTACAATCGATATGAGTAGTGTTTGTCATACTCTTATTTTCAGTAAAGTAAGACTTATTACTGAAAAACCCATTAAAAAAGCCACTTATCTTTAAGTGGCTTTTTTAATGGGTTTTTTACGCAATTTGGAGCAATCAAAGTGTATTGGCGTGAATACTGATTCAATCTACTGTTATCAATGTCTTGCTCCAATACCAAACATGCTTAGATATCATTTTCTGTTAGCTGGTTGCTTTGATACGTTTTCGGTGTTATCCCAAACCAAGTTTTAAAAACTTTAAAAAATTGACTGTGGGATTTGTAGCCCAATAGATACGCAACGTCCGTTGTTGAAATCTTCCTTTCAGTTAGATACAGTTTGGCCAATCGCTTTCTGGTTTCTTCTAAGATCTCTTGGAACGTAGCTCCCTCGTCATGTAGCCTTCTTTGTAGCGTACTGACGCTTATATTCATTGAGTCTGCGACCTGAATACGAGTTGGCGAGCTCACACCCATCATGGTATCGATAATTATCTCACAGCGCTGTTTGTAACTGATTTCATAAAATTGAGTAAACAACATATTAAACAAAGGGTTGATATAAAACTTTCTGCCAAGCTCCTCTTCAGCTTTTATCAATAAGCTAGCGGCATTTTTATAATGATCTTTACACTTTAAGGCGTAGACCAAACTTGTTTTATTAGCAGACTCAGCAGGTGCCCCAAAGACAGATTTATAGTACTCCAACTCATAAACGGTATGACGCTGTGCAACATATAGTTTCTGCAACATACCTGGACAAAATGCTTCTACGATTCGATAGACCAGTACCATAGCGCCATCAATCTGATGCTTATTCATCATATCTGGCGCGTTGGAGATAAAATCAAATCGAAGCAATCCTTTCTCTACAGACAGTTTGAGGGTAATAGACTGTGTAATCAGGGGGGAAAAACGATATACAAGCCGACTGACCAACAAGAAAGGCAGCTCATTATTTACATTGGCAAAAGGCCTGACACATTCGCTGATAGCTTTATAAGACGGTAATGATTCAATGTTAACCAAAAAATTTAAGCTTAATCCTAAATAGTTGTCTTGCAAGGTGTTGCATAAGTCGTTTACTTCTTTCATAACAGCCGACATAGGTACTCTATCACCGCCGTAACTGTCCATTGATAAAAAAATCTCTGCAATTTTAGGAATGTCTTTTTCACGTTTTTTATCAAACAAGTACAATGTCATTGCTTCTCTTATGGCAAACATCATACTCTTATGGGTACTGTATTCGGCTTCTATCATTTTTGACTCAATTACGATTGACGATATTCAATCTATCTTTTGACGAGACTAAGGCCGATGCTGTTTAGGCTATAGATTCCTGAAACACATAATCATATTGGTTGGTTTGGTTGCTACAGACCCCTACTTTAAACAACTTTAGTTATCTAAAATAGCGCCATTTTTCGCTCCTTGACAAACTATAGAACTAGCTAATAATTTAAGAATTTTCTTTATATACCAGTCTTTTTTGACGAGTGAATTATGCAGATTATTACCTGAAAAAACGTAGTAGAATCTAATTCTGACTCATATTACTACACAATAGTTATAAATCACCTTTAAAAAAACTTATATCTATGATTGTGATTACGCATTCTACGACATATAAGACACATCATTTAAGGTCAACATTTCTAGCCTATTTATGCTTAACAAACTCAAAAGCCCTAATCTCACGACTGGGGCTTTTTTCTCGATTTTACATAAGAGCTGTAGCGGAAAATTATGCTCAAATCAGTCTATAATCAAAATTACTCAATCAGTTATAAGTGATAAAAAAATCGAACCATACATTAAAGCATTTAAACCAAAGACACTGTTTTTAACCTCTACTTCCACATTGCATCATTTATAAACGTATAAAACGGTTTAAACCAAAACATGTTAAATTAATAGTCTCAACTCACATGAGGGCGTTCTTCTGAATACGTTAATATTTTATAACTGGTTTGAAAAACTCCATGCAGATATTCAAGAGGACATTCGTTCAGCGATGACTCAGCGAACGCTATCTGACGGAGAAGCCTTGTTTCGTATACAAGAAGCATCGAACGAGCTGTACCAAGTAGTATCGGGTAAAATAAAATGCAATATATATAGCCAAGATGGCACAGAAGTTGTCATCGGTACGCTGTTGTCAGGAGAAACATTTGGTGAGCAGGGACTGATAGATGAGTTGCCTAGAGCGACCAATACCTATTCGGTAGGTGATTCTGTCGTCAATGTATTGAGCAAGAGGCATTTTTTTCGACTTAACCATAAGCACCCTGAGATAAATACTCAGCTCCTAATCATGTTCTCTCACCGAATGCGGGTGGCCTTTGAGATAAATACTGACAACCTAACGCTTCCCTTACATCAAAGGCTAGCACGGTGCATATACAGAATTGTGCTCAATCAAAGCTCAAAAATAGCACAAAACAATGAGCTAGAAATCACTATCTCACACGCAGATTTGGCAAGGATGGTAGGTGTCTCTCGGCAGAGCGTTAGTAAAGAGCTCAAACAAATGGAGAGGGACAAGCTTATCTGTATTCAATACGGAAAAATCGTTATCAACAATATGGATGCACTCTCAAAAGCCTATCACGATGCTAATTAAACAAGCGATCAAAGCGATGCCAAATCATCCATAATTAGCGCAATTTTTTCAGCTTCTGTGTCAGATAGACTGGGTAAAGGCGCTCTAACCGTTCTTTGAATAGGCAAGCCCTTAAATCTCAGAGCTTCTTTGATTTTAGCGTGAGAGCTGGTCACATTTTTTATTAACTTGACGGGGCTAGCACTAAGCAGACTTAACGCCAGATACTGGGTTTTTTCCGATAGATTTAATGCATTCACAATCGGCAACATACGCTTTAATGGTGCTCTATATTTTGTGAGATTTTTATCGCTGTTTTTAATGGCACAAAAATACTCATGTGCTTGCTGTGGCAGTACCGAGGCAATAGGACAAATTGCACCTACTGCGCCCAGCTTTATCATGGGCTCTAATAACAAGCTAAGCCCGCTAAAATATAGTGTGTCAGGTACATTAGACCAGATGCGTTTGGCCGTCGGAATATGTACAGAGCTGTCCTTGATACCAATAATATTGTCGATTGAAAGAATGGTAATTAGCTGTTCTGACGTAAATGACTTTTGGGTGATTTGCGGGAAATAGTAAAACAAGATAGGTTTTGCAGAGTGTTGCGCAATGCATTCCAATGTTTGTAGATAATCTTCAAAAGTGCTTTGATAATAATCAGGAACCAATAGCAATATGTAGTCAACGTAAGCGCTATATGAGGCTATTTTGTCTATCGCCTGCATACTGCTATATGCATGGACACCAGCAATAATCACCTTGCTACCGTTTAGATAATTAAAAGCTGCCTTAATAATGTCATATTGCTCACTGTCTGAAAAATAAGGCAACTCTCCACCGCTTCCAAGCAAAGTAACGCCCGGTAAATCTGTTTGATTGTAATACTCTAAACACGCTTTTAAACCGTCAAAATCAATGCTTTCATCTCCATGTAATGGCGTATGAACAACGGGATATACGCCATGTGTCATGGTCTTAGTGGTCATGCAAGTCATATGGCTTCTCCAAATAGAGGGTGTTTAACTGAGAGAATTATTAAGTGGTTGGTTGATTGATTGAATCGCTCGATGACATCGCTATTGAGCTCTTCGATACGACTTATCCCCATCAATCCCATTGTCGCAGCTATCTCCTGCTGATAGAGAGCCAACAGCTTGTTCACGCCAGCCTCTCCCTGAGCTGCCATGGCATATACCCAAGAGCGCCCTATCAAGACACTGTCCGCCCCAAGTGCTATGGCCTTCACGACATCGACACCATTGTGTATGCCACCATCCAATAAAACTCTGGTGTGCTGCCCGACGCTATTCGCTATACTCGGCAACTTATCAATGGTAGACGAGACACCATCTAGCTGACGGCCGCCATGATTGGAGACAACAATGCCATCTGCACCTGCATCAACCGCTGCTTTGGCATCATTTGCATCCATGATACCTTTGATAATGATATTGCCATTCCAGTTATTACGAAGCCATGCGATATCTTTCCATGTGGCGCTTGGATCAAACTGACTCTCTACAAACGCTTTGTATCGATCAAGGTCGCTTGCACTTTCAACTTTGTGTTTCAGGTTGCCTAAACTATGTGGTTTTCCTAATATACCAATATCGAGCAACCATCTTGGCCGCGTAAATAACTGCGTTAGGTAAGAGATTTTCCCTTTAGTAGAGCCACCTAACATACCATTTCGATAGTCTCTTAATCGCATACCAGGCAGCGCCAAATCAACCGTGAATACCAGCGTTTTACACCCTGATGCAGCAGCACGATGCAACATATCTAGCACAAGTGCCCTATCACGCAGCATATATAGCTGAAACCAAAAAGGCTGATTGGTCGCACTTTGCACTTCTTCAGACGAACATATCGCCACAGTAGACAGGGTAAACGGTATGCCATTCTTTTCTGCTGCCCTCGCCGCCTGCACTTCTCCGCGCCTTGCAAACAGTCCAGCCATACCGACAGGTGCTAGTGCCAACGGCATCGACAGAGACTCTCCAAAAAGAGTCGTTGAGGTATCAACGGCTGACACGTCTCGCATGACTCGCTGTCTTAGCGTATATCTTTTAAAGTCTGCTGTATTCGCTTGCAATGTTTGCTCAGCATTTGCGCCGCCCTCTATGTAATCGAACAAAAAATTGGGCAAGCGTTGTTTGGCCTGTCTTTTATAATCATTGGTCGTAACAGCCACGACATCATATTTACTCATTGTTTTTCTCCCAAGCCACTTCTAAGGTCAGCTACTTCTAAAGCCTGCTACCTTTAAAGTCAGCCATATTTAAAATCAGCCACGTAGTGAGCATTGCAGATTCAAATAATGAACCGCAATGCCAAGTATTTGCGCTGTTATTTTTTATCTTTGAGAAATTCAATCATGATGTCATTCACCGCTTCTGGCTGCTCTTGTTGCACCCAGTGTCCTGCGCCTTTTACAAAGTGAATCTCTAGCTGTGCGACACTCGCCTTCATCGCTTCAAAGTTGCCATAGCTTTGATACGGCCCCCAGTCTTTTTCGCCTGCTATAAATACTACGGGCACATCGATAGATTTACCGCTGAAGGTTTTTATCGCATGGAAATATTTTGGATTGGTGGCACAGCGATAAGAATTCATAGTGCCTTGAAATTGCGTGCGAGTGAACTCGTCAGAAAATACTTTTAGCTCATTATCAGGTAACCATTCACAGGCATCTATTTGCGCTTGGGTTGGCATGAATTCCATGACTTGCTCAGGCATGCTTTTATCCAAATCCATCACATAGTATTTTGGAATTTTAGAAAACTCCTCAAGCGTTTTAGCTTGTAAATTGTGCGGGTTGTTCTCTTGCCAGTCGCCACTCTTGGCATGATTGTATGCCCGCATAAAATCATGAATTCCCTGAGGTGCATGCATAATCTCATCGTTAGCATGAGGCGAGGCAAAATACATCTGATAGTGTTTGCGGGGTGGTACTAAAGAGCCTAGCTGCTCTTCCATACTTTTGGTCAAGGTTGGATCGTAGCTTGTGGCATCTTTTGGTAGATTGGCTGAATTAAATGGAAATTGCGGCGTGCCTGGCCAAGGCGTACTCATGATGATTAAAGACTTGAAAATATCAGGACGGATAAAACTACATAGTGCTGCCGCAGGAGAACCAAAGTCATGGCCTGCAACGGCTGCGACTGATTTATAGCCTAATGCATATACCAGCCCAATCATGTCTTGCACGTTATTGTATAAACTAAACTGGTCAAGATTACAGTCGAAACCTGTCTCCCACCCTGTCGTTCTGCCACTGCCGCGTAAGTCCGGAGCAATCACATAAAATCCTTGGTCAGCCAAAGGTAATAGCTGCTTTCGCCAGCTATAGGCCAGCTCTGGATGACCATGCAAAAGCAGCACAACTGGTCGGCTTCCTTTCTCAGACTCTGTTTCTTCAAACCCTGCTTCTAAAATATGAACATTCAAGCCGTTATTGTTATCAACAAAACGCGATCTGATTTTTGGATCAAGCGTATCGGTGCCATAAGCATTTTGATTACTATTCATCATTCATCCCTGATTAATTTATTTAGTGATAAGTTAAGGCTTGTCGTTGACGACACCCCTTGCCTACAGACCATAATTTCATAACAGCGCTTAGAAGTTTGTCGCGCACACGACAATTCCTCAATAAATGAGAGATAAATAAGTTTGAAAGTTAAAAATAAGCCTGTGAGTTATATTTTTACGCTTAGCTAATTTGCCAATGTTCCTAGTGATAGAATGGCTGATGATATGTTCTCGAATATAATTCTAATAACCAGTCATCATTTTTTAGGCCAATTATATGACCCCTTTATATACTGCATTAGCTGTACTGGTTACCTTTATTTGGGGTGTGAACTTTACCTTTATTGCGTGGGGGCTCGACAGCTTTCCTCCACTGATGCTCACGGCCCTACGTTTTTTCTTTACCGCTATACCACTGGTTTTTTTTCTTAAGCCACCCAAGTTCAACCGTACATTATTTATCTATGCCATCGGTACGTTTGTCATGCAATATGCCTTTGTATTTACTGCTATGCATTTGGGTGCGTCGGCAGGCTTGACCGCGCTATTGCTACAAATTCAGATTTTTATCACCGTGCTACTAGCATATGTCATGCTGGGTGAGGCAGTAAATCGCATGCAAATCATCGGTATGATAGTTGGCCTACTAGGATTGGGCGTGATTGCGCTAAACCTTGGCGGTGATATGCCATTGGCTGGATTTGTCTGTATATTGATTGCAGCCATAGGCTGGAGTTTTGGCAATATCGCATCAAAGCAAGCATCGGCTCAAGCAACCTTAAAGTCCGCGCAGCATGAATCAAGCGTGTCTAACATCTCGCCTACCACTGGTAAAAACAAAGCGTCTGCATTATCTGCGCTAGCACTAGTGGTGTGGGGCGGTCTAATTGCTTGTGTAATCTTGACGCTGTCTTCTCTCATATTTGAGACTGACGCATGGCAGTTGGCGACGTTCACAGACGCATCGCTCAAGTCATGGTTATCGCTTGGGTTTATCGTGTATGTCTCAACATTGATTGGTTTTGGACTGTGGGCACATCTACTTAGCCAAAACACAGCCTCTAAGGTGATGCCGTTTGCTCTATTAGTACCCGTATTTGGTATGACAACGTCCGTGTTACTCACAGGGGAAGTAGTGACGTGGTGGAAGATGCTGGCGATGATATTGATCTTGTCGGGTTTGTTATTGGCAAATATGAAGCTAAAGAATAAGCTTCAATCAGTATAAAGCGGTAGCAAGCCGTTAGCCAAAACTGCTGATATATTAGCTCAACATGAGGATTTGGATGCGCATGCGTGTTCTGCACGCTATCGGTATCCGTAAGATAATTGGATTGAGGGTGGGTCTAGGTTTTTAGGGTATTGAACAAGGGTAAGAGCTTTGGCAATGCCTCAAATAGGTATCTTAGTAATAATTTCATCTCTGCTTGATTGATGTGAATGGCTTTTTTGGTCTATGTGATTGAAACGCCATTCACATTTTTTTAATAATAGAAAAATTCTTGTCAGTTTTCCTAATTGAGCTGTCTACTATACTTTTACTTATTAAATTGGCTTTTAATGGATAGCCTACATAGACGCTTAATCCATTGCTATGATTCTTATTGGATTAATAGCTGGCTTATAAACCACCTACAATACGCCAATACCACTTAACAGTAACTGTCCACCAGCCACTAACAATAATAAGCCAAAGGCACGCTTAAGCATTAAGGCCGGTAATACATGGGCAAGCTTGGCACCAACTTTTGCCATCGCAAAGCTCGCCACCGAAATACATAAGAAGCCACTAATATGCACAAAGCCTATCGTACCTTCAGGAAGGTTCGCCACGTCTTGACCAAACCATGCAAAGCCTACCGCACCAGCTAAAGCAATCGGTAAACCACAGGCAGCGGAAGTCCCAACTGACTGCTTCATTGGCAGGCCTGCCCAATTTAAAAATGGAACGGTCAAACTACCACCGCCAATACCGAAAATAGACGATGCCATACCAATACCCGTACCCGCCCCAAACTGTACACTAGCAGGTGGTAATGGCTTCTCTACTGACTCTTGATTAGAGAAGAACAACATTTTTAGCGCCATTAGTAATGCACCAATACCAATAATAATTTGTAGCATCTGACCTTCAATCATATCAGCAATGCCTGCGCCAACCAAACTTCCAATAACTAGACCCAAGGCCATATGACGCCAGACCTCCCAGCGTATACCACCACGTTTATTATGAGCCGTTAGTGAGCTGATAGAGGTCACAACAATCGTCGCAAGAGAAGTACCAATCGCTAGATGAGTAATAACTTCAGGAGGAAAATTATACGCCGTAAAAATCCATACGAGTACTGGGACAATAATCATGCCGCCGCCCACACCAAACAAGCCAGCACTAACGCCTGCGAATGCCCCTGCAATAATAAACCACACATATAACATCTAGATCCTACCTCTTGATTATGGTCAAAGTAAATCATTAAGATTTACTTTGACCTGATAGCTTTATTAACAATATTCTAAAAACCAGATATCTGGCTCTGTATTCTAAAATTTACGGCTAGCACATTAACGATTTCTTTCTATCCAGTCTTTTAGACCATCTACATTACGAAAGTCGTCCCAACTCCTACAAGGCACATGCGGTAGCAAGTTATTTACCATTCTGGACAAAGCATTTCCCGGGCCTATCTCTATCACCATGCTTGGCTGATATTCTTTAATACTTTCCATACAGCAGTACCAATCTAATGCATGATCGATTTGACGTGACAAGATATCTAAACCTTGATTTGTCTCACTGTACCTTATACCTTCAGTCGCACTAACAATCGGTGTTGTCATAGCAGATAAAGCCAATGACTCTGTATATTTACGGAACTTCGCTGACGCACCCTGCATCATTACCGTGTGCGACGGCACTGACACATTTAGCAGTTGCACATTTTGCGCACCCAATGTTTGGGCAACTTGTGTAGCCTGTTCAAGATTTTTTTTGTGACCACCTATAATGAATTGGTCTCTATTAATCTTAATAGATAGGTAGGTTTTACTCTCTTCAAGTAATTGATTCAGCTTACTATCAGGCACACCTTTAATTGCTAATAACCCGCTAGACTCTGTCACTTCTTGCTGCATGAGGTTGGCTCTTTTACTAACTAAATCTAACCCGTCCTCAAATGTGAGTTGGCTACTACAACAAAAGGCACTTGCTTCTCCCAAAGAATATCCAGCAAAAGCCGTTGGTGCTGCAATCAATTGACGTAGCTGATGCCATCGATAGTATTGCAAAGTATAAATAAACGGTTGCGCAACTTTGTTATCAAATAATTTATCACTATCAGAATTTTCATCGAAGAGCTCTGGTGCCATAGCACTTAGAATCGATCGCTCGTGCTCTGAGGTATAGGTCAATATTTCATTCACGTGCTTTTGGCTTTGTAGGCCTTGCCCACTAAATAAGATAATTAAATTCATTTTCCACCTTATAAAAAAATATCGTGACGGCCAATAGATCAGCACTACCACCTGGGCTGAGGTTATTATGAATAAAATACTGATTGATATTACTTACTTTTTGGCGCCAATCTGATTGATGTACGCCCCCTGCTTGCAAAAACTGTTTCGCCAACGATTGCGCATTTTCTAAGTCTTTTATTCCGCCTCGCCACACGATATTAGTATCTGACAATACAGATATTAGTGTCATTAATGACTGCATACTGGATTTTTCAAAATCTCGAGTGCTATAGATAGTGTCATAGAAGCATGGCAAAACGTCAGTTAAAACAATCTCAAAGCCATTAGAAACCATCTCAATAGCACCAGTTATGCCGTACTTCTTAAACATTTTTTGACCGTGGCTATCTAGCTCACGCTGTAGACGAGTCGTTAAATCAAACTGCCACCGATCCACCAGTTGCTCACAGATATTCTTAGCGGTTAATGGTATTTCTGCTTGTATACATCTACCAATCGCTGCACAGACAAAACCTAAATTAAATATTGCACCCTTATGAGTGTTAATATTTTTGGTCGCCTCTCTCATTTTTGCTTCTTGGTAAATTCCCATATTTTTTAAGTCATCGAATGGTCTATCATCATAGCCAAACTGACTCAACGTGGAAAAATACCCTTTCAAAGAAGTGATACTATTAATAAAGGTAAGGTGGTTCATATCTGTGTGACTACCATTACCCGAAGGACATACCAATCCTGGTTTATTCTCCAGACTTAATTCATCATATAAAGCTTCACATGCTAATTCATCAATCTGTTGCCAGACTGCCTGCGTGGGCAACAAGGTTTTGTTTGTTCGATCTAATAAAGTGTTCAAATTCATCAGTATTCCATCCTAGTAATACGTCTATTTTTTGAAGTTTGATATCACAAAGGGTTTTTACTAAAACGGTTGGGACATCAAACATAATGGCGTAGATTAGCTCGTTAAAAGACACGTCGTTACATCCATGTAACCTTATCTCCCCATCTATCTTTAAACCCACGGCAGATTTTGCAAGCAGGTTAAAGGCTTCCACTTCTAATAATATTTGTGAAATATTATTGCTGTGTGCAACGATTAAAATATCCAAATCTGATGTTGGTTTCACAAAAGGCAAACCCGTAAAGTATTGATTGGCAAAGGAGCCATAGACATGCACATCACAATTTAGATGAGCACAGCGTTCGATAAATTGTTGAATAGGTCTTTGAATCGTTTTCGGTAACTGAGGTATTAAAGCCTCAAGCGCTACAGGTGACTTGATAACGTCAGGAGTTGTAGATAGCGTTAGTGCCAATCGATATTTAAGACCGTCCTCTATATAACTGGTTGCAACCTTGATGACATCGTTTATATCTTGTCTACAAGCCGTCAGTGGTTGTTGAGACTCAATCATCTTACCAACAGCCATGGTCACCGATAAAGGTAGAGATGCATTCATAAAGTCATATGGCTCATGGGGCTGTAAGTAAACTAAATCATGACGTTGCATACATCTCACCTCTATAAAGACTTGCTTAACATTAAGCGGTCAAAACCGACTGAACAATATCATTGCATAACAAACGCCCTTTTCTTTCTTCTGCCACTTGCCGGCGATTATCTGTAAGAAAATCATCAATATGTGTCAGTTGGGATTCAAGAGCGTTTTCGACCAGATGTTCATCAAGCGCTTTCCAAATATCGTTAACCGCGCCCATTGCATAGTAGTTCTCTACACCTGGTGCAAAAATGGCTGATGTCTGTGATAACGACTTCAGCTTATCTAACGGTATCTTAGTCACCCTCGACATCGCATTTAAATCCATCACTTTCACTTGGCTGGATTGCATAGCAAATACTTGATTTGCCATGAGACCATAAGACAAGAATCCACCACTGACCGCCTCACCCAAAACAATGGCTAAATTTGGATGACCGCTGCGTTTGAGCAGATCAACACAAGATGCCAGATGAGCAAACGTTCTATTGAGACATAACAACTCATCAGCTCTCGATGAGTCTTGTCCCATCGTGTCTACGATAAATACGATAGGCGTTTTTTTACCTTGTGCTATGACATCTAATATCTCATTGGCAAGTGTCATTGCAATCAGTTGGTTCATAGCGGCGGAATCAACGGTACCAATGATTTCAACCTTGCCCATTTTGGTTTCTGCACTACCTCGTATCATTGAATGCTCAATGTGATACTCAAGCTCGTTGGGAAACAACGCTTCTAAAATTGTTTTCGTTTGCATGATATTATCCTTTTTTAATAGCTCTAATCTGTTGAGCGCTAAGCATGGAAATAGATTCAGGGTTGTCTATATTCATCGACTGCCAAATTGGTATGCTGTCTTTTTCACCAAACCATTTATCATACTGGCTTTGCAATGAGGCTTGCTGTTGCTGTAAATACGCTAAGTCCAAATCAATAGCAGGCTGCTGCAGAGCCTCAACAATCCCTTGAGTAATATCAGTTACATCATCTTCTACCAAAAATTCGACATGATTGAGCAAATAACGTGTCTTACCACCTGTCACTCGCCATACTAAAGCTCTGTCTTTAGAATCAAACTCTTCTACACCTTTAATGGTTTCAATCACTTCAGGGCCTGAAAGAGCCAGACGCCCCTCCTCTGTCATAATGACATGTGTACTTAGACACGCACATATACCCATACCACCGAAGGCACCATTCGTACCACCGATGACGGTAATAATAGGAATGCCCGCATTGCGAACCTTTAACATCGCACGCATAATCTCAGAAATCGTAATCAAACCAGCATTTGCCTCGTGAAGGCGAACACCACCTGAATCAACCAAAAATATGATGGCTTTGGGCTTTTCTTGAATAGCTTTGAGTAACATGCCGACAATTTTTGCCCCATGTATTTCCCCTACAGCACCACCCATGAACTTGCCTTCTTGAGCAATCATGTATATTGGCTCATCTTGAATTTTTGCCTGCCCAATAATGACACCATCATCGAAACTGCCTACGATATCTAACGAGGCAAGATTAGGACTCACAGGGATGCTACCGGGCTTAAGAACTTCTTGAAAACTGTTCTTATCAACAATACTGGCGATTCGATTACGTGCCGTCTTTTCATAAAAGCTTTGTTGAATATTTGAATTATCCATGTGATTCTTCCTCTAAGATATTAATCGCTTGGCTTAAGCGTAGACTCACTACTGCGGGAGTCGCGCCCATATCATTGACCTTAAACTCCAATCCGCCTACTGCATAACGACTAGAGAAATCCTGTAACACAGTCTCCCAAATATGATCAAAGCCTGCGACTGAGGTATCAATAATGAATTTGCTACTTTCATTGTTCGCTAGCGGTGTTACTAATACTTCTAAGTTGCCTGACCCAACCACACCGCAAATAACTTCTTTTTTGATGTTTTCGATGGGTTGTGAAATGAAGTCGAAATTAAGTACATTCATAGTTATATCCTTAGTATTATTTTTACCAGTTTCTGAAACGACTTGGTGGAGAGTAAGTACCATTGGACCACTTCACTAAATCTTTGACAGATTTGGCTGCCAATAGATCTCTCGTCGCTTTTGAAGCATCTACGCCAATATCTTCTGGTCTCTGGATAATCCCACGCTGCCTTAACTCTTTGACTTTTTCATGATCTCGTTGCATACCGATAGGTGTGTACCCCGCTACGCCGCGAATCGCTTGCTCTCTCTCTTCTGGAGTGCGGCACAATAGTAAGTTTGCAATCCCTTCTTCGGTCACGATATGCGTGACATCATCGCCATAGATCATGATAGGTGGAAAATCACTTCCCATCTTTTCTTGTAGTTGCCATGCATCAAGCTCTTCAACAAAGACAGAATCCATATGCTCACGGTAAGTTTCTACCATTTGCACCACTAGCTTCCGACCTTTTACCACGCGTCCGTCTGTCGCTTCTTTACCTGCTTTGAGATATGCATAGCTAGAATGTCTACGTCCATGTGGATCTGACCCCATATTAGGAGCCCCGCCAAAACCTGCAATGCGATCTACCGTCGCTGTCGAGCTATTACCTTGTAAATCAATCTGTAAAGTTGCCCCTATAAATAAATCACAAGCATACAAACCTGCTGTTTGACTAAAAGCACGGTTGGATCTCATACTGCCGTCTTTGCCCGTAAAAAACACATCAGGGCGACTTTGAATGTATTCGTCCATCCCTACTTCTGAGCCAAAGCTATGAATGCTGTCGACAAACCCGCTTTCTATCGCTGGAATCATAGTAGGATGAGGATTGAGCGCCCAATTAGTACAAATTTTACCTTTAAGGTTCAATTCTGCCCCGTAAGTAGGTAACAGCAACTCAATGGCAGCCGTATTAAAGCCGATACCATGATTCAGGCGTTTAATTTGATAAGGTGCATAGATACCTTTTATGACCATCATTGCCATCAGTATCTGTACTTCCGTAATTTGAGCAGGGTCACGTGTAAACAAAGGCTCTATATAGTTGGGCTTAGGTGCCACAATGAAAAAGTCCACCCAGTCCGCAGGAATATCAACGCGTGGTACGTTATCTACTAGCTCATTTACCTGTGCAATGACAATACCACTTTTGAATGCTGTGGCTTCTACAATTGCTGGCGTATCTTCGGTATTTGGGCCCGTATATAGGTTACCTTCAGCATCTGCAGAATGTGCCGTGATCAAGCACACGTTTGGTATTAAATCGATGAAATATCTACCATATAACTCTAGATAGGTATGGATAGAGCCAATTTGAATTTTTTGTTGCTGAACCAGCTTTGCCAGTCTTAATGCTTGTGGCCCAGAAAAGGAAAAGTCGACCTTACTCGCAATACCTTTTTCAAAGATATCGATATGACTCGGAAGTGCTAAAACGGACTGTAAGATGTGCAAATCATTCAGCACTTCATTATTACACTGAGACAAACACTCCGATAAGAAGTCAGCTTGTTTTTGGTTGTTACCTTCTATACAGACCTTATCTTCAGGCACCAGTACCGTTTCCAGTAATTCAATCGTTCTATTACTCGGTACCAGTTTTTCCAAGCCTTTATGCTTCGCTTCATTCAGCTTTGTAGCCCGTCGCTTTTTTTGTATATCCCATGTTTTTTCTTTAATATTCGTTTTCATAAGACTTCCTTTATCTACTTATTAAAATATGGCATTTAAAGTTAGGAAAAATATAGATGGCCCTAATAAACACCCTAGCCCTGTGTAGAACGTAGCCACTAATGCGCCATAGGGAACTAATCTTACATCTGTACCTGCCAGCCCAGCTGCCACACCACTCGTCGTACCCACTAAGCCGCCAAAAATCATGGCTGAACGAGGGCTTTTAAGTTGCATGAACTTAGCAAGCAATGGCGTTGAAATCATAAAAAATACGGCTTTGATTAAACCAATCGCAATAGACAAGGCAATCACATCAGAGCTTGCACCAACAGCAGTACCTGTAATTGGACCCACAATATAGGTCATCGCACCCGCCCCAATAGTCGTCATAGAAATAGCGTCTCTATAACCTAATGTCCATGCAACACCAGCGCCTACCACGAACGGGATAACGCAGCCTAATAACAAGGCAATCACGCCAATTTTTCCAGCACGTTTTAGTTCTTTGACATCTACCTCAAATGCAGTGGATGAGATAGCAAGATCTCGAAGCATCGCTCCGCCTAAGAGGGTGAATCCAGAGAAAATTTCAATATCAGAAATGCCTTTGCTACCAGTTGTATATAGACCTGCAAAGTAAGCGGCAATCAAACCGAGGGTGATAGCAATAGCAGATGACTGTAGTTTGCCTCTAGTTAGATATTTAGATAATATTTGAGAGAAAAGCATCACCAGACCTGTTACTGCAATAGCAGTGACGAAGGCGTTTTTAGTGAGCGTCTGTATAATTAAGTCCATTTAATTACTCCATTTCGCGCTTTAATTAGTTGCGTAGATTTTCGTATATTATTAATAGTTCTCATTTATAGATAAGAGTTATTCGACAACTACCTCTTTATCATCGTCCCATGTGAATGTGTCGTAATCGTTGGCTATGTTATTAAGCCAACGTACAACGAACACGGTCGCAGTCAGCGCAATAACAGAAACAACGGCTGCTACCATTCCACCAGATAGTGCAGCGACTACGTTTTGCTTGGCCGCCATTGCAACTACAATAGGAATATACATTCCTGCCCAATACAAAACTCCAAACTGCGTAGATTTCGGCAGCATACCTTTTTTGGCAAGCAGCTCTTTACCGATAATTAATAGAATCATTGCGATTGCTACACCGCCGACGTTGGCTTGGACACCTAGTATTTGTCCCAATAGCCCACCGAGGAACACCCCGAGTAGATAACAAACTGCTAGCAAAGCAGTACCATATATGATCATAAAAACCTTCCTTGGATATGAATGACAGCCGCTTTAGTAGTATTTAACTTGATACACGGGCTGCATAAAATAAAAACCTCAATTGATAACAACCAGATAGAGAACCAAGTACGGGTAACTGTCGTTTGGTAATACTTTTTGAGGTTCTTTGACTTTCCCTATCTACCCCCTCCCCTTCACAAAGAATATCAGCCTTGATAAAGCTCAAAACCTTTGTAAGGATCTACCACCTACCACCCACTTGTTTGATATAATCTAATACAGTTGGTTTGAAAGTGCAACCATATTGTATTTATTAAATCACTTATTGTATACAAATGGAGTATTTATGAGTTTAATTGACGACTTACCTTTATCTGTACAAGTTAGTAAAAAGATAGAAGATGAAATTATTTACGGTCGTCTTCCACCTGGTACTAAACTTGATGAGGCAAAACTTTGTGAAAAATATGAGGTATCAAGAACACCTATCCGTGAGGCTCTAAAGCTTTTAGCATCTGAAGGTTTGGTAGAAATCCGCCCTCGTAGAGGCGCAATTATCCCTACACTAAATATCGTGACGCTGTTTGAGATGTTTGAGGTGATGGCGTATCTTGAAGGTATGTGTGGACGGTTGGCTGCTCGAAGAATCAATGAGGAAGAGAAAGTTGAGCTATTGGCGCTGCATAATGAATGTAAAGCGTATTTGATGGAAGGGAATACAGAAAGCTATTATGAAGCAAATAGAAAGTTCCATTTTTTTCTATATCAACTCAGTCATAACAGTTTTCTGATAGAGCAAGCCAGCAACTTACATAACCGACTGCACCCTTATAGACGACTACAGTTGCGAGTAAACAATCGAATGCAGCACTCTTTTGAGGAACATCAAAGCATCGTGGATGCCGTTATCAATTCTGATGAAGATTTGGCTGAGCGTTTGATTAAAGAGCACGTGTCAGTTCAGGGAGAGAAGTTTACAGACTTGGTGGCAACGATGAGTCCTGATAATACTAAAGACTAGACGATTTAATAATTTTTTCTAGAAAAAGGCTCCTACATTCCTACCAAAATCACTGCAAAAACACCTCCATTATCTATTTAACAAAAACCCGAAGATTTAAGTTCATTAAATCCTCGGGTTTTTTTAGTTTGAACGATTAATCTACAGTCGGTTCAATATCAGATCTAAAAGTGAGTACTTACTACAGCATCACTTGTGCAATCATAGCCGAACCGATGAACGTGCCTGTAAAGGTCAGTATCGCAACCACTGCAATCTTAAATCCAGATTTTTTGAATAAATCCACTTCCATTTGCGAGATAGCAAAACCAGCGTACGCAAGCACAGGTGTCAGTAATTGTAATACACCCATTTTCGCAGTTTCTTCCAACACATAGGCGTTAAACGGAAACTGTGGCAAGGATATAAGGATAGCCACAATCGATATCCATGCGATAGCAGGCACGTTGAAAGGGATGACTCGTTTGAGTAATATGCCGACCACACAGCAAGCAAACAGAATCAGCATGGCAGGTAATCCATCGATTGGATCAACGCCTTGCCCTACCCAGTTACTGAGTAGCAGCACCACACATATCACAGCTAGCAAGATGAATGTCTGTCCCATCGACAATACGGCAGGCTCTTCCATAACCGCACCGAAATCTGTGTCGGTAGTAGCGTCTGCAGTGTTCTTTTTAAATTTGCTAACGACCTTATATAAAAACTCTGTAAAAGGTAGCGCGACAAATAAGCTAACGAATAGTCCGGTAGCATAGGTTAATAAGTTAGAAGTTGCTGCAAATGCTGTAATGGTCTCAGCTTGATCTGGCACTGTCTCTGCCAACGCAGCAGAACACGCACCCATCATACTGCCACTACCAATACCACAAGCCATAGCGAGCGCTCGAACATCCATGATATCCATAGAGGCAATGATGCCCGCCATCAATGAAAAGTAAATGGCACCAAACAAAGTACCCATCACATAGACGCCCATCACACCGATACCTTCGGCGCTTTGGAGACCATATTTATCAGCAATCAATGCCACGTTAGGCTCACGAGCAACCGAGTGTGTTGCACCGATAGCCTCTCTTCCCATACCAAAGACCAATACCGCAACCGGTAGTGCAATCAGTACAGTCGCTACATTACCCAGCTCTTGTAATAGCAATGCAGGACCTGCCGCGATGATTTCTTCGATATTAGGACCAACGCCCACACCGAACTTTGCAATGAAAGGCATGATGCTTAAAAGAATGGCATAACTGGCAAACTTGGCGCGTTTTTTGGTTATGACCGCCTTCATAGAAGGAATGACGTTTGGGTTGAGTAGAATTGCAAAGATAAAAGCATAAAGTAGAGGCAGTAATACCAAAATACCAATGCCGATAGGAATCTTGATAATACCGATCCATTCTGCCAGTAATGACACAGCAATGACCAATAAATGCAGCTTCCAATCCAGTAGGTGCTTTGTCATTGTCGGTGACAACACGCTATTATTATTCATATCAATTCTCTTTGTATATGATTACTGTATATTTTAATCGTTCAACTTTCGAAGCGATTTTTTATGAAGAAATTTTTTACGAAGCAACTTTTTACGAAGACGCTTTTTATGAAGCAAATGTCCATCAAGAGTTTTTATAAAGTTTTTCTTATGCAGATGTTTTCGGTAATTCAGACTCAACTAGAGACACCCAAACCTTTATACCGGTTTCAATAGCATCGTCATTAAAGTCATAGGCTGCATTGTGCAAAGGTTTAGACGGCGTACTGCCATCAACACCTAACCAAAAATAAGCGCCTTTTACGACTTGACTCATGAATGAGAAATCTTCAGAAGCCATTGATGGTTCTACGTCCGTGTTTACCTTGTCAGCACCCAATGCTTTGGTCGCTGCATTTTTTATTTCGAGATAAGCCTGACTGTCATTGGTGGTCACTGGATAACGGATATGATAATCCATCTCGCCTGTGACGCCATATAACGGTGGCAACGTCGTCACCATTTCTGTGAGCAAACTCTGTAGCGACTGGCGTACATCCATATCAAAACTACGTACCGTACCTTTCAAAATCGCAACATCAGGAATGACATTGGTCGTGTCACCACTATTCATCTGCGTGACACTGATGACGCCTGACTGCAATGGTGATATGCGGCGCGAGATAATCGACTGGATGTTTGTAATAAGCGCGGCACCCGCTGCAATAGGATCAGCGCCTAAATGCGGCATGGCAGCATGCGTGCCTTTACCGGTTAGAGTAATTTCAAACGTATCAAAAGACGCCATCATCGGTCCATCATTTACGGCGATTTGACCCACAGGCAGACCCGGCCAGTTATGCAGCCCGTAGACTGCATCCATTGGGAACTTATCAAATAAGCCATCATCAATCATGGCTTTGGCACCGCCCAAGACTTCTTCAGCAGGTTGGAAAATTAAGTGAATAGTACCGCTAAAATTCTTATTTTCACTCAGATACTTAGCCGTACCTAGCAAGACTGAAGTGTGACCATCATGGCCACAGGCATGCATACAGTTTGCATGCGTAGACTTATGCTCAACGTCATTTTGCTCTTCGATGGGCAAAGCGTCGATATCGGCTCTTATACCAATGGTAGGTCCTGTGCCGTTTTTTAATGTGCCGACAACGCCAGTACCACCCAATCCTTGATGAACCTCAATCCCAAAAGACTGTAACTTATCAACGATAAATGACGAGGTTTTGAATTCTTTAAATCCTAGCTCAGGTTGGCTATGAATCTGTTTACGCCATTGTTTGACTTCGTCCAGCAATGCGTCATTAACCGACATTGAAACTGACATTGATTCTCTCCTTTGAGATTATTTATTGATAAAAACCATGTAAAACTGATGCAGGCGATTGCTGTTTTCACATCACAGTAGCCACGCTAAAATACGCGAACTGATAGTAGTTTTTAGAAAAACAAATAAGCCACTCAAAGTGGCTTATTTTGTATAACCAGATATAGATGTGGCTTTGTTGTTTTTCTAAAGACAGTATATTAGCCTATCTACACGTATTGAGAAACCTAACTGTCACAACTTTGGACGAAATGCCCGTCTGTGAATGTATTAGCTTGATTTATAGTCAACAAATAACCAGTAACTTGGACTTTGTACTGCTTGTTAATCACTCAATTAGAAACCCTTGAGAGCTATCATGCTGCCTTCAAGGGCTCTAACTAGAAGAGTTCTAACTAGCTGATGATAACCTTGCTGTCATTTATCAAATTACTTATCGAACTCTTTAAAATCTGCTTTACGAATTTTAGCGTGGATGCCTTTGGTTTTATCCACGACCTGTGATACTTCAAAATCTGTAGCAGCACTGAGGTAAGCATAAGCGGTCGCTTCATCAATATCGTACTCTTGATTTAAAAAGCGGATGGCTTCACGAGTCGACTTTTTCATCGCTTCATCCAAATCTTCATCTAGCCCTGGTGTGATCCAAAACTCCGCATTTTCGGCTAAAGGTTGAACAATTTCTTTACCAGGGATTTTATCCTTGCCAGCTTTTAACAAGGTAAATTTGAACGTAGCACGCGCAGAGGCTTCAAGCGCCGTTAACGCAACCTCACCATCGCCTTGTGCAAAGTGACTGTCACCTGTGTAAAACAACGCGCCAGCAACTTGCACAGGATAGTAAACGGTTGAACCTGCACCCAATTCATTGATATCGATGTTGCCGCCATACATAGCAGGTGGCACAGAGTGTACTTTATCTGAGGTATTGGCTGCGACGCCCATCAAACCCATAAAAGGCTCAAGCGGAAAACGGATAGATTTGCCAGAGTCGGTCTTTAGCACACCCTCATAGTCGCCTTTGGCATTTTTTTCTATCGGGGTAAACACGGACACATTGCCATAACGCTCAGGATGAGCAGCGGAAGCATTGGCTTGTTTTGGGGTCTTTGGGAACTCTCCTGCTAATGCGCCTTTACCATGGCGATTAGAGATAACGCCATAAGGCACTCGCGGCTCAACTTTGATGACTTCTACTTTTAAAATATCGCCCGGTTGCGCGCCTTTAATTTCAATCGGTCCTGTCACAATATGCGGACCATCTTTATCAAAGTCATGATCTAATTTGGATTGCGTGATTTTCTTTGCTTCATCCAAGATAAAGTCATCTTTGACCCCTTTGGACTTAAAGTACTTGGCGGCATCACGTCCCTGATCTTCGAGTAAGCCTTCATGTGAGACTGTATCAAACGTTACCACGCTACCAGAGGCTACAGAAATGATAGGTTTGGCATCTCTATTCGGCAAATATCCCCACGTTATCGTATCTAGAGTCGAAGGTACGTAATAATTCCCTTTGTATTCGCCATTTGTTAGCTGCGTGGGTTTATCTGACATCTGCTTAAGCACAGTAAAGTCTTCTGCCTGAGCGGCTGATACGCCTAGTGCACTGAGAACGAATAATGAAAGAACTGTATTTTTAAACATAGAATATACCCTTGATAAATGAAACATAACAACATTGTCTTACATCTAGGGTAGCGCAAGTTTTATGCCACAGAAAAATCCGTCTTATCGCTTAATTTGAGTAGAAAAAGCACTGTTTTGATACAACTTACTGCTCCAGTGAGGTGCTTTTATATATAAAAAGAATGGTTTTAGTGCATGTCCATATAAATGCCACATGGTATGTTCGAACAATACTTAATGACAATCGTTACCTTTCTTTAAGTTTCATAAATATACGTAACATTGCAATCGTTTATCATCTCTTCTATCGAACGTGTAACGCGTTGCCACTATGTTTTACCTCAATAGGAAATAAAAATAATGAAAAAAATAATAATAAGCCTAATGCTAGCGACTTCTACTTGCGTTGCAATGATGGGATCAGCCAATGCGGCGCTACACGACTCATCAAAGCATAGCGTCCAAGTACAAAACCATAAAGACGACACGTCTGCACAGAAAAATAAATCTACAAATCAAAAGACTGTCAAACAACAACCAGCGGCTAAAGTCGTCAAAAAGGCTGACCAGACCAATAATAAAAAGCAGTCTGTAAACACAAAAGCTGTCACGCCAAAAAAATCTACAGCACAACAACAACCTAGCAAGTCTAAAAACGTAACATCTGACCATAAATCGACAGACAGTAAATACGACAAAAATCATAAATCTTAATTAAGCAAAAAATCTCGACTGTGATATCAGGTATCTTTAACAGACATCCAATATCACGCTCTAATACTGGTTACGCTATATTCTGCTAGCAACGTAGTAGCCTATTTTCTGTGTAAAAGGAGTTTTATCATGAAATACAAACTGACTCGTACCAATCAACAGTTACTACTGGGCTTAGCCGTATTTGGATCGACCATCATGCCGGTGACTTCTGCGGTTGCTATATTGCCACTGGGCTCAGAGTTTTTTCAGACAGAGTTATCTGAAACCACGTCTACTACTGAAACAGCATTGATTAAAAAAGCGTTATCCAAAGAAGGCAATTTGAAGAGAGAGAACGAACATCTCACTGCTTTTAGTAATAAGTCGAAATTTTCAACGTTGATTAGAGAGAGTAAGCAGTTTAGAGATCTTGAAAAACACAACACCGATATACTACATGACTAAAAACCTCTTAGAAGTCATAAGTGGTTAGGGTGTGTCCTCACTTCAATCAATAGTGATCTAAGTGGGTTAAAAATGGGGACACGCCCTAGTATCCAAATATTGGAAGAGCACCTATTTTTTGAGTGATAGGTTTCTTAAGTGATAGGTTGCTATGAAAAGAGCTAAATACGTTTGGGCGGTACAGAATAGGTGCCGACTACGTGAGCCACGGCATCATCAGAGCCTTCTGAATAAAGAGACACCTCACCTACTATCAGCATACGCCCTACTTTCATCAAGGTACATTCGGCGATAATACGAGCATCTGCTGATGGTTTACGCAAAAAGTTGATGGTCAGGCTTGTCGTTACTGTCAGTGGGACGATGCCGATTCTTCCGAGTATCGCCACATAGATGGCGACATCAGCAACGGCCATCATGACGGGGCCAGAGACTGTGCCACCAGGGCGCAGCTCATCTACACCAATTTCGTGCGATAAGATCGCGCCTTTTTCACTGACTGCCTCGACGACACATTTGGTTTGTGGAAACTCCAATGCCATAAAGGCACTGATTTCTTCTTTGGTTGCAGACATAATTCTTCCTTGAATTGAATGGTCCTTGTTACTGCACTTAATACCTTGATTTGACTGAATAGCTTTATATCGTTATCGCTGACTACCAAAAGAGCCCATCAGTTTTTGCTACTGCGCGCTTTTAGTTTTATAGATGATGACCTGCCCACTTTATCCACTAATGTACCACTGGCGTGCCTTCCGTACTAAAGGCAAATCCTTTATTGCTAAAGTTACCAATCATGACGGCTTCGATAACTGGTCTCACCGTTTCATCTATGCCTTCGACTTCGATAATAAAGTTGGCACCTGAGCCACCTCTATCTTCTTCTTTTTCGACGATATAATTGAGCGTGGCCATCGCTGGTAGCTCAATGGGTTTGTCTAGATATGACTTTACCAGTGCACCATCTGTATCGTAATAATCAATTTTATTGATATACAGCGATTTTTTGAACGTCGTATTACGCACGCTCAGCGTCGCCGACAGTAACACTTTGCGAGCGTCTCTATCGGTATAAATATCAGAATAAATCGGCACATAAAAGGTTTGTTTATAACCGAACTGACTGTGATCCACGTCTGAGGTAATCTCTAATGCTTCAATTGGATCTTTTTGATGCTCGGACAGAAGGACGTTCGGGTCTTGTGCGGACTCATCACAGCCTGACAGTAGTGCCATCACAGCAATCAATAGAACGGATACTCTGCGCTTATTCATAATAATTTCCCTGTGGCCTCAGCATCACTGCGATTGGCAAACCGTTATTTGATTTTTACACCTTTATTTTTACACCCACACTACGTAAGAACTGGTTGATGTGTTTATTGGCACCATAAATAACCAATACATCTCGCTCTTGCAATACTTGCTCAGGCGTCGCCAAACCTTGAATACTAGGCTTACTCTGCGTACGACCAAAGCTGTCTTCATAATACTCATAGCGCATGGTACTAAGCAATCGGATATTGAACCTTTGCTCCAACTGTAACTCGTCAACGGTGTTACCGATTAGAACGTTTGGAATCTTAATCTCTACCATACTGAAGTTATCGCTCAACTCAAACGAATCAACAAAGTAGCGTAGCGACAGTCGTTTGGCCCAGCGATTGGCCGCTTCTTTTTCAGGGTGAATCAAATCATCCACACCGATAGCTTGTAGGACTTTTTCGTGCAACGGGTTGATACTACGGCTGATTAAACGTTTGGCTTTTAAGGTTTTAAACAGTGCCGTTGCCATGACGTTCGCACCTTGGTCTTCCCCAATCGCTACGATGACAATATCAGTATCAACGATGGGTAATCCACTAACAGCATACTCGTCAGTGGCATCCATACAGAGGGTATGAGAGATGACTTCTTTATAGGCTTCTACCCTTTGCATACTACTATCAATGGCAATCACTTCATGGCCTTGACTGGTCAACGCCGCGCCTAGCGATGCACCAAAATTTCCTAGCCCTACGATGATATATCTCATAATATTTATGACCTTTCTTTAGTATTTTTTGAGCATAAAACAGCCAGTTCGTGACGGTTTAATTGATTGTAATCTCTTCAGTGGGATAGCGATAATTGCGTTGGCGCATATTTTTGAGCAGCGCAATAAATATCGTCAGCATACTGACACGCCCAACGAACATAATGACCGAAACCACGATTTTACTGAAATCTGATAAGTCTGCCGTCAAGTTCAAACTGAGCCCCACTGTGCTGTAAGCTGAGAAACACTCAAACACCACTTTAATCAAGTCAAGCTCTGGCTGATCATAGCTAATGAGTGTCACGCCCGTACCGATGACCAGTAGCGACAACCACATAATAGAAAATGCGCGGCGTACAGAAATCTCCGCAATTTCCCGTTTAAATATCTCTATTTTGGTCTGCCCACGCGCCAGACTCAACGTATTTAATAGCGCAATAGCAAAAGTACTGGTCTTGATACCACCACCTGTCGAGTTTGGCGAAGCACCAATCCACATCAAAAATATCGTCAGCATCACCGTTGGAAACGTAAGCTCACCCATATCAATGACATTGAACCCTGCCGTACGCGGAGTAGCCGCCGTAAAGAAGCCAGTCACTAGCTTACCAAAGAAGCTGCTATGCTCAGCGAGCACGTTATTGTATTCAAATATCATCACGCCGATCAGACCGACCAGCAATAACGCGCCTGTCGTAATCAAAGTAATGCGGCTATTAATATTGAGTAGCCAAGGCTGATAAATGTAGCGCTGGTCATGACGATATATCAGCCGCTGAGCACGATGACGCAAATACCGTAAAACATTGACCACGATGGTAAAGCCCATGCCACCAAAGATAAATGTCATCGCAAGGATCAGCTGTAGTGGATAGTTAAAGCGTAGTGAATCATCATACAAGCCAGCGCTAAAGGTAGAAAACCCAGCATTACAAAAGGCAGAAATCGCATGAAAGACAGAAAAGAATAACTGTTCAGACCAATTCATATCGGGGATGTCGTAGATGCTAATATAAATCAACGCTGCCGCCACTGCCTCGACGGCAAAGGTGACGTACAAGATAGACTTGAGTGTCGAGACCACATTACCCATACCGCGCATGTAAGACATCTCGCTGATACTTGCTTGCGTCTCATAGCTGACACCACCCTTAAAAAAGTAACTAAAATACGTCACAAAGGTCAGGATACCTAAGCCACCGATTTGTATCAGCCCCATGATGATAACTTGCCCGAAAGTCGTAAAATAGGTAGCCGTATCGACGACGATAAGCCCTGTCACGCAAACCGCACTGGTCGCAGTAAACAACGCATCAATAAAAGACAGTGGCTGCGTCGTCGCATTAGGCATCATTAGTAGTAGCGCGCCAACCAATATCACTACGAGAAAGCTCAGAATAAAAAACTGTGCGGGGTGCAGAAAGGTACGATTGAGATTGAAGTTATGATCAGAGAGTTCGCGGATAAAGGTGACGAACACGGCTATTTTGATTGCAACAAATCCATCAACCGCAGCGGACAATCCCGAGCGCACTAGGTCTGTGAAATGCGCGGTTAATAGAATGATAATTGCGATGCTGGTCAATGTGTCAAAGACAGCAACTTTATTGAAGGTTAGCGGTTTTTTTGTGTAGATATAGCGACCAGCAGTCACTATAAAACTTAAAAATATAATCACCAGATAAAAAATATGGAACACTTGCTGTAGCCACGTCGGTAGTGTGAAACCACTATCGAATAGAGCAATAGCTACTCCGATGACACTAATGAGAATCGTAAAATTGTTCAATAAGCGATAACGTGTGGCTGCATTCATAGCCTGAGTCCATGACAACAATAACCACGATACTTATACTCCTTTTTCATCGTATCTACAAAAAGTGATTTAAGTTAATCGTAACCAATTATTGAACCATAGCAGGTACTGATAATCAAAGCAGGTGAAAGAATGCTCGCAAGCACATAGAGGCTTTAATAGCTCTGTCGCTGAATACGCATTTATTTAATTTTATTTCCTGTTACGGTCGTGCCATTTTCACCCCACCCCATGTCACTAGAGCTACGCCAATGGCTATTAATGTAGCCCCTAAGAATAAGCCTTCTGGTGGCTGCTCTCCTTGCAGAAATATAGCGACAGGTACACCGACAATGGCCCCTACCGAGCCTAACAAACTTAATAGCACTGGCCCGCCTGTTTTTTGCAGCAGAAATAACAACAAAAACTGACCAGCAAACACACAAGATTGGACAGCGATTAAACCTAGTGGCAACAGCCCTTCTCGTGGTATATCGATAGAAAAATCAGACATCATACTGAATAAGCCTAGCAGGAATGCCGCCGCAATCAGCATACCTGGAGCAAGTGCGCTAGGAGATGCCTTATCAGGCCAGCGTAGCGTGCGATATATATTGCCAATGGCGAGTAAGACAGGGCCACAAAGCGCTATTAATATCCAAAAAATACTGGCATCTGGTGCAGAGAATTTATGCACAGCCAATACTCCAGCCCCAATCAGTGCGGTAGCCACGCCAGTAGCACGAATGATGTTGAATTTTTCTATGCGTAGAGCCAGTGCCCCGAGGTAGGTAAGAAGTGGTGGTAGCGAGATAGTCAGCGCAACGAAACCTGCCCCGACATGAGGGATAGCAGAAAACAGCAGTAAATTGGACCCTGCAACGCTGACCAGTGCAGCGATAAAATAGTACTCAAAGCTACGCTTGCTAAACGGCGGTGGCTCATGCCTTACTAGTGCAACAATTGATAAAATGAAGGCCGCACCAGTGATCGACCAAAACAAAAACCCTAATGGCGTAAGGCCAATGTCGCCTGCATATTTCGCCAAATTGGTTGAGATACCGGTGAGTGCACCGCCAGTCAACAAGCAAGCGAAAGGAATCAGCCATGTGTTTCTATTGCGAGATATTTGCTGTTCCGTAGGCTCACTCATCAACGATCCTATAAGCTTTGTACCGCTTTGCTTGCCGCGTCGATAGCCCCAGCGACATAGCCAGGGAACGCCTCTGACCACTCACTACCGCAACCTGTTAGACAATCCTGCCACTCGCCTGTCTTTGGTTTTGATGGCGGGGCTACAGCATGCTGCCCTGAGCCACTCGCATCGGCAGCTGTCGCGGTAAATACATCTTGAGACCAGTCTTTGATATATTCAGCCTTTGGTTTGTCTGCTTGTACACCAAATAGACGTACCATCTGCGCTCGGCAATGTGCTTTTAGCGCCATCTCTGAAACGTTTTGGCGTACCTTAACGGGAACACCAAAGAAACCAAACACAGCGCCTTCGCCTTCCACTAGTGAGGCATCGTGAATCTCAGTAAGCGGCCCTATCGCACTTCGTGCTGCACCCGAGAGACCGTTATCTCGCCAAAAGGGCGAATCATAGACTGCCACATACTTGGCATGTGGTGCCATCCAAGTGTCGGTCTCTTGCCACTCTATCGCTAAATCTTGCGGTAAAGCAGGTTCAAATACGATATTACTAACAGCCAACCGCGGTGGTAGCGCAAGTAATACATGCTGCGCTTGATAAGTGATTATTTGACCAGCGTTGATATGTTCAGAATCATATTCGCTGTCTATTTTAATATGCTGACCAGTCTTGGTTAAGCGTCTTACTGTCTGTCCTGTTACGATACGCTTGGCATCCAAGCGAGCGTATAAAGCATCAGTTAGCGCCGTCAGTCCACCCACGAGGCGCATAGATGGTGGCGAACTCTGATAACCTTGCGCACGAATAGGCAACTCACTAGCACCACGTTCTACCATCATATCGCCTTCTTCGAACTGAGCGAAACGTGGTAAACCTAATGCTTCGATAAGACTGCTCAGCTGCGGCTGATACTCTGGCCAAAACCACGACGGCCCTAAATCAAAGCCATCGTTTGATTTTTCATGATCGCCACTTTGACTGCTAGCATTCTGAGCTACTGATGATTTGGCAACAGTGATACGCCCGCCCAATCTATCACGAGCCTCTATCAATATATAGTCGATACCTTTTTGTTCTAACAAAAAGGCGGCATACAATCCGCTTAATCCGCCACCGACTATCACCACTGGTACGTTTTGCATATCAAATACGTCCTATCTCATCAAGTACATTTAATCAGGACTACTCGATCAAAATTGTTCGAGTGAAACTACTCACCCAACAACTTAGTCAGCATCTCATCTATCTCAACTTTAAACTCTTTATCTTCAATCTTATTTGCCGTGATTTTGGCATTTTGTAGACTTTGAATAGCCGCTTCTTTGTTACCTGTCTCAAGCTGTAACACCGCCATAGAAAAAGCAATCGACGACAGATGATCCTTTGAATTGATCGCCGTGGCTTTGGCCAGTGCTTTGTCATAAATGACCAGTGCTTCGTCCAAATCTTCTGTAAAGTCAGCAAGCGTTTCCCACTGCTCTGGATGATCTTTGTCTGTGTTTTCGTTATCCGTACAGACGGCTTTTAACTCAGCATAAAACGCATCAAATTTTTCTTGATTACCGATACGGTCAGCCTCTAGTAATTCTTCTGCCAATTTATAAATAGATTTATATATTTTGGTATTAATCATTGCTTACAACCTTTTATTGACTTGGGGTATAGATTATTTGGTTAGGATTATAACGTAATTCTAGGGCGTGTCCTCATTTTAAAAATGGTGATAAAAATGAGATGAATTGCAGTCAAACAAGGAAAATAGCGCAGGTCATATCGGGATATTAACCAGCTATTTAACGATGTTTGGCAAAATTTAGCCATTTTTAGCCCGTTTAGATATGATCAATTGAATTGAGGACACGCCCTACACTAGCGGCTCAGATGATTGCTGCAGAAAAGGACACAATATTTATATGGCTGTTATTAGCATTGCTATGAATCTTATTAAGGTTGCTATTCAGGTTACAACTCTCGCCAGTGTAACCAAAGCCGCGTATCTAGCTCAAACTGGTGATATTCAGGCTCCATATGGCAGCATAATTGATAAAACGCTTTGTTATGCTCATGCTCTTTAAAATGTGCCAACTCATGCACGACGATCATGCGCAAAAACTCAGGCGGCGCTTCTTGAAACAAGCTGGCCACCGTGATGCTGTTGTGCGATTTGAGCTTGCTGCCTTGTATACGAGACTGGGTGGTATGAATACCTAGCGCATGTTTGAGAACTTTTAACTTGCTGCTATAGCTGACATTCGATAGCTGTCCCACTTTGCGCATATACTGGTTTTTAATATCATTGATATACTGATAAAGAGCCTTATCACTTTTTATTTGGTGCTGAGTGGGATACTTTTTTTCTAGATAGGCGCCCAAGTTACCATCGCTAATGAGTAGCGCGGCTTGGGTTTGAACTTGCTCAGAATAATGAGCGATGTATTTTAATTTGGTCACGAACCTATCCTTTACTGATGCGTTACCACGTATCGACGCGGTCTAAATGAATTTTACCTTATATTGGTGCGCTTTATTAGAGCGTGTCATCATTTAGGTTGTGAGGCATAAACAAACCCCATAAGCTGAATTCAACTTATGGGGTTATTTTTTACGATATATTTACTTAAATATTCAGAACGTGTTGATAAATCAATTAACGCTCTAAGTGTAGATACTGTAAATGACGCTCGTATTGATTTAGGATATCAACCAATACTTGCTCTTTGGAATAGCCAACCAAGTCATACTCTTGCGAGCCTTCGCTTAAGAACACTTCTGCACGATAATAGTACTCTGCATTCTTAGTTGAGGTGCTCAATGTAAAGTTAGGACGTTCCGCTTTAATCAAGTTAACTTCATAAATAAAGTCATCTTCATCGCCATGTCCAACTCGCAATTTTAGACCATCTATTTGACCGCTACTCTCATCCATGCCTTCGTCTATATCTTGTCCGATATGTGCAGGGTTACGGATATCCAAAGATGTTTTTAGACCGCCTGCCGCAAACTCTTTTTCAACTTCCGTCATGGCAGGTCTGACCACATTTTGTAAGAACTGTTCCACTTGTGCATGTTTAGGGAAACTGACAATACGTTGCAAGCGTGCTTTCCAGCTCTTACCGCTATCTAGCACATTAGCTGTACCAATCGTACTGGCCTTACGTTTATTGCCTTCTTCTTTTAATGACCTCCACATCGATACCATATAGAGCACGAGAATGAGCGAGAATGGCAAGCCTGCAATGACAGATACTGACTGTAATGAGGCGAAACCACCGGCAAATAATAGTCCTAAAGTGATAAAACCTGTTGCCGCTGCCCAAAACAAGCGCAACCAAACAGGGGCATCTGTGTCATTGGTCATGCCTCTTGAGCTCAAGTTCGCTAATACTAACGCGCCTGAATCCGCTGAGGTCACAAAAAAGATAAGGCCAATAATCACACCAGCGAATGATAAAATATCGCTGTAAGGAAAGTGCTCAAACAGAGCAAACATACCCATCGCTGCATCATTAACAGCGATTTCGCCAAGCTCAGTGGCACCATTGGCAACCAAGTCTATCGCTGAATTACCAAAGATAGAGAACCAAGCAAAGATGAAACCGAGCGGGATAAACATCACGCCAAAGACAAACTCACGCAAGGTACGACCACGACTAATACGTGCGATAAATAATCCTACAAACGGTGCCCAAGCGACCCACCATGCCCAGAAAAATATCGTCCAACCTGACTTCCAATCAGCACCAGCTTGACCGTCATAAGCATAAACATCAAAGGTTTTGAAAATAATGGTTTGGAAATACTGTCCAATATTTTGAGTAAAGGTATTGAGCAAATAGACCGTATTACCCATTACTAATATCGCAATCAATAGCAATATCGACGATAGCATGTTGAATTCAGAGAGACGGCGTACGCCTTTCTCAACACCTGTCATCGCAGAGACAGCTGCCGCCGCAACAACACAGACGATAATAATTGTCTGAACCGTTTTGCTAGACTCGATACCGAAGACATGGGTCAGTCCAGCATTGGCCTGCAATACCCCAATACCTAAACTGGTGGCGATACCCATCAAGGTACAAACAACACCAAAGGTATCAATACCATCACCAAGCCAGCCTTTGATGAGTCGTTCACCAAAGATAGGCGTCAACGGCGAACGTAGCGCCAATGGCATGTTTTTACGATAAGCAAAGTATGCCAATGCCATACCGATCAAGGCATAGATACCCCAGCCATGTAGCCCCCAATGTAAAAAGGTCTGCGCAAGTGCTTCGCGCATGGCCTCGGCACTGGCAGGTTCTAAACCAGTATGCGGTGTCAAATAATGCATCAAAGGCTCAGAGGCACCAAAGAACAATAAATCAATACCGATACCAGCGGAGAACAGCATCGCCGCCCATGCTAGGAAAGGAAACTGTGCTTTTTCGTGGTCTTGCCCAAGCTTGATATCACCGTACTTGGAGAAACCAACAAACAAGGAAAATATACTGTAAGCGGCAACCACCAGCATGTAATACCAGCCAAAGCTCTCTGATATCCATGACATACTCGAACTTAACAATGTCTCACTATAAGTTGGAAACGCAATCGTCCAAATTATCAATAAAATAGAAATAATAGCTGAGCCTAAAAAAACCGTCTTATTTAGAGTCAGGGGTTTTGCCGCATCCTTTGATGGCGAGCTGTACATAAAAGACCTCAATAGGTAAATTAAACAGGGTCTGATATTGCTTTGTCCGTCATAATCTTATGACTATCAGTCATAAGATTATGACGGACAAAGCAGTACCAATAAATAAAGATTTGCTACTTAAGTAATGATCATTTCAGTAATTGCTACTTCAATAATTAGCACTTAAGCAACAAGGTAAGTGATTAAAAAACCAATCTTAATCGTATTCATTTTCTAAAACAGTAGAGGGGATAAAAAAGACCTTTATCAAAAGGCCTTCTTATCAACATTATTCATAAACACTATAGTCATTTCACTATAAAAGTATTACTGCGTTAACCTCGCTTGAAGTATTTAATATACATCTACACTCGGCTGCCTTGTACTGCTTTTGAATTAAATCGACTATATATCATATATCTAGACAGTTGTTTATTAATATTTAATTTAAACAGAACCATAAGCACGCATCGGCTCAGCTCTCAATGGTGCACCATTAGCAGTAAAATAATCTACCGTCGAACGTGGTAGCTGCACACCGCGCATCTTATCGGCAATTTTTTCTGCCAACATAATCGTGGTCGCGTTGAGATTACCACTGATGATGTTGGGCATGATAGAGGCATCAACGACTCGCAAACCATCGATACCATGTACCAGACCTTCGCCATTGACGACCGAATCATTGTCTTCGCCCATCGCACAGGTACAAGATGGATGATAAGCCGTCTCGCTGTGGTTACGGACATACTCATCCAACTGCGCGTCGGTCACTAGATCATCGGTTGGTGCAATCGAGCGACCACGATAAGGGTCAAGCGCTGGCTGATGCATAATCTCACGAGTGATACGCATGGCAGCACGGAACTCTTGCCAGTCTTGATCATGAGACATATAGTTAAACAAGATACTTGGATGAGCGCTTGGATCTTTCGATGTCAGCTTGACACGGCCACGACTTGGCGAGCGTAATGAGCCCACGTGCGCTTGGAAGCTATGCGATTTAACCGCACTACGACCATCATAACGTACCGCGAGTGGTAAAAAATGGTACTGAATATTAGGATGGGTGAATTTTTCATCGGTACGAATAAAACCACCACCTTCGAACTGATTTGACGCGCCCAGACCCGTACCATTGAATAACCACTCTGCACCGATGGCGGGCTTGTTCCACCATTTATTGGCAGGTGCAATCGACACTGGCAGCTTACATTCATACTGCATGTACAGCTCTAAATGATCTTGTAGGTTATTACCCACACCCGGCAAATCCAGAATCTCATTGACACCTAAATCTTTTAGCCATTGACCGGGGCCAATACCAGAACGCTGCAATAATTGTGGCGAAGCAATCGCACCAGATGAGACAATCACCTCACGAGAGGCATGAAAGTTCTTGGTTTGACCTTGATGCTCGACTTTGACACCGATAGCGCGTTTGCCATCAAACAAGATCACATCGGTTAGCGCACCCGTCAAAATCGTGATATTACTGCGTGGCTTAGCACGGTCAAGATAACCACGAGCCGTTGAAGCGCGGCGACCATTAGGCGTCACGAAACGATCCATTGGCCCAAAACCTTCTTGCTGATAGCCATTTAAATCGTCGGTACTTGGATAGCCAGCTTGCACGCCTGCTTCAATCATTGCTTGAAACAGTGGGTTGACCCCAGGTTTTGAAGTGGTCATCTCAACAGGGCCACCTACACCGTGATAGTCATTCTCGCCAGCATCACGGTTTTCTAACTTTTTAAAATAAGGCAGGCAATCCAGATACGTCCAATCTTCTAGGCCTTTAATCTTAGACCAATCATCAAAATCTAGTGCGTTACCACGGATATAACACATACCGTTAATCAGTGACGAGCCGCCAAGTCCTTTACCGCGACCGCAGTCCATGACGCGATTATTCATATTCGGTTCAGGATCTGTCTTGTAGCCCCAGTTATAGGTTGTTCCTTGCAACGGCATGGCGAGCGCTGCTGGCATCTGCGTACGAAAATCTAAGCGATGGTCTGGACGACCCGCTTCTAGTAGCAGCACCTTAATGTTGGCATCTTCGGTCAAACGCGTGGCCAGCACATTGCCTGCTGATCCTGCGCCAACGATGATGTAGTCATACTCAGGTGTGGTTGATGTCATAAAACGCTCCATAATATTGAAAAATAAATCATTTACTATCAGTAAAGTCGAATAAAAAACAAATTATCTCTACTGAACTACTTTACTGATTAAAAAACTGATCAAAAACTTTCTCAATAAAAGTAATTAAAAGACAGATTCAAACGCACCCAACTCTACTTGGATAGATTTGGTCTGAGTATAATGCTCAAGGGCTTCAATGCCATTTTCTCGGCCAACACCTGAATGCTTGTAACCGCCGACTGGCATTTGAGCGGCTGACTCGCCCCATGTATTTAACCAGCAGATACCTGCTTCAATTTGAGCGATGACTCGATGTGCTCGGGTCAAGTCAGCAGTCACGACGCCAGCTGCCAATCCATATTCGGTATCATTGGCACGGCGAATAACTTCTTCTTCAGTCTCATAAGTCAATATCGACATTACTGGGCCAAATATTTCCTCACGGACGATAGTCATTTCATCAGTACAGTCAGTGAATACAGTCGGGGCAACGAATGCGCCATTTGCCAATTCGCCTGTTGTCACACGGTCACCACCTGTTAGCAGTCGTGCACCACTGGCTTTACCTTGCTCAATATAGCCAAGTACTCTTTCCATATGCGGGAAGCTGACTAGTGGGCCCATGTTGATGTTTTCATCCATTGGATCACCCAACTTAATACGCTCAACACGCGTTGAAATAGCCTGCTCAAACTTAGCTTGCATCGCTTTAGGAATAAACACACGCGTGCCATTGGTACATACCTGACCACTGCTATAGAAGTTCGCCATCATCGCGATGTCCGCAGCCGTATCGATGTCTGCATCATCAAAGATGATCAATGGCGATTTACCACCCAGCTCTAATGTCACGTCTTTAAGAGATGAGCTTGCCGCACTCGACATGACTTTTTTACCCGTTGGTACGCCACCGGTAAACGAGACTTTAGCGATATCAGGATGCTGAGTTAATGCCTCACCCACTTTATAATTGCCTTGCACGACGTTGAATACGCCATCTGGTAAACCTGCTTCTGTCAAAATTTCTGCCAGTTTCAATGCAGTTAACGGTGTCACTTCTGACGGCTTAAAGATCATCGCGTTACCAGCAGCTAGTGCTGGTGCTGCCTTCCACATCGCGATTTGAATTGGATAGTTCCATGCACCAATACCAGCAACCACGCCAAGTGGTTCACGGCGAGTATAAACAAAGCTGGTATCACGTAGTGGAATCTGACGACCTTCTATCATTGGTGCAAGACCCGCATAATACTCAACGACATCAGCACCCGTAACGATATCGACATACTTGGTTTCAGAATACGCTTTACCTGTGTCTTTGGTTTCAAGCAATGCCAGTACATCGTTGCGTTCGCGCAGTATGGCTACTGCATTTAATAGAATGCGACCACGCTCAACTGATGTCATCGCCGCCCAAACTTTTTGACCTTTTTGTGCTGCTTTCACAGCCTCGTCGATTTGCTCATTGGTCGTTTGTTGAACGGTAGCCAACAACTCACCTGTCGCTGGGTTGATGTCTTCAAAAGTAGTCAAAGACTCATCGACAGCCAGATAACGACCATTGATATAAGCAGTTTGTATTTTTTCTAAGTCGATAATGTCTGTTAAGTTATTTGAGTTTGTATGAGTAGCTGTCATGGAGTGCTCCTTACGACGACTGGTACAAGCGCTATAAAATCACGCCTACCGAATAATTTCGTCATGGTTTCAGTTTTAAAAATAAAAGTTGCATCGTTATATGATGACAAGTCGTTATGTGGTTAAAAGTCGTTATGCGATTATCAATTGTTCTTTAATAAATCTTTGGGTGTGGCACTTTAATTAACGTGCTATATCATGCTTATGAATCAAAACCACGTTGCGTCATTTTTATTAGACGCTCACGTAGCGATTTCTTATCCGAGATATTGATACCTGAGAAGTCAGAAAGCCAAATCCCATCAGCGACCAACCGCACCATACACAATGTCTCGGTATTATCGGTTGCCTCATGCTTCTTCAATTGCTCGTTTGACCACTTGGCCCACAATTCACGCAGCTCACTATCACCTAGCATCAATACATATAGCGTCGCTTGACTGTCAAACTCTTCCTGCCCTTTTTCGCCTAGACTTATCGTGGCATCTATATAAGCGCGGGTGAAAGAGCCATAACGCACTGGATCTTTCGCCATTGCGCTATCCACCTCTGCCTCAAACTTCGCCATCGCATCATGAAATACTTCAAGAATGAGCGCGTTTTTAGTGGCGAAATGATGCATGATGCCACCTTTGGTCACCCCAACCGCATCTGCCACGGCTTGGAAAGTGACTTTCGACAACCCTTGCTCTAGCGTTATTCGTGCAGCCTGATCGAGCAGCGCACGACGAATAACTTCTGGTTGTTTTTTACGTTTATGAGCGTTTTCAATTTCCATATCAGTGCACCACAGAATTAGAGAGTAAATTCATCACCATCACACCGCCTACAATCATAGAAATACCAACCATTGCCGCTGTATCAAGGCTTTGCTTAAAAAACACCAAGCCAACAAGCGATGTCAGTACGATTCCGAGTCCGCCCCACAGCGCGTAGGCAATACCAAGCGGTATGGTCTTAAGGGTCTGCGCCAACAAGTAAAATGAGATGACATAAAGCAAACCCATAATGAGCGTCGGCACCAAACGCGTGAACTGCTCTGACTTCATCAAAAAAGTAGTGCCGATCACTTCACAAATGATGGCAATGGCTAAGTAACCATAAGCAATAGTGGTAGGACTCATATTTAACATACCTTTTCGAATCAAGCATGTTTCTCGATTCAATATCAATTGGTCATAATAAATTGTTTGAGCATGTATTAAAGATACCGTACGGTCGGTATTCTATAGACATATTCTAGCAATGTGAAGGGCTAACTCATAAGTTTTTTGTTTCAAGTGATGTATGTATTGCGTTAATATTCAAAAAGATAGACGAGTTGTCTAATCAAATATAGGCTTGAAACCTAAGCGCAAAGACGAATGCAAGGTTACTTCGACTACTTATTAGAAGCACTTTTCTCTTTGGTCGATGCACTTAATAAAATTATCGACGGCCGAGCCAATAAATAACAACTTGAGACTCACCTATCTACTAGAACTGCCCATTTAACAGGCGATAACGAGCTATTTTGAATTAATTACAACAATATTGATAATTAATGGCGTAATAAGGTTGACAGCCTATGATGACTTGGCTAAAATACGCCCCACATAACGCAAACAAGATAAGCAATTGTTCTTATATAATGCTTACTAAACTTACTGTTATGACCATCTATTCTCCAATAGCTCAGTTGGTAGAGCAACGGACTGTTAATCCGTGTGTCCCTGGTTCGAGCCCAGGTTGGAGAGCCATATACTGAAAACCTTCATCATTACTTGATGAAGGTTTTTTTTATGGTCGCCATTTATATATGTGATGGTCATAATATTCGCATGGCTACTGTGTTCTTTTGTGCATTTTTGTTGTATGGTAAGTGAAGTATTGATTGGGTTAATTTTTGTCTGAGCGCTTTACTCCTACTCACTAAAAGTAATGGTTTATTATGATACCTGTACGTGTAAAAAATAGATTTTCTGATCATCCACAAAAAATCATGCGTCCAGTCAGCATTCGCCTGTCTGAAGAAATGATTTCGCTACTAGAAGCGACTTCGTCGGATTTAGGTTTTAAACGTATTCAAGGTCTTATCCGCCTATATATTCGTCAGGGTCTTGATCGTGATCATCAGGATTATACGTTAGCCCATGATGAAGTTTTTATCGAAACACTACGTAAGCGCGGTGTTAGCCAGCATATTATTGATGAGGCTATTGTTGTGACGCATAATAATAATATTACGCATTCATTATCTGAGCTACAACAAAACGATCAAGCTAATGACCAAACTAATAACTAACCAGTTACATTAAAAGCAACATGCCAATGTATATTGAATAATAATAACCGTTCAAAACCACTATTAATCATCCAGTTTTACGGCTTTTAATAAAAAAAGACTGAGTCCACCTAATCGCACTCAGTCTTTTTTTATGGGCATCATAAACATATCCTTTGCTAGTCCTTACTATCATCCACTCTGACCAACACCTTTCTGCTGTCACAAACATAAAAACATATCTGTTTTATTTCCATGCTCCCTTTAGCGATAATTAAACACAAGTAATCTTCAAACGAGGTATATTAATAAAAAGACCACTATAGTCGGTTCAATATAATGTCGATATCAAAAGACTAAGCAAAGATGACGGTGTAGCAGATTTATATAAACGTGACTATATTATCGCTCTTTATTTTTCATAGGGGTTTACAAGGAGGTGTACGATGATGGGTTTATATCAGCGTTTAGACAAAGCGTTGTTACTAGCAGTTGCTTTGGCAGTGCTGCCAGTCGTTTCTGCGTGCTCACAGCCACAAACGGATCCAAACAAAAAAACAATACCGACCAACTCAGACCTGTGGCAAAAAAAGCTCGGTACTACCTTTGAGCAGCTACCCAAGGCTGATCAGCAAGTCCTTAGCCGCTATATGTTGCGAATGAAGCTCAGCGGCGCTTATGAGTCAGGCGCGATGCCACGTACCACTATCAAACAGGCTCTCATACAGCAGCGTGAATACGAGCGCTTACATCCAAACAATCCTACGGGTAAGAAAAGCCCTATCGTCAAGGGTCAGCAAGCAGCAACCGCTAATGCACAGAATTACCCTATCGCCCTACTGCCAGTCAAGACCAGCGACGACGATAGCCTAAACCAAGTAAAACTACAGTTCATGCTATCAAACCACGGTCAGGTCGCTATTCAAAGCTTTAAAGGGACGCTAATCATGCAAGATGCGAAGCTGACGAAAGGCAAAAGATTCAATGTGCCCTCGACACAGTTTGCTCCGCCCATTCAACCCGAGCAGTCTGGCAAAATCATCATCGAGAGTAGCATAGAAGACATCAACGTTATGCGTGCCATAAAAAACACCAAGGACTTGACCATCATGATTAGCGAAGGTGTTTTAAAGTTAGAGGACGGACAAACCGTGGAGTTTGATGAGTCGCTAATGAAATAAAGGATGTCATTGCTAGGGCGTGTCATCCATTAGCACATTAATACATTTAGTGGCCTTAAAATGGCTAAATTTTGCTAAACAGCGCTAGTAATTTTGTCAATATATTCATATTAACGGCAATTCCTTCCTTGTTTATCTACAATTTTTCTCATTTTAAGCCTTACAATCTAATTGATGACACGCCCTAGTTCATTAAAAGTTAGTTCGTCGCAATTTCATTAAAAAAGTCATTATAAAAACACATAAAAAAAGCCCCAATCAATAGTGATTGGGGCTTTTTTCGAATTTGGAGGAGACGGAGAGATTCGAACTCTCGAAGGGCTACGAACCCTTGTCGGTTTTCAAGACCGGTGCATTCAACCACTCTGCCACGTCTCCATAGGTGCATCATTATAACGATATAAAATAAAAATGCAACAAAAAAAGCCGCAATCATTAATAATGATTGCGGCTTTCAAATTTGGAGGAGACGGAGAGATTCGAACTCTCGAAGGGCTACAAACCCTTGTCGGTTTTCAAGACCGGTGCATTCAACCACTCTGCCACGTCTCCATAGGTGCATCATTATAACGATATA
>NZ_JBEOOW010000012.1:0-101352 GCF_040309505.1 Psychrobacter sp. TB55-MNA-CIBAN-0194 | reverse complement strand
CTCAGAAGTGAAACATCGTTGCGCCAATGGTAGTGTGGATTCGTCCATGTGAGAGTAGGTCATCGTCAGCTCTCTATTCTAAAGATAAACCCCCTTTGACTTATGTCAGAGGGGGTTTTCTTTTGGTTGGTATTTGAGGGAGTTAGCTGCTTTCTTAGACAATTAGCTTTTAGCTTGCCAAAATTAAATATCTGAAAATATCGCATAACGCTTCTTTCTAAAGTGCTTCCTCAATTCAATAGAAATTCATCTAAACATACTAAAAACGCGTAAATTTTACCAAATAGCTAATGAAGACTTCAATATTCTTTGCACTATCCTATCCTTATTAATATGGTTTATTTGATTATTATCATAGAGATACGTCCTATTTTTAGAGATTTTATCTTGGATAACTGTATGCACGGTTAGTGAATATATTACTGGCGATAATAATCTAAAATGATTTGACTTATATCATTATAGCTGCTAGTTTTAAATGGTATATTTATTACAGTTTTATAAAAATAACGTTTTAAATTTGTAGACAACTCGTTATTTTTTTAATCCGAAGTACTAAATGTAAGCTTTACTCCTACTCTTATAATTATCAAAAGGAATTGATAATGAAGTTAGCTCCTCTTTTTTCAATTGGTGCCTTAGCGGCTGCCAGTCTTTTAGGTTGTTCTAACCAATCTGCTGATACAACTGATGGCTCATCAGCGAACTCTCAAGAAACGACTGTTTTGCGCTTCTCACATTTTTGGCCAGCAACCTCATCTATTAGCACAGAGGTCTTTGAACCTTGGGCCAAACAAATAGAAACAGATTCTGATGGTCGTCTAAAAATAGAGCTATATCCTTCCGCAGGTCTTGCCAAAGCAGATGTTACCTACGAATCTGCTGCTAAAGGTACGATAGATATCGGTTCACAAGCACATGGTTATACTAGTGGTCGTTTTCCTTTAACTCAAATCACTGAACTTCCTGGTTTATCAAATTCAGCGACTCAAATGAGTTGTATACTACAGACTCTTTATGAGGATGGCACGCTCGCTAGTGAGTATGAAGACTCACATCTACTATTCATGTATGGTGCTGGGCCTGGTGCACTGCATACTACGGATAAATTGATCCGTACTCCTGAAGACATGAAAGGTATGCGCATTCGCCGTCCTTCAGCCGTCGCTGGTGACATTATCGAAAGTGCTGGCGCTTCACCAGTAGGTCTGCCTGCAAATGATATGTATACCTCGTTACAGCGAGGAGTTGTCGATGGGTTGAGTTTCCCATGGGAAGCTGTCACAGCATTTAAAATTGACGAGATTACCAAGTATCATACCAACATCCCTTTTTATAGTTCGGCGCTAATGGTGACTATGAATAAGGACAAGTACGACAATTTGCCTGATGACTTAAAACAAGTCTTGGATAAAAATTCTGGGATGGCACTGGCCAACAAGGTGGGTGAAGTGTTTGATAAGCATGATCAAATGGCCATACAAGCGGCCAGAGATAAAGGCGATGAAATCATCGAAATCCCTGATCCACTAAATGATCCAGACTGGAAAGGACCGCTCGAAAACGGCACTAAAAAATATCTAAGTGATGTTAATGCTTTGGGTTTAGATGCTGATAGTGTCTATGAAAAAGCAAAAGCCGCCAGTGCAGCCTGTAAGGTTTAATTCATTGGAGGTATCACATGGCATTTTTAGTAAAAATTAGCACCTTTATTTCTAGGCTATGTCAGTTCATCGGTGGCATTAGTCTTATCATTCTTGTTCTTGTAACTATGTTAGATGTGACAGCTCGTTATATTTTCAAGCTCACTGGTGGTGAGTTTGGATTTACGGTCAAAGGTAGTGTAGAGATAGTTTCCTACTTTATGCTATTTGCATTGTTAGCTGCCTTTGCCGCTTTTGTGGAACGCTCACAAATCATTGTCGATGTCTTCACTCAAAAAATGTCAAAAGCTGTTAAAGGCTACATGATGGGCACTTTTATGATGGGTTTCTTCATCATCGGTATTGTATTCACATGGGGACTTTATGAGAGTGCTTTTGACGCGATAGAGTATGGCAAAGTCACTCAAGACCTTCGAATATCTATGATGCCCATTTACGCTATCAGTGCCTTTTTAAGCATACTACTTGCCATTCGATCATTAATAGAATCCATTAATATCTTTAAAACAGGCGAGTTCTTTGACGCTGAGGAGACAGGGGCATGAGTCCAGAAATTATTGGCGCCATTGGTTTGTTGTGCATGATTGCGATGGTCATGCTGCGTGTTCCTGTTGCGCTCGCTATGCTAGGTGTTGGTTTGGTTGGCTTCGGTGCGGTGACAGCACCGATTGGTGCCGTACAGATGCTGAAGGATTTACCAGTTGATGTTTTAGCAAAATATGATTTTAGTGCCATTCCTTTATTCATACTGATGGGTGTTTTTGCTTCTCATTCGGGTATGGCAGGAAAGTTGTTTGATGCAACTCGCACAATATTTGGTGGAGTGAGGGGGAGTCTGGGTATTGCTGGTATAGGCTCGTCCGGTATCTTTGCTTCAATCTCAGGGTCATCATTGGCGACGGCATCTACCATGACCAAGGTTGCATTGCCACAAATGGAAAAGTACGGTTATCAACCTGGTTTTGCTTGTGGCATTTTAGCAGCAGGTGGTACGTTAGGTATTATGATCCCGCCCAGCATTGCGCTACTGGTCTATGCCATCCTAACTCAGCAGTCTGTCGGTGATATGTTTATTGCTGGCTTTTTACCTGGTATGTTAGGGATGGTGATGTACTCAATCACTGTCATGGTTATGGTACGCTGGAAGCCGCATTTAGCACGTCGCGGTGAGCCTACTTCTTTGAAAGCCAAGTTGCTATCGTTGACGGGACTCATACCATTTAGCTTTATTTTCATTGTGATTATCGCTGGTATTTTCTTTGGGTTATTTACCCCAACAGAAGGAGCAGCAGTCGGTGCGTTTGTTTCTTGGGCTTATGCTTTTGTCAAAGGCATGCGTTTAGATGGTTTAAAGCAGTCTTTGATTGAGACGCTCGCATTGTCAGCAGTGGTGTTTTTTATGCTACTGGGTGCAGAAGCCTTGGGTTACTTTATATCCGTCTCACGCTTGTCTTATACACTAGCAACTTGGATTGGTACGCTAGACGTCAGCCCAATGATCGTACTGATCTGTATCTTAATCATGTACTTCCTCTTAGGGTTGTTCATGGATGCTTTAGCAATGCTAGTCATTACTATTCCAGTGGTGTATCCAATCATTGTGGCGTTAGGGTTTGATCCAGTGTGGTTTGGTATCATCGCTGTATTGACAGTAGAGCTTGGACTGATTACGCCACCGATGGGGATGAATATTTTTGTGATTAAGGCAATGGCACCGCATATTAAGCTGTCTGATATGTTTCGCGGGGTCGCACCATTCATTGTCTCTGATTTGATACGACTGGTTATTTTGGTCGCCTTCCCAGCGATATCTTTAGTTTTGCTAACATAAGCTTTATAGATAACAGTAAGTTTAGAAAATCACAGTTTATAGTTCATCTAAAGTTTCGACTAGTAAGGCCATATTGTTTTCATAGCAATATGGCTTTTTTATGATCAAAGGAAAAGTGGGCATCATTATTCTATTATTAACTTATCCTCCATATAGTCGCACTATGAGACACTTTCTGAGTGGCTATTTTTATAGCCTCGAAGGTGAATTTTTTATTAGCGTAGATTATACGTGGATAACTTTTCTTATCGTTCTAAGGGCTTGTGAATGTAGTAAACTGGTTGGCACTTCTGAATAGATAGTTTGATAAGTAGAGAAAATAATGGCCATCGATTTTACTAACACGCTTATAGTCGCGATTTCTGCAACCGCGCTTTTTGATTTAACGGAATCAGAAAATTATTTATTAGAGTTATTAGAGCAGCGCCCGATAAGCGCTATCAAAGAGTTTCGTGACTACATGACCGAGCGTGAAAATGATCCTTTAGATATTGGCGCTGGATATCCACTAATCAAAGCATTGCTGAATCTCAATTATTATTGTAATAATAACAAAATGCAAGATATAGAGACCGATGCTCCTTTGGTAGAAGTGGTCATTGTCTCAAAAAGTAGTCCAGACACCGGTATTCAGGTACTCAATGCCATTCTTGCAGATGGTATTAATATTTCACGCTCAGCATTTATTTCAGGTAGCCCTGTTGCGCCTTACATAAAAGATTTCAATGTCGATTTATTTCTGACCACCAATCGTGATGATGCGCAGCAAGTTGCCGATGCCAATATTTGTGCTTGTGCGATACTGGATGCGACCCCTGTTAATACTTATGAATTAGATACTGAGCAATTACGTATTGCCTTCGATGGCGATGCAGTGTTGTTTGATGATTCAGGAGAGTTGCTCTATAAACAAAAAGGCCTGCGTGCTTTTCATGATCGTGAAGCACAGATGCGTGACTTGCCGATTGAAAAAGGGCCTTATGCTGAGCTGTTAATCAAGCTATCGAGCCTGCAAGAGCGTCTGCCAGCTGGTCTGAAACTGTCTCCAATAAAGATTGCTTTAGTCACTGCTCGTAATGCACCTGCTGATCTGCGTGCTATCAAGACGCTGCGAGAGTGGGGCGTAAACGTTGATATGGCATTCTTCTTAGGAGGTTTGGAGAAAACAGCAGTCCTGAGAACGTTTGCACCACATATCTTTTTTGATGACTCAATCAAGCATATCGATGCGGCACGTAGCTTCATTCCTACTGCGTTGGTTCCTTACCACTCGACATCATTATTACATGGTGATAGCTACTTAACGGCTGATAAAGATGCTGCATTATTGTCATTTAAACCAGTAGAGCACCCACTATTTGCTATAAATCCGTAAGAAATGCTTGAAGCAATTAACCCAAAGGATAAAAAATAATATGAACTGGCGGCAATTATTTACCTTGTTCGTAGCCCGAATCAAGCAAGTTTTTGGTTTATATGCTTTTGTACTAATACCCATGTGGGGCATGTTTTTTCTGAATGAAGTGGCATTATTTGGACTATGGAATATTTTTGGTATTGTGCCACGTGCCCTAGATGTGGGCAGCATGATAGGCGTTTTTGCTTCATGGACGATGCATGGTAATTATTCACATTTACTTGGCAACACGGTAACGTTATTACAAATATTATTTTTATTCGGGTTATTTGAAAAAAATGCCTATCGAACCATACTTAAATTGATAGTGGCTTCTGGGTTAGTCACTTGGATTATCGGTTCGCCATCTTCTATTCATATTGGAGCTTCGGGGTTATGCTTTGCGATGCTCGGTTACATGATAGGAGGGGCTGTATTTGCACGGCGCTGGGGTTATTTTATTGCTTGTATCGTTATGGGGGCGGGGTATTGGCTCACTATCAAAGAGGGTTTGATGCCGCAAGAAGGTATTTCCTTTGCCGCGCATTTCGGTGGTTTATGTGCGGGGCTGCTGCTAGGAGCCAATTCTAAGCATACTTACACGAAAACGTCTCGTTAATATCGTCAGTGAAAAGCAAAGTAAATAAGGCGGTAATTTAGATTTTTTATTCATCTAAAATACCGCCTTATCATCATATATCTTTTTGAAAAATGTACTACTAATGGATTTACTGTCTTAATTCTCTTTTAATTCGTTAGCTTTGTTTATCAGTGCAAATGCTGGTAAATAATGGATCATCTGTGGCTAAATCTCGCCATGCAGTCGTTTGTCTTACATGTTCATCAATTGATAGGGTATTGCCTTTCTCAGGTATAACGTAGTCTGCACGTGCAGGAATACTGCAATCGATAACTTGAGGAACTTTCTCTATACTTCTTCGTCTTTCAAATAAATACAAATTGAATAAATGTATATCTGGATTATCTACTTGTACACTAGCGTTTCCAATATCTGCAGCGATAAACCGTAATATGTGCGGCTTAGCGTAAGACCATGGACGGAACCACTCCGTGCTTTCTGCTGTTTTGACGACTTCTACGCCTACTGGTAGCTTTTCAACTTGTTGGCCATACCAGCTGTACTCTTGGTTTATTTGAAATGCAAACATACCAATAGCAGCAAATAAGGGAATCAGCCATTTAGGAGCGCGTTTGCCTGCCAGTTTGCTGAGGTGAGTTATGATAAGTGCTATTCCAGCCATACCAAATGCGGCAGCGATGGTAGCGATAAACTCAAAAAGCATAAAATATTCCTTAATGCGTTAGATGTATTTAATTGAACCTATTGGATAAATTAAAAATCTAGTTATTATAGCTATAGAATAAAAAAATCACCCACAAGCAATTACTGCCTGTGAGTGATATATAGTAACAGAAGATATATCCTCAGTTGTGAGCTTAGTGGTCGACTGCACCGCCAGCGCCACGTGGAGAACGTACGCTCTCAACCAACTCTTGGATATGTGCTGGTGGTGGCGCAGTAGCATAAGATACAGCGAATGCTACGATGAAGTTAAGCAATGCACCAACTGCACCAAATGATAATGGTGAGATACCAAATAACCAGTACTCTTCAGTATCAGGGAAGTTAGCAGTACCGCTGATGAAGAACCAACCTTTGAACATAAAGATATAGACAAGAACGACTATTAAACCAGTCAACATACCTGCAATAGCACCAAGATTGTTGATGCGTTTAGAGAAAATACCCATCATCAACACAGGGAACAATGAAGAGGCCGCAATACCGAAGGCCAGTGCTACGACCTGTGCGGCAAACCCTGGTGGATTCATACCTAAGTAAGTCGCTACTACAATCGCCACACCCATAGTGATACGAGCATACTTCAACTCTTGTGCATCAGTAATATTTGGGTTTAAGTTACCTTTAATTAAGTCATGACTGATGGCTGATGAAATTGCGAGCAGTAGACCTGCAGCTGTTGATAGTGCTGCTGCCAAACCACCTGCAGCGATAAGACCAATAACCCATGGTGGAAGCTGTGCAATCTCTGGATTCGCTAGAACTAAGATATCAGCGTTAACATCAAGCTCGTTACCTGCCCATCCAGCGTCAGCAAAACGACCCTCAAGCTCTGCATCATGTGCAATACGAGCGGTTTCTACTGCTGCAGTTGCTGCAGCAACATCGCCACCGTCAGCTTGAGCAGTATTAAGAGCGATCTGAGCGGCACCAAGTCCACTGTCACTATATAACTGGATACGACCATCATTGTTTAGATCGTTATACTTGATAAGACCTGTCTCTTCCCAAGTTTTCATCCAATCAGGACGATCATCATTGAGAATAGGTTGGTTTTCAACACCTTGTGGGTAGATAGTATCTACTAAGTTTAAGCGCGCCATAGCACCTACTGCTGGAGCAGTGAAGTACAATAGTGAGATAAATACTAACGTCCAACCAGCAGTCCAACGAGCATCAGCGACTTTAGGTACAGTGAAAAAGCGAATGATAACGTGTGGTAGACCTGCTGTACCGATCATAAGCGTCAAGGTAAACAATACCATATTGAGCTTGTTAGGTACGTCAGCAGTATACGAAGAAAAACCTAAGTCAGTAACGACTTGATTTAGCTTGGTCAAAATAGGGACACCTGATTCGACATGGTTTGAGAACAAACCTAAGCCTGGAATCGGGTTACCTGTCAACTCAAGTGAAATAAAGACGGCAGGAATAGTATAGGCAATCATCAGAACCACATACTGTGCAACCTGCGTATAGGTAATCCCTTTCATACCACCAAGTACAGCATAAAAGAAGACAACAATAGCAGCGATAATAAGACCAGTACTACTCTCAACTTCTAAGAAGCGCGAGAATGCAACACCAGCACCGGTCATCTGACCGATAACGTAAGTGGTCGATGCAGTAATCAAACAGACCACAGCAATCATAGCAGCCGTTTTTGAGTAAAAACGATCGCCGATAAAGTCCGGAACCGTGAACTTACCAAATTTACGCAAGTAAGGCGCTAAAAGCATTGCCAGTAGAACGTAACCGCCTGTCCAACCCATCAAATAGGTAGAAGCGCCATAACCACCAGCAGCAATCAGACCTGCCATTGAGATAAATGACGCCGCACTCATCCAGTCAGCAGCGGTTGCCATACCGTTAACGACCGGATGGACACCACCGCCAGCAACATAAAATTCACTGGTCGAACCAGCACGAGCCCAAATCGCGATACCGAAGTACAGTGCGAAAGATAGACCCACAAAAATAAGATTAATTACAAATTGACTCATGGGGCTATTCCTCGTCTACGCCATATTGTTTATCTAACTTATTCATACGCCAAGCGTAAAAGAAAATTAGGATGATAAAAATACCAATAGATCCTTGCTGAGCAAACCAAAAGCCCAGATCAGTACCACCGATTTTGATACCAGCTAACAATGGACGAAACAAAATACCAAAGCCGTACGAGCATAGTACCCAAACGACAAGGCAACCTTGAATGAGACGAATATTGGCTTTCCAATATCCAGATGAATCGCTGTGGTTCTCCATAGGACAACTCCTTTTGTCTTACCTAAAATGTTATTGTCGGTCTAATTTTACTGAATCGTGATGGTTTCACATTTATCGATTACCGCGATATTATATCTATGGCAACAATTTGCTTGATAGACTGCAAATCCAAAATTATTTAATAGTGTTACTAAAAAAGTACCAACAACATGAGAAAGGTTTTGGCTATTTTTTATTACTCAAATGGTCATAAAAAATAGATACGTACTGTGCCAAACAGTGGGAAACGCAATACGTAACAGCATGTTTTTACTGAAAGCTGATTGCCAAAAGTGATAAATGAATGCTTCAGTATTGCATCAGTCACTTTTATTAAAAATGTTGTATAGGAATAATAGGGCTTATCGAGGAAGAGAGAGAGGGAGTAGGACAATCCACTGTCTTTTTTGCAATCTTGTCTTCCTGACAAGGACCTGAACATTTTTAATGTTCCAAAAATTCATGTTGACCAGTAAATATTACATCAACATGAATGTCTAAAATGCATTTTGCCTGTACTAAATAGAAGTAATGGCAATAATTGAGTGTGCATTTAAGATATCTATATAGTATCTAATATTGGTATACATCCTCTCAATAGTTAAAATCGCAGGGATGATACAACAATAGTTTAATAAATACTGCTAAATTGTTACTCAATACATTCTATAGTATATCAAGTGTAAGTAACATTTATTTAATAAATATATTATCAGAGTTAATAACCAAATGTGATAATCGTTAATCACTCAATGTCTATATCATGCACATGATATTTTGGTATCGAATGTTTTGAACCAGATGCTTTAGTGTCTGGCATTGGTCGAAATATGATACCGGTACTACTCTTAGAGAAAGTCTATAAAGTGTTAATCGTTAATGAGGAGTCCGTATGAATGACGGAATAGCAGGTTGGTTTAATAGCATCGTAAATTATGGTGTCAGCATTATTTGGGGTAACAATGATTGGTTGATTGCCAGTAACCCTTGGTATGGATTGTTAGTGTTCGTACTTATTGGCGCAGGTCTTTACTTTACCATTATTACACGCTTTATTCAGTTTCGTCATTTTGGCCATATGTGGAAGCTATTACGCGTTTCCAATCAAGGGCGTAAAGATGGCGGTATTAGCTCGTTTGAAGCATTAATGACATCATTAGCAGCGCGCGTCGGCACAGGTAACTTAGCAGGGGTAGCCATTGCGATTTATCTTGGCGGTCCAGGTGCTGTGTTTTGGATGTGGATGACTGCAATCGTCGGTATGTCGACGAGCTTCATTGAATCAACGCTCGCTCAAGCATATAAAGTACCGCACAACGACAATGTCTATCGTGGTGGACCGGCTTACTATATTGAAAAAGGTCTGGGTAAACGCTGGTTGGCTATATTTTTCTCATTATGTTTGCTGGTGGCTTTTGGTTTGGCGTTCAACGGCGTACAGTCAAATACCATTGCACAGGCAACGCATGAAGCCTTCGGTATTCCAACATGGATGACAGGCTTGATACTAGTAGTCTTAGTAGCGCCAGTGGTATTCGGTGGCTTGCGTTCGGTTGCTCGTATCGCGGGTAAAATCGTACCAGTCATGGCTATTTTATATGTGTTATTGGCCTTATATATTATCGTTACCAACTTTAGCCAGTTCCCAGCAGCGATTGCTTTGATTGTAAAATCAGCATTTGGTTTTGAGCAAGCAGCCGGTGGTGTGATTGGTTATGGTATTGCTCAGGCAATGATTAATGGTATCAAACGTGGCTTATTCTCTAACGAAGCCGGTATGGGTTCAGCGCCTAATGCGGCAGCAACTGCAAAAAGCCATCCTGATCATCCTGCAGTGCAAGGCTTCATGCAAATGCTGGGTGTATTCATGGATACGCTCATCATCTGTACAGCAACCGCGTCGATTATCATATTATCTGGTGTGGTCGATCCAAATGTTGAACAAGAAGGTATTCAGCTGACTCAGCTAGCACTATCACAGTATGTGGGTGACTTAGGTGTGGTGTTCGTTGCCATCGCTATTTTCTTCTTTTCGTTCACTTCTATCATCGCCAATTATAGCTATGGTGAGTCGAATCTTGAGTTTATCTCTGGTGCCAAAAATGCCAAGGTAATGATCATGGTATTCCGCTTCATGGTATTGGGCATGGTATTCATTGGTGCCGTTGCTAGCTTACCTGCTATTTGGAATTTCGCCGATTTATCAATGGGTCTGATGGCACTGGTCAACTTGGTGGCTATTGTCATGCTATCTCCAGTGGCGCTTAGAATTTTACGTGATTATGAACGTCAAATAAAAGAGGGCAAAACAGGAGATCAAATCAAATTTAACCCTGATGATTTCGTGAAGCTGAAAGATGAAGCCAATCGTGATGCGTGGACAGATTAATTTTGATGATTAAATGAAGTCTATAAGTACAAAAAACCGCCCTTTCTATAATATAGAAAGGGCGGTTTTTTATTGAACTGCTATAACGCTATGGGAGCAATGATGGTCTCAATCATAGATTACATGTTTGGATAGTTAGGGCCACCGCCACCTTCTGGCGTTACCCAAGTGATGTTTTGCGAAGGATCTTTGATATCGCACGTTTTGCAATGTACACAGTTTTGTGCATTGATAACAAACTTAGCACCTTCAGCATTTTTAACCACTTCATAAACACCGGCTGGGCAATATAAACGCGCAGGCTCTGCATATAAAGGTAAGTTAATTGAGACAGGAACCGTTGGATCGGTCAGTTTCAAATGCGTCGGCTGATCTTCAGCGTGGTTGGTATTAGAGATGAACACTGACGACAATTTATCAAAGACCAGCTTGCCATCAGGCTTGAGATAAGTTGGCTGATAAGCATGAGCAGCACGTTCAAGCTGATCATAGTCATGTAGATTGTCATGTAAGGTAAATGGCATTTTACCCTTTAATAGATTGTGCTCAATAAAGGTGAAAGCACCGCCCATAAACAGACCCATGCGATGTATCGCAGGCGAGAAGTTACGTGATTCATAGTTGTCTTGATACAGCCATGACTCTTTATACATTGTTGTATAAGCAACGACTTCGTCATGCTGACGGTCAGCTTGTAATGCTTCAAAGATAGCTTCGGCTGCGAGCATACCTGATTTCATCGAGGTATGAGTCCCTTTGATTTTGGCAGGGTTCAAGAAGCCAGCATCATCACCGACCAAAACACCACCTGGGAATGTGAATTTCGGTAGTGAATTTAGACCACCTTTGGTCAATGCACGTGCGCCGTAAGAAATGCGTTTGCCGCCTTCTAATACGTTTTTGATGACAGGATGCGTTTTCAAACGCTGCATCTCATCAAATGGCGACATATATGGGTTGTGGTAAGACAAGTCAGCGACAAGACCAAAGCTAACTTGGTTGTTTTCATCAAAGTACAACCACCAGCCACCAGTAGAACCCGTTTCGGTCAATGGCCAGCCAAGACCGTGCATGACTACGCCTTGCTCATGTTTTTCAGGTACAACGTCCCACAGCTCTTTCAAGCCAAGACCATAATGCTGAGGATCTGAGTCTTTATCAAGATCAAAACGGCTGATCAAGCGTTTGCCTAGGTGACCGCGGCTACCTTCAGCAAAGATAGTATATTTGGCAAGCAGCTCGTAACCAGGCTCAAAGCTTGGCTTGGCTTCGCCATTAGCAGCCACGCCCATATCACCCGTTAAGACACCGCGTACAGAGCCATCGTCATTATATAAGATGTCATCGGCAGGGAAGCCTGGGAACATCATGACTTCTAGCTCTTCTGCTTGTACAGCCAACCAACGAACCACATTACCTAAGGAGACAATATAGTTGCCGTCATTGTGCATCGGCCCTGGAATCAAAGAATCAGGAACTTTAGTAGAGCGTGTGGCCGAGTTTAGATAGTAGAAGCGATCTTCGGTCGCTGGCACGTTAAGCGGTGCGCCTTTTTCTTTCCAATCTGGAATTAACTCGTTCAACGCACGTGGTTCGATGACCGCGCCAGATAAGGTATGAGCACCAAATTCAGAGCCTTTCTCGACCACACAAACCATAAATTCATCATTGCCAGCTGCAATAGCAAGTTGACGTAGACGAATAGCGGCAGAGAGACCAGCAGGTCCACCACCGACGATGATGACATCGAACTCCATTGATTCACGTTCGATTTCAGGCTCTGCCGCTACAGGTTCTACGACTGGCTCTGGTGCTTTTTCGATAATAACTTCTTCAGCAAGTTGCTCTTCCACTGCGACTTCTCCAACTGCCACTTCTTGAGTCGCAACTTCTGGCGCTGCTTTGTGCAGATTTGCTGTTTCTGGCTTGTCAGTGTTCACAGTATTACCGTCGATGATTGCTTCTTGATTGTTTGGCTCTTGCATACCTACTCCTAAACTTTTAGTGGCTTATCTCAGGGCATCATTAGCTTAACAATTGAATAATAGAGTTGCGGCGCTAACGTTACTCAGACATATGGCTGCCCGATAAAAACTGTCTTTGCGGCATCAATTGATCACGCTGCTATTGAGATCAATTTATTTAAAGATATCAACACATAACGTAAAATGTGTCATTAACACAATAGCCACTTGATCGTTTTAATAAAAATAAAAAATCGTTACTCATTATAAAAGAAAAGTCCTATAAACACGATACGCATTTATGAGTATAGGTGTTAAGGTAATATCGAGTTAATGAGTGGTTTATGATGACGTGGTCTCATCATACCCGAAACTAAAATTTATAGTAATAACAGATTTGCCAAACTTTGAATACTAGGTAAAGGATTATACAATGAATAATGATAATAATAGTGCTGCTAGTAATCGTAAAAATGGTGCTGAAGTCCCTGATAACCTGTCACCCGACCTAAATAACATGGATGCGCTTAGCCTGTATTTAAAGTCTACTGCAGGCTCACGCAAAGGTCGTGCAATACCACCACTAGAGAACTGGCATCCTGATAATGTGGCTGATATGGATCTGGTCATAAAGGCAAATGGTGAGTGGTGGCATGAAGGTGGTGAAATGACTAGAGAGTCATTAGTCAGCTTGTTTGCGACTATATTGTGGAAAGAAGAAAATGAGGGCATCACTGAGTACTTTTTGAAGACACCTGTGCAAAAAATCCGCATTCAAGTGGAAGATGCGCCACTTCTGATTAATGATGTCGGTATCGTCAATGAGGGCAATAAAAGTTGGTTAGAGTTTACGACCACAACAGGTGATGTGGTGCGTTTAGATGATGAGCATCAAATCATATTAAAGGCGTATAATATTAAAGGTAATAATACAATCGACCATACAATGGCTGATGTAGATGCTGATAATCATCAGGGGAAAACATCCGAAAGGCAAATACGTCCTTATATGCCCGTTAGAAATGGTTTGACCGCACTGATCGGTCGTAACACCTTTTATCATTTGACGGAAATTGGTGAACTGAGAGAGCAAGATGGTAAGGTAATATTAACCTTACAAAGTGGCGGTAGCTCATATCAATTATCGATGCCAGCCGATTAACAACACTGGTAAATTACGCTACACTCAATAGATAGAATGATTTTTACCAACTAAAACACTGATAGCGGTATGATATAGTCGATTCAATTTAAAAGTAGTACAAGGCAACTGAGTGTAGATGTATATTAAATACTTCAAGCGAGGTTAACACAGTAATACTCTTATAGTGGAATGGCCATATTTAAGTCAATCCGCGATTGAATAAGCAGTATAAAGATGACGATATGTGTATAAAAATGGCAGTAACGTAATCATGGATATTGCCGCAAGTAATACCCCTAATACAATCAAAGTACGCTCAGATGGCCTTAATAGTAACGGCTCTGAATGTATATCTAATGCTACTATTATTAAAACTGGCATTAATACCACTGTGCATAATAGAAGTCGAAACGCGCCAATTGGACTGTTTGATTCTGGTCTTGGAGGACTGTCTGTCTATCTACATTTAGCGAAGCAATTACCTACCGAGCGTTATGTTTATTATGCTGATACGCTGAATGTACCCTACGGTAATCGTGACAGTGCAGATATCGAAGCGCTAACGTTGACGGCAGTAGAGTGGTTGTATCAGCAAGGCTGTAAGCTTATCGTCATTGCGTGCAACAGTGCCTCAGCTTATGCATTGGAGACAGCACGGCGTTATTATCCACAGTTACCTATCGTTGGTTTAGTCCCTGCCTTGAAGCCAGCAGTACTCGCCAGTAAAAGTGGCCGTGTTGCAGTATTGGCGACCAAGGCGACTTTGAATGGTACGTTGCTGAATGACGTTATCAATAACGTCGCAAAACCTAACCATACTATCGTTACCAAGTATTTTGATCCGCAATTAGTACCTTGGGTAGAGGCTGGGATGCCAGAGGAAAGCGAAACGGCTCTAAATTTGCGCCAGCAGCTACAAGTGTTTGCAAATGATGGTATTGACCAATTGGTACTAGGCTGTACGCATTATCCGTTTTTTAAAGAATTCTTATTAGATGAGATTGCTCAGCAGCAGTTATCGATGCAAGTGGTTGACTCTGGACAAGCAATCGCCGAGCGCGTCAAACAACTATTGGTCGTGAACCAGCTGTCAGCGTCAATTAAGAGTCAGTCAAATGGTCTAGCTGCCATTGGTGGCTCAGATGTTAATCTGCGGTCGCCATTGGTTTTTTATGCGACCAAATATGATGGCAAACTGGATGTTTTGATTACGCGGTTGCTTGGCAGCGAAGTCGTATTACAATATTATGCTAAGTAAGGGCGACTGATACTGCTTATATAAAGCCCCTAATCATACTTATATCATTAAAATAAATTGAACCAAATTTTTATAAGACTGTGCTAGTCTGTGCAAAACAAGATATTTGTGCTCTCTTTTATATCATATTCTTTTATATCATGACCTGATTTTAGAGGTGATTGTGCCAAACCGTCGCTACCATATTCATATCATATGCGCTGATAATGACCAGTTGTTGGTCTTAGACAGCTTAGCGATATTTTTTCAGCCGTTTGCATTTTTGACCTATGATGTGTCGAGCCAATTGCCGACAGCCTCTTTATATGGTCGACAATGTATCGATTCCTGCGATTATGTGGCGATGATCATTGGAGACAGCTACGGTACGGTACAAAGAACAGGCGTCAGTCAAATGCATTTGAGCTATTTGAATGCTAAAGCCAAAAGCAAACCCTTATTTGTGTTAGTCAAAAATCATTCTCAAGATGCGCTCATTAGCCGTCAACTGCAAGAGTTCATTAAGTTGGTGACTAGGCAAGATAATCAACTATATTATTATGATACAGAAGCTGATATCGAAAAACTGATCGCAAAAGCTTACGACAATATCATGGTTGATCATAAGGTAACTGGTGGCTGGGTAAGGGCTAATGAGGAAACCATCAAGTTCAGCAACCAATCAGTGGCTGAAAGATTTGCAGATATATTATCTACTAATAAAACTGTTAAGAAAGACAGTCCTGTCGATGAAGCCTTTGCGGCGGATAACGTGAGCCAACCAATTGTATTGACAGAAGGGATAGATGTTCGGTATAGCGCCCAAGCTTATGAGGGTGGTAATTTAACAGATGTGACCAGACTGCTGGCATTAACGTGGGAAGAGATACTGGTCTCATTAATGAAAATCCCATCGAACTTTTCTAGCTATGGCTTGCAAAACACCATGAATCGCCTCATAGCGTCAAAGGCTGAGCAAGACGTCAAACAAGATATGCCCAATGTTCATGCTGTCTCGCGCTGCCAAATTTCTCAAGATGATTTAAATAAATTGCAGCGTCAACTGGTTGGTGCCAACTGGATACAGCTGACCACTTACGGTACTCGAGCTTCACAAGAGCTTTGGAAATTGACCTTTTATGCAAAGAATCTGTGGAAAAACTCGGATTCTCAGTCGCAATGATAAATATACTTTTTTAGTAGCACCTATTATTAGTGCTTCTCATATCTCCTCAATTTTAAAATATTCATCATGATAGACATTGTCAGTAGTATGTATGATTCTATGAATACGTTTTGTAATACAAAGCATACGAGCCAATGGTTGTGAATCCGTTCAAGACTGGTGATAATAAGACTGGTTAGATATTTATGATGAACACATCGCTTATATTAAAATTAAAAACGTATAAAACGTACAATAATATTGACCCATTAAGGAGAGTATATAATGAGTAACGATAAACGTGACGAACTAAGAAATGAATTAGATGGTTTAGAAAAAACGATGCATGACTCTGAACAGTTTCATACATTAGAAGAGCAAGTAGCAGATATGAAACGCCGTGGTATCGATCCAAGCCAAGCTTATAAAGATTTGGATAGAAAAGAACAAGACGAAGATTGGGGCGATGCAACTTGGAAAGAGAATGGCAAGTGGGAATCAAAAACCCCTGCTGATTTAGATGACAAAGCGCGTGAAAACTGGGATGGTGACAATGGTAAGCCAAATCCACCACCTATCGTTTAAGTTATCATTTTAGCTTTCAAAATTTTATGTAGTTTTTTGACAAAACCAAAAAAAGCCACGCTAATCATAGCGTGGCTTTTTTATGTGCTAAAGAACAGATTATTTAATCTTACGAACCTTCGTCAACACGGACGAGCTGAATAGTACCATCGGCACTAGTAACGCGGCGATAGCGTGTATTGTCAGACGTCGATGATTGAGCAGCTGGTTGCGCTGAATAAGTGTTGCTAGGTGTAGTCGTTTGCTGTTGGATCAGTTGTCCCATACGATCAGCAGGGGCAGGGTTTAAAGGTCTGCTATTTGAAGGTTGGCCAAACTGAGTTTGATTTGTCGCTGCATTACCAACGATTGCGCGATAGAATTTCTGTCCTGCGCGGCCATCTGCTGGAAATATACCTTTACTAGATTGGTATTGCTGGATAGCAGTACGAGTGTTATCACCAATGATGCCATCAACACCACCAATATCATAACCAGCATTTAATAGTGCTTGTTGAATGTCTTTTGCTTGTTGGCGGCTGATTCCTGGGTCATCCGTTGGCCACGCTGTGGCAAAGTCGGTTTTGCTACTGTCTTCGCGGATGATTAGGTCTGCTAAATGAGCGATTGCCAATGCGTAGTTTTCTGAGGCATTGTATGAATAAAACGTATCGAAGTTTTTACCAACCAAAAATGCAGGGCCTTCAATACCAGCAGGTAATAATAATCCTGCGCTGCTTAAATCAGATGGTAGAGAGCCACCATTCGCGAGTGTTAGACCTTGACCACGCCAGTGACTGATAGACTTTTTGTTTTTACGGTCAGACGCTGCCCAGTAGCCATCAGGTAGTTTGACTTCATAGCCCCAAGGCTCGCCTGAGCGGTAGCCGCGCTTACTCAAAAAGTTCGCAGTGGAGGCTAGTGCGTCAGGGACATTGTTGACCAAATCACGGCGTCCGTCACCATCAAAGTCGACAGCCAACTCTAAGAAAGTGCTTGGCATAAACTGTGTCTGCCCAAAAGCACCTGCCCAAGAGCCAGTCATATCACTTGGTGCGATATCACCATTTTGGACGATTTTTAGAGCATTGGCATACTCGCCTTGGAAGTAACTCTGGCGACGATCAAAGCATGACAGTGTCGCTAAAGATTCAAACAGTGGCTTTTTGCCCAATGTCTGACCGAAGTTTGACTCTACGCCCCATACCCCTAATACATGCTCAGCTTTTACACCATAACGAGACTCTATTTGGCGTAGTGTGTCACTCCACTGGCGTTTGGCACGGATACCATCTTCTACGCGCTCTTTGTCCACTAGCACTGATAGATAATCCCACACGTCTTTTTGAAACTCAGGCTGATAGTTAAGAGACTGAATCACACTAGGATCAGGCTGAGTAGGGCGATAGTTGTTAAAGGTAAAACTGTCGACGCCACGAAATTTGCTAGAGTTTTTTAGACCATCTAAACATTGTTGGAATTCAGCATTTGATAAATCTGGGGCATCTGGTGCAGCCGCTTGGGCAGTGCTAGCAAGACTCAGCCCAACAGCGATGCTAAGTAGTGATAAATTAGAAAGTGAAGTCAAACGCATGGGAATATCCTATAAACATCGAAATGGTCATTGAGAAGTAAAACAAAGTGGATAAAAGCAGTATTGACTTAGAGTAACCAATCTAAACAGTAAAGAAAAGGTATCGAAGGACTAAGATTGTGAATGGTTACTATAAATTGACGGTGGCGCAAGATTAGAAGAGGGTTTTAAGTAAGTTGAGGCTTTTTTCAAAACAATAGCATTCCTCAGCTGCGTTTTAAGTTGCTATACTGATTGGTAAGCATCACCACAGAAATTGATAAAATACTTAAATATTTACTACCTATAAAAATAAGGTAAACAATGAAAGTTAAACGCTTACATCTGCAAAACTATGGTCGATTTGAAGACCTAAAAATAGACTTTGCTCCGACAGCCGAGAAGGCGGGTAATATCACTGTGATTGTGGGCGATAATGGTGCAGGTAAGTCGCAGATTTTGCAGGCTTTGGCTACTGGGTTGAGTTGGTTTGTAAACGGGGTTTTAGATTCTAGTGGACAACCTACTACTAGAACTAAAGCCGACAATGAGTTTTTAAAACTTCCACATGAAGGAGAGTACATTAGGCAGTCGCAAATTAAGAATACTAAGGAAGAGGTATCATTGAAACTGTCGTTTCTTGATGTCAAAGAAGAAGTTAAAAGTATAAAGGTAAGTGCGACTAGAAAAGAGGTTTTAAGCCCTGCTGTATATGGTATAGATGATGACGGTTTTAATTCTTTAATAGAACAGTATACAAATATTTTTGGAGACAATAGAGAAGCTAGTCTCCCTTTAATAGCAAATTATACAACTGATAGAAATGTTGAAGTTAATAGTATTAACGCTGGTTATAGCTATATGTTAAACCAACTATCTGCTTATAAAGACTTTTTAAACGCTGGAGTAAACTATGCTCTTTTTTTTCAGTGGTTTCGTGACAACGAAGATATTGAGAACGAGCAATCAAAAAATAAGATATCGAAAAGCGAAAAAGTAGATGAGTTGATCCAATCTCAAATGCGTTTGCATGATCTTTTGTTAGAAAGAGAGCATTTTGATGATATTGAATATTTTCCAAACGATGAAGTTCGCTATCTTAGTTTGGCTGAACTATCAGCTGAAATTGAAAAAGAAAAATACCATTATAATTCATTAAATATACGTAACCATTGGTTGAATGAAGCAGCTTTGAAAAACCAGCTTACTTCTCTGAACGCTATTCGTAATGCAATAGAGTATTTTACTAATTTTAAAAACCCTCGCATACGTCGCCAAGGTACACCTACTATGATAGTAGAAAAAGATGGCGAAGAATTAGACGTCAATCAGTTATCCCAAGGAGAGAAATCACTTCTAGCTTTGGTCGGAGATATTGCACGTCGATTAGCTATACTTAATCCTAGCCTTGATAATCCGCTAGAAGGTGAAGGTATGGTGATGATTGATGAAGTGGATTTGCATCTTCATCCAAAATGGCAACATGACTTGATTGATAAATTTGTAAAAACTTTCCCCAATGTGCAATTTGTTTTAACCACCCATTCGCCACATGTTATCAGCGATCGGCCTGATACTTTGGTTTATGCTCTTGATGATGGTGAGCTAAATCAAGTATCAAATGTTTATGGTGAAGACGTTAATACAGTTTTAACTAAAGTATTTGATGTGCCAATTAGAGATCCAAAAGCACAAAAAGATTTCGATAAAGTTGCAGAACTTATTTATCAGAAGAAGTTTGAGAGTGCAGAGAGTTACATTATGAAATTAGAAAAACAGATGCCAGAGAATTTAGAATTACTGCGCTGTCGATTGCATCTCACTCAAGCCCAACTTGCAGCAAAAAAAGAGGGCTAGCGAGTTATGCAAAAGATCAATAAAACAGGGACTATGCCCGATATAACTGCTAAGTGGATTAAAAAATATAATACGCTCAATTGGAACGATTTACCTTTCGATGAAAAGGAGGCTTTAAGAGAACAGCTTCATGCTGAGCAGCACGGACTATGTTGTTACTGTTGCAAAAAGATATCTACTAAAAGCGCGAGCGTAGAGCATTTGCAAGACAAGCATCAACATCGAAAACTACAGTTCAGTTATCATAATTTGTTATTGAGCTGTGTCTCGAACAAGCATTGCAACATCGCAAAGCAAAGTAAGAAGATAAAAGTTCATCCGCTACATACTGACTGTGACGACAGCGTTAAAATGAATCCTTTATCTGCTCAGTTGTTCGGTGATAAACATAAAACAGATGCCGATGAATCAATAGACATATTAAAGTTAAACCATAATGAGTTGATTAATCACCGAACTGATTTAATTAAGTTAGTTCAAAAATATCTACCATTATTTAATGTGTGTGATGATATCTATCAACTGCAAGAAAGTAGCACTTTCAAAGATAGCTTTTTAGAGTTGGTTAAAGATTTTCCGCAGTATAGAGAACTTGAGTATATCGTGAATAAGTTGGCATAATATATTTACTTTAAACCTATGCTTGCTATCTTCTATGTAGCAAGCATAGCTTATTTTTACCGTTGCCCAAACCTAACTACTTCCCCAAAACCTTATCTAGCTCTTCAATAAAGCTATGAATACGTGCCGCATTTTTACCTAGGTCACTTTTGCCAATTCGTGATTTACTGCGGATATCAACCAAGCGTTCGCTATCATTGTCAGTCACACGTACAACCACATCATCTTTAAAGCCAAACCAAGCAGTCGTTTCTGTCGCTTCAACGATGCCTTTATCTGCGTCAGTATTGATAAGTTCCCAACCTAAATTCTCAATGGCTTGTTTGGATGCCTCAACCAATTCAGACTTGGATTGAGAGTAGGTCAATGTCTGTAGATCAGGATAGGCCGTGCGTTGTTGTTCAGCCGCTTCTGCACCTGCGTACTCTACTGGATTTGGCGCATCTGCACGTAGTGGCGCAATCGCGGCAAACTGAGGTGGGTTTACTACATCGGTTGAAATATCGTGAATCGGTGGTACATTTTTGGCAGTAGTCATCATACCGAGTGGAAGGGCGATAGCAATCGCAGAAAATATAACGGCTATTGCTGCGCTAGCAAGGCTGACCGTTTTACGTTTAAATAACACTTGGATTGCCAAGAGTACGAGTGCCGCAATACCAACAACCAGACCAAATTTAAATCCTGCAAAGGCAGTGCCTAACTCTACAACCCCAAATCTATAAAGCGGTGCTGGTAGTGCAACCAGCAAAAACGCGATTAAACTTATCATACTGACTAAAATTTTCATGAGAACGCTCCGTTATTTTTTTAATAGCTGCTTAATCGCTGTACTTAGCATTTTATTTATTATTTAACAGCCAGACATGCTCTGTTACCGTTAATTCAGGTGTCGATCCTACAGAAGTAGGTTCGCTGGCGAGTTCGCTGATTTGATAATGCTGGCCATAATACTGTTGTATTTGTTCATCATTAATTGAGAAGGGTGGCCCATTTCTTTTACTCTGATCATAATTGAGCGTGACTAACAATTGCGGTGCATATACTTTATCAGCAGTATCGCTAAGCTGTAGAACGTGCTCGCTATACTTCACACGCATATCGGCTGGCAGGGCAATCAATGCAGCTTTATCATATACGGCATCGATGCAACCAATATCTTTAGGCGTCAGTGCAAAGATATCAGCGACCCATAAAGTGATGGTTTGTCCCGACAACTGACCTCGATAATATTTGAGAGTGGGGCTAGTTGTATGCTCATGTACGGTGGGCACGATATCTTGTTCAGCGAAGAATTCCTGTACCGCTGTTTCTACTAATTCAACACCCACCACATCATAGCCTTGCGCTGCTAGCCAAACCATATCTATCGACTTGCCGCATAAAGGTACAAAGATACAACCGCCTGCTGGCACGTTTAAATGGCTCAAGTATTTCATTAATAACGGATTCACCACAGATTGATTAAAGCCAATGCGTTTCTCCTGCCAGCGTGTTTGCCAAAATTCTGGATTCATGATGTTAGCCTTTATTTTACGCTTGTTGCGATAGCGATTTAATGGATACTACTGACAACATTAAAAAGCCAAACGCTTGCAATATAGGCGTTTGGCTTTTATCAAATATGGCGCTAAGCATTTATTCTAAACACATAAGTGCTAATGCAATTCGCTATTTAGCTTACCATGTACTGACTGAATTCTTTACGTAGTTTCGCAAGCTTTGGCGGGATTGCAAAGTTGCAATAGCCTTGTCCTGGGTTTCTATTAAAGAAGTCTTGATGTGCTTCTTCAGCTTTGTAGAAATCAACGGCAGGATGTACTTCAGTGACCACGCTGACACCCATATCACGCAATTTATTAATAGTACGGTCGACAGTTGGTTTTTGATTTTCATCAGTGTAAAACACGACGCTGCGATACTGGCTACCGACATCATTACCTTGACGATCCATCGTGGTGGGATCATGAGTCGCAAAGAAAGCATCTAAGATAACTTCTAACGGTACGATATTGTCATCAAATTCGACTTTGATCACTTCAACGTGTCCTGTCGTTCCGCTACAAACATCTTCGTAATTAGCAGAGACAGCATCACCGCCCATATAACCTGATACGACAGATTGCACGCCTTTTACTGATAAAAATATGGATTCAGTACACCAGAAGCAGCCACCGCCTAATATAATGGTTTGCATAATTTTTCCTATTATTATAGATATGAGTTAAGTGCTGTATTTGGTTGTGATGTTTTCATTTTTCAATGTTTCTTTTCAATGTCTCACTACCTTCAGCACTACTTATTCAGCTTAGCAGGCGAGCCAAACGCGATAAGTAACAAACAGTAATGTTATAATGGATTTTTGCTATAGGACATTCACTATAAACAAATTACAGCGTTAACCTCGCTTGAAATATTTCATATATATCTGCACTCGGTTGCCTTGTACCTTTGTTAAATTGAATGACCTATACGTTGCTTTGTTCTCGCTTAATAATGACGAGCAAAATCGCCAAATACTTCCTAATTTAAGTTCTATTATTCAAAAACGAGTCGCACCATGAGCCAATCCAAGCCTACTATCAAACATGACACCTTATTTGACAAACCGTTTACCACACCGCTGGATAAAGCGTCGCGCTTTTCATTTGATGAGCAGGTAGTGGCTTGTTTCCCAGATATGATACGTCGCAGTGTGCCCGGTTATGGTCAAGTGCTCGCGATGCTTCCTATCTTTGCTCGTCGTCATTGTAAGTATCGTCAGCAAGGTGATAATGGACAACGTGTCAGCCGTATTTATGATTTGGGTTGCTCACTTGGCGGGGCTACGATGGCGCTAGCAGGCGAATTTGAGGCACAAGACTTGCAAATTAAGGCGATTGATATCTCACCGGCGATGACGACAGAGGCGACCACGTTACTGAATGAGAACTATCCTGAGCACGATATCGAAGTGATTACTGCTGACATTCGCGATGTGGAACTTGAGCCATGCGATATGGTGATTTTGAATTTAACCTTACAGTTTTTACCCGCTGCAGATAGAGTCGCGGTGCTAGAAAAGATTTATGCGGCATTAAGTGAAGGCGGCATATTGGTACTGACTGAAAAAACCCACGCATTTGATGAGCAGTATGATGCATGGTTGGTTGAGCGTTATTATGACTTTAAACGTGCGAATGGTTATACAGAGATGGAAATTAGTGGCAAGCGTAATGCGTTAGAAAATGTCCTTATTACTGATACCTTAGACGAGCATCATGCACGGTTAAGCGATGTTGGTTTTAAACGTCATCTGACGTGGTTTCAGTTTTTGAATTTTGTTTCTGTGGTGGCGTTTAAATAATCCTTACTTTTCACACAGTTATTTCTCAATCAACACGGTAACCTGCTTTTATGCTCAACGACACTATCATCAACGCCGAACGCGAACTATATTTAACCCTGCTAGAGCTGGCGCAACAGCAGCCGATCGCTTATGAGTGGCTTAAGCAATTGCCAACATGGCTAAATGCTATCAAGGACAAAGCCAATTATGCGCACGCGCCTGCGTACCAAGCATCAGTCGCTCGTTTGCCAAACTTGACCGTCAACAACGTTGATCTAAACAGTGATACATTGACGATTGAGGCGAGTTTAAATGAGTCTCAGCGTAAACAAGCAATGGCATTATTAAAGCAGCTGATGCCGTGGCGTAAAGGGCCGTTTCAGATTGGTGGTCAAATCGGCAGTCAGATTGGTAATGATGAATCAGGTATTAAGATTGATACCGAGTGGCACAGTGACTGGAAGTGGCAACGAGTTGCGCCGCATTTAGGTAGTTTAGAAGGCCGTCGCGTATTAGATGTGGGCGGTGGCTCTGGTTATCATGGCTGGCGTATGGCAGGGGCAGGGGCGGATACAGTCATTATCATTGATCCGTCATGCTTGTTTTACCATCAGTTTATGGCGATTCGTCATTTCGTTGGTGCGGCAGATGCTCATACTTATGCTCATGCTAAGGACAGGGGCCGCTACCGTACGCATTACATCCCCGTACCGCTGGAAGCGCTACCTGCGCACAGCCAATTGTTTGACACCGTATTTAGCATGGGTGTGCTTTATCATCGCCAGTCACCTTTTGAGCATCTGCAACAGCTCAGAGGACAATTGGTCAAAGGCGGTGAGTTGGTGCTTGAGACGTTGGTTATTGAAGGCGATGCCAATACTGTACTTGTGCCGCACGACCGTTATGCACAAATGAACAACGTATACTTTTTGCCATCAGTCGCAGCATTAATTGGTTGGTTGGAAAAAGCTGGATTCTCAGATGTGCGCTGCGTTGATGTGGCCGTGACTTCGACGGAAGAGCAGCGACAAACCGAATGGATGACTTATCATTCGCTAGCAGACTTCTTAGATCCTAATGACTCGACTAAAACCATGGAAGGGTATCCTGCCCCGATGCGCGCGACATTAATTGCCAAAAGATAGTTTTTTAGGGTAGTAGAAACGCCATCAGTCAATATAATCAGCCGCTATAACAGACCCTAACACAAGGATGAGAGATTGTGAAACTAGTAATGGCTTTGATGACGTTCAGTTTATTTTCGCTACCTGCTGTAGCATCAGATGCTTATGGTGATCCATTTGAAGGCTGGGGTTTTGTCAAAGATGATTGGCAAGTGGTTTGCGACAACACTTTGACTTGCCGAGCAGCAGGTTATGCTGAAGAAGGTGTTGGTAGCGGTCCAGTCTCGATATTAATGGTTGTAGAGCCGAAGAAAGCTTTGCCAAAAGTATATGTAGACTTTATATATTCAGATGATGAGTTTTACCAGTCATCATCTGATGATAGTTTGAATACTGGTAATGAATCTAGCCATACCGAGTTATGGCTAAATGACAAAAGTTACGGCGCTATCAATAGTAGAAGTGATGATGATTCTAGGCATATGCTAGATGAAAATCAAACCAAGCAATTGCTTCGTCACGCTCGCCTGAATACAAAAATAGAAGTAAGAGTAGGTAGTGATCGCTGGACGATTAGTGACAAAGGTATGGGAGCGGTGTTGCTTAAACTTGATGAAGTACAAGGCAGAGTGGGTACGTCAATAGCATTGGTGAGTAAGAATCATGCTAGTAAGCAAACACCAAAACCTGCTAAGCCAACACCTGTGATAAAAAAAGCATTCGCCTATTCAGACAAAGACAATAAACAGTTAAATGCTTTAAGGTTGGCTTATTTTCAGAAAAATATTAATACATGGGTAGATATCAACTCTGAGCAGTTAATAGGTTCGGAGGATGTGATGGGAGATTGTGAGCTTATAAATCCTAAAAGTGACACTTCTATAAATTTTGCAAAATATGCTGGCGACAGCTCTGGTTGGGAGTTTATCCCTATTGATGCTACTCATACTTTAGCTGTCCATAGCTGTTGGATGGGTGCTTACAACGCAGCTAGTGGATATTGGCTTATAGATAATGCAAAACCTCGTAACCCTCAGCTAATTACCACCGCAGGCAATGATTATTCTGATGGTGAGATTTGGGCAGTACATAAAGATCGAGGATTGGGTGACTGCTGGAATCGTTTAGTTTGGGTTTGGGATGGTCAAACTTTTGCCAAATCAGAAGATTCTAGCTCAGGAATGTGCCGAGGTTTTGCTGGTGGCGCATGGGATTTACCAACCTATGTCAGCGAAGTTATAGAATAGGCAAGGTTATACAAAGTGACTAACGCCGATTAGATTAACCACTTTTTAAAGGCAACTTCCATGATAATCTTGATAATGAAGCCAACACAGCCTGCACCAAGCGCTACGAAAATCCAAAATGTACCGGCGCGTCCAGCTTGAGATTCTTTAGAGATATCCCACATAATAAAAAACAAGAAAGCAATAAAGATTGGCAATAAAAGGTACAATCCCCAACTAGTGACAGTACTGGCAGCAATAGCAAACATGGCATGATCCTATAAGAAAATAGTAACGCCTCTTTTATATCTGAGAAGAGTCGTACAAACCATTATTATAACGTGGAAGCAGTCAGGTATAAACGACTGCCCAGTATCGAGCAACAGTAACGCTACAATCAATAGGGCTGATATTTATTGAATAGCTACTTTTATACTGCTTTATCATGATTTATAGGCAGTAAGTACGTAAAGTACGTCTGTCACCTATCTCAACTATTAGAGTTGACTGTCTTAACCGTAAGATTTTAGTACTAATTTCGGTGCAAATGGTGCAATAAAGCGCAAAGATTGTTATATTTACAGGTTACTTATCTTTTTGTATTATTTTATCCCCTGCAATGTCGGTCGCTATTATAATAAGCAGTTATTGACTGCTTGCACTCGTCACATTTTCACATCGTTTTTGTTGTTTATTTAATTGAGTTCAAATCCCTATGTCACAAGCCCAAATTGATACACTTGCATCACTATTCAACGATGCTATTCAGACCTTGCAAGCCGACGGCACACTGCCTACTGACTGGCAAAACAATAGCCAAATCACCCGTACTAAAGACCTTAGTCATGGTGATTTTGCCAGTAATATCGCGCTGACTGCTGCCAAAGCTGCCAAGGCCAACCCACGCCAGCTTGCCGAAAAAATCGTCAACGCGCTACCTGAAAACCAAGACATACGCCAAGTAGAAATCGCAGGGCCAGGGTTTATCAATGTCTTTTTAAACGCTGAAGCCAAATTTGCGGTATTGGACGATATTTTTACCTTACAAGACCGTTTTGGTTTAAGCGATCAGTTTGAAGGGCAAAAAATCCAAGTTGAGTTTGTCTCTGCTAATCCAACGTCTAGCTTGCATGTCGGTCATGGCCGCGGCGCTGCATTTGGCATGAGCGTATCAAACTTACTAGAAGCGATTGGTTATGACGTCACGCGTGAATATTATGTCAATGACGCTGGCCGTCAAATGGATATTCTAGCGACCAGTACGTATTTGCGTTATTTAGAAGCCAATGGCGAGCAAGTTACCTTTCCTGTCAATGCTTACCAAGGCGACTATGTCAGTGATATTGCCCAAACGGTCAAGTCACAACATGCTGATAGCTACGTGCATAGTTTTGCAAATATTGCCAAAGAAGTGCCTGCCGATGCTAAGTTTGAGATAAATGCAGACGGCGAAAAAGTTCTATTGTCAGGCGACAAAGAAGCGCATATCGATGGGCTAATTGCCAATAGTAAAGCATTGCTTGGTGATGGCTATGAGCTGTTTTTAAATGCAGCATTGAGCAGTATTTTGGCGGATATCAAAGACGACTTAAATGATTTTGGCGTGAGCTATGAGTGCTGGTTTAGCGAGCGCTCTATCGATAGCGAGATTGAGCCTGTTCTACAAATACTCGATGACAAAGGTTACTTGTACGAAAAAGACGGCAACATTTGGTTTAAATCGACTGACTTCGGTGATGAAAAAGACCGTGTGGTACGCCGTGCCAATGGTCAGTCAACGTATTTTGCCTCTGACATTGCTTATCATAAGAATAAATTTGATCGTGGTTTTGACAAAGTCATTAACGTGTGGGGCGCAGATCATCATGGTTATGTCCCACGTGTAAAAGCCGCGTTAACTGCACTGGGTATCGATGCCGAACGTTTAGACGTGGTGCTTGTACAATTTGTGGCACTATGGCGCGGTTCTGAAAAAGTACAAATGTCATCGCGTTCTGGTCAGTTTGTGACTCTGCGTGAGCTGCGTGCCGAAGTTGGCAATGACGCTGCGAGATTCTATTATGTAGCACGTAAGCCTGAAGTGCATATTGATTTTGATTTAGAACTTGCCAAATCACAAAGCAAAGACAATTTGGTGCACTATATTCAATATGCGCATGCACGTGTGTGCCGAGTATTAGAGAATTTGCAAAATAGTGGGCTTACAGTAGATGATGCGGTTGGTTTGGCGCATCAAGAATTGCTTAATGCGTCCCATGAAGATGAGTTGATTAAGCTATTGGCAGGCTATCCAGCAACCCTCATGCGTGCCGCGACTGGCTATGAGCCACATATATTGACCAATTATTTAAAAGATTTGGCCGCATTGTTCCACGGCTGGTATGACAGCAATCGTATCTTGCCGATGAGTTTGACCTCTGGTGGCACGCCAAGTGCTGACGAGCTGGACTTAATGCAAGCCCGTCTACGCTTGTCTAAAGCCGTGCGACAGGTCTTGTCCAATGGGCTTGGTTTGTTAGGATTGTCTGCACCGTCTAGCATGTAGTCGCTTGCTAATAAGTAGTAAGCTTCTAACATGCAGCAACTTTATAATATGTAGTATTATGAGTATAGACGATTGATAACAATAATGTGATTATGATAGATAGATTCAGTAGGGAGAACCAGATCCATGCTAGCCAAAAAACCTAAAGGTGCGACTGAAAAGCGCAAAACAAGTAGCGTATCAGGCTTGTTATGGATGTTTGTCGGAGCAGTACTGACACTGATGATTGGTGTATTTATATACCTCTCACCATTATTTAATTTCAGTCCTGCTGATAGCAGTGCCGACAATGACCCTGATCGTCAGGTACAGCCGCGAGTCGAGACTGATACCGATAATGGCGATTATGAGTTTTATGATATTTTACCCAATCAAGAGATGGCGACCATCCCTGATGAAGATTTTGGTGAAATAAACAATGATCGCATCGGTGGTATCGAAGCCTTTGAGCCTGATATCGTGGTCACTCAGCCGAATGGTGCTTCAGCGACCAGCAGTGAAGACACTGGCAATGTTGGTATTACTGAAAACACCGTGATCGAACCTAGCCGTGGCAATGCTGCTAGTGATGATATCGTGATCGTTGAAGAAGATGCGACCTATGATGGCACAGCACCGACCAATAGCACCAGTAGTGCAACCAATCGAGCAAGTGGTGCAGGTACTGCCAGTGTTCAAGCTGCCAAGCCTGCTGCGACTTACATTTTGCAGATAAACAGCTTTGGTGATGCAGATGAAGCGGATCGTCGCCGTGCACAGGTACTGATGGCTGGTGTAGATGCTAGAGTCGCCAAGAATACAACGGGCAATGGTGAGCCCATCTATCAAGTGATCTCACGGCCGATGAGTAATCGTCAAGCAGTAACGACTGCTCAGCAGCGCTTACAGAATAATGGTATTGACTCCATCATCGTTGAACAGCGCCGTTAGATTTAGTTGCTGTATTAGGGCGTGTCCTCAATTCAATCGATAGTCATCTAAATGGGTTAAAAATGGCTAAATCTTGCCAAACAGCGTCAAATAGCTGACTAATATCTCGATATTATCTGCGCTATTTTCCTTGTTTGACTGCGATTTATCTCGTTTTTATCACCATTTTTAAAATGAGGACACGCCCTAGTTTTAATGGTTTATTTATAAAAAAGCGTCGTAATGACGCTTTTTTTGTCTCTTATTTTTAGTAACGCTATTTTACTTTGTGGTTTTATTATATCTTATCATTACTTCCTCAACGAGTATGGCTATGACTGTATCTGACTCAACACCTGCATCTACTGGCGCCATCAAATATTTTTTTCAGAAGTATTTTATCGATGCTTTTACTGGTATGGCTCTAGGTCTCTTTGTCACATTGATAGCGGGTCTTATCATTTCACAAATTGGTGGCTGGTTAGATTTGCCTGCATTAGTTGCCGTCGGTAAGCTAGCATCAATATTGATGGGGGCGGGTATCGGCGTAGGCATTGCCTACTACCTAAAAGCACCAACGCTTGTCATGCTAAGTTGCTTGGTAGCAGGTATGCTAGGCGCACATTCTGAAGCTTTGATGGCAGGTACGCTTTTTACCCCGCAAGCAGGCGGGCCTGCGACATTTGTGGCATTGCCTGGTAATCCGATAGGAGCATATTTGACCTCTGTATTTGCTTATCGTGCTGGTACTTGGGTCGCTGGCAAGACTAAGTTGGATATTTTGTTAATTCCTTTATTGGTCTGTGCCGTCGCATTAGCCGTTTGTGCGCTACTGAATCCACCTATCGTTGCTGCTGTCGCGGCTATTGGTCAAGGTATTCAAGCAGCCACTGAGTTGCAGCCTCTATTAATGGGTGTCGTCATTGCAGTCGTGGTCGGTATCTTGCTGACCATGCCCACTTCAAGTGCAGCTATTTGTATTGCTATTGGGCTGGGCGGTGTGGCTGGCGGTGCGGCAGTAGTCGGCTGTGCAGCACATATGATTGGCTTTGCGGTTGCCAGTTTCAAAGACAACGGTGTAAGTGGTGTGATATCTCAGGGGTTGGGCACTAGTATGTTGCAAATCCCTAATGTCCTAAAAAAGCCACTGATTCTACTGCCCGCCGTTATCGCCAGTGCTATCGTTGGACCTATCGCAACCGTCGGGTTCGGGCTTGCCTGTACTGCTACAGGGGCAGGTATGGGTACTGCTGGTTTAGTCGGTGTGTTTGGGGTCATTGAAGCGTCACAAGAAATTATGAGCACAGGTCAGCTATGGACAGCAATTATTTTATTGATGTTTGTATTACCTGCTGTCATTGCTGGCATGGTTGCTTACATGATGCGCCGTATGGGTTGGTTGTTAGATGGTGATATGAAGTTGCCTTAATATTAATATAGTCCAACCCATATCAATCCGCTACATCGTCATCCTCGCTAAGCATGCTAATGTATCATTTGCAGTCGGCTGCCTTGTACTCGTTTTAGACTTCTTTGACGATAGCGATGGGTTAAAAGACTTATAAAAAAAGCGTCTAGTAAACTTTGCTAGACGCTTTTTTGTTGTAATCACTTATTAATCATAATTAGTGATGTTAACGGCACGATAAATTAAGAGATTTCAGGCGTTTTACCTTCATTGATGACGTCTGCATCAACCATAACTGTCTTTGCGTTTTCCATAGAAGGCAGCTCATACATGGTTTCAAGCAATGCATTCTCTACGATAGAACGTAGACCACGGGCACCCGTTTTACGTTCCATGGCTTTTTTGGCGATGGCATCAAGTGCTTCTTGCGTAAAGTTAATCTCAGCACCTTCCATATCGAACAAATATTTATACTGTTTTACCAGTGCGTTCTTAGGTTCAGTCAGGATTTGTACCAATGCTTCTTCATCAAGCTCTTGTAGTGCAGCAAGTACAGGCAGACGACCAATCAGCTCAGGGATCAGACCAAACTTGATCAAATCTTCTGGCTCAACTTGCTGTAGCAAATCTGAGCTGCGACGGCTATCGTCTTTTGAGCTGACATCCGCGTTGAAGCCGATACCGCCTTTTTCAGTACGTTGCTGAATGACAGCATCAAGACCAGCAAACGCACCACCAACGATGATAAGGATGTTGCTGGTGTCGACTTGAATCAGCTCTTGTTGTGGATGCTTGCGACCACCATGCGGCGGAATAGCAGCCACAGTGCCTTCGATAAGCTTTAGCAATGCTTGCTGAACGCCTTCGCCTGACACATCACGGGTAATCGATGGGTTATCACCCTTTTTACTGATTTTGTCAATCTCATCGATATAGATGATGCCTTGCTCAGCTTTGGCCACATCATAGTCAGATGCTTGGAGTAGCTTCTGCACGATGTTTTCAACGTCTTCACCGACATAACCTGCTTCAGTCAAGGTCGTGGCATCAGCCATGGCAAACGGCACATCAAGCAGACGCGCTAAGGTTTGTGCCAGTAATGTCTTACCTGAGCCTGTTGGGCCTATGAGCAAGATGTTACTTTTAGCCAGTTCAACCATGGCATCATCAGCACCAATCTTAGATTTTTTACTGTCATTGGCCAGTGTTTGGCTAACTTTTAAACGCTTATAATGGTTATAAACGGCAACTGCCAATGCTTTCTTAGCAGCGTCTTGACCGATGACATATTCATCAAGCTTGGCACGCAGCTCTTTTGGCGTTGGTAGCTTTTTATTGACCCAAGAGGTATCGATTTCGCTGTCATCATCGCCGTCTTCGGCACTGTCAGCGATTAGATCGGTACATAGCTCAATGCATTCATTACAGATATTGGCATCATCAGCGGCAATCAGCTGCTGCACATCGCTTTTGGCTTTGCCACAAAACGAGCACTGCGGGGTATTGTCTTCTGCCATAAAAGGCGCTCCTAAAATTTTAAAACTTACAAATATTTTGATTGTTTGCATCAATGCCAAAACGCATCGCGCTCAGACAATTGATGCTTATCAAGGCTGTTATATGCTAATTATAAAGAAGTAGGGCGGCGCTCTAATACTTCGTCAACCAAACCATATTCTTTTGCTTCGTCTGCATCCAACCAATAATCACGCTCAACGTCTTTTTCGATTTTTTCTACTGGCTGACCAGTACGCTCAGCCAATATTTTGTTCAAACGTGCACGAGTTTTTAAGATTTCACGAGCATTAATTTCGATATCTGTTGCTTGACCTTGCGCGCCACCTGAAGGCTGATGAATCATGACGCGAGCATTCGCAAGTGAATAACGCTTGCCTTTTTGGCCAGCTGCCAACAAGAATGAACCCATGCTGTAAGCACCGCCCATACAGATGGTTGATACTTCAGGCTTGATGAAATTCATCGTGTCAAAAATCGCCAAACCAGCACTCACTGAACCGCCTGGTGAGTTGATATATAGATGGATATCTTTATCAGGGTTTTCAGCCTCTAAGAATAGTAACTGTGCGACGATGAGATTGGCCATATTGTCTTCGACTTGACCAGTCAAAAAGATAACGCGCTCACGTAATAGACGTGAAAAAATATCAAACGAGCGTTCACCGCGTGATGACTGTTCAACCACCATCGGTACTAATGCAGCTTGAGGTGCACTTTGGGTATATTGCATGTCGTTGTGCGCACTCATCAGCATATCAAAATGCGGGTTGGCAGTGATGCGTTCATAATCTGTCATAAAGATGTCCTGTTTATAAGTACATAAAATAAAGGGATTGGGATTAGCGAACGGTTAAGATTTTATGGGTGCTTATCATGATAAATACTACCGCTTGTTGTTAACACTGACTAGATGCAATGGTACGATCTAGATGTCGCTAAAAATAATTGAGCTAATGGTAACTTTTTTATCGTGGCAATAGTAACTTTTTAATGTGAAAAATAATAAATGACTCCCTATTAATAAGGTGTGTGTATACATTTATCAAGGGGCTTGCCTAGAAACCCTCCATAAAGATAGCAGACAGGCTACCTCTGTATGGATTACAGGTGTCTCATTATTTATGAATATGGTGCTACATTAAAAAGAAATATGATGATAAAAAATGGTGCATTTATGATAGTAAATTGTACAATTTTGGTGCAAATTAGAGCCTGCCAAAAAAATAAAAATGATTGATATCTATTTGAGACATCGTGAAAATGAGGTGGACAATATAACCAAAAATTTCAGTGTTCAAAAACCAAGCAATATCATTCATTTGCATAGTATTGACTGCTTGCTCTGATAGCCAGTGTCAGTAAGTTGGCATAATGATTGTATATATGGAGTGACGTCGTTGCTGCATAAGCTTTTGGCATTTTGACTGTTGGCATCGTTGCTTTCTCTTTTATAGTGGAATGACTATACCACCGGGTTTTGTCTGATCGGCTTAATGCTCGACCTCTTAGCATCACAATCGTGTGTTATATTTGATGTTCAACACGCCCTAATTAGTAGATGAGTATATGAAATGAGCTGGGCCTCTTCTTTAGCTTTAGATTTTGACACCGTAAAACGCACGAATACTATCAAAGGTATAGCCACAGCTGAGTCAAAAACTCGGCTTTATCATCGTAAGCATACAGGCGCCTTGATGGTACAGCGTGCTCTGTATCCTGAGCCGCGTGTGCAGCAGGGTATTTGTCATATCTTAATGCTATATCCGCCAGCAGGTATCGCAGGTGGTGACACGTTGACGATAGATCTGCGTTTAGATAGCGATAGTCACGCTGTCATTACGACACCGGGGGCGGGTAAGTGGTATGGCAAAGATAGTGTCAGCCAAAAAAGCAAAACCTCGCATCGACAGTCGCCCACACAAAGCGCTTGTGATAACACCATGCCAGTGAATCAGGGCAGTGTGCATAGTAATGATACTAACCACATAAGCTCAGTGCCAAACGACATGGCTGAATATGCTAGCCAAAAGGTATACGCCACATTAGACAGAGATGCTCGCCTAGAATGGCTGCCGCAAGAGAGTATTATTTATAACGAAGCCAACATGCATGCGACGAGTCGTTTTGATTTAACGGACTCATCTAGCTTACTGACATGGGAGATTAGTGTCTTTGGGCGGCAGGCCTATGATGAACAGTTTTTGCAAGGGTATTACCATACAGGCTTGAATGTCTACCGAGAAGGTAAAGTCATCGTTGCTGAACGTGTGGCACAGTCAGCACAAAGCCGCTGGTTTACATCGCGTTTAGGGCTAGCAGGGCAGCATATCTATGGGTCGTTTTGGGCAGTACCAAGTTTAAGTGACGTACATCAAAAGCCTTTATCCTCATCAAAAGCACGAGAAACGACAGAGACTGCGCAAGCGACGACCAAGCAAGCACTAACCCGTTATTTGGACAGTACGATACTGACTTTACGGCAAGCAATCGCTGAAGCGGATCTACCTGTCTATTGCACCCATAATTATCAAGCGATTAATATCCGCTATATAGGCACAGATGTGCGTGGCTGTTTTGAGGCATTTTATCAGCTTAGAGAAGTCTTACGTGAGAACTGGTGGCAGCTTGAGCCGTGTCGACCACGGATTTGGGATACGTGATTTTTGATTAGATACTACTTAATTTGTTATGACGTTACTCTGATAAAAAAGACATAATCGCTATTTTGGTTAAGGCGTTAAACGTTTGAAGTACGCTACTCTGCGACACAAAACATTATAAATATAATAAGGAAGCTCCATGCATTTGACCCCGACAGAAAAAGACAAGCTCATGCTATTCACGGCTGGCATGGTGGCTGAACGCCGTAAAAACCGAGGTGTTAAGCTTAACTATCCCGAAGCCATTGCTTATATCAGCATGCTATTGATGGAAGGTGCTAGAGATGGCAAAAGAGTGGCCGAATTAATGAGTGAAGGTGCCACCTATCTGTCTGTTGATGATGTGATGGATGGGGTGGCAGAGATGGTGGATGAAGTGCAAATCGAGGCGACGTTCCCTGATGGTACCAAGTTGGTTACGGTGCATAATCCAATCGTGTAGCACGGCATATAGTCATTCCACTATAAAATGTTACTGCATTAACCTCGATTGAAGTATTAAATATACTTCTACGCTCGGTTGCCTTGTACTACTTTTAAATTGAATCGACTATCTTATTAAACTGATAACTATAAAATAAGGCGACTCCCATGCAAGCAGGCGAATACCATATTCAAGATGGCGATATCATCTTAAACCAAGGACGACAGGTACAGACCATTAGTGTTAGCAATACTGGTGATAGACCTATTCAAATCGGCTCGCATTATCACTTTTACGAAGTCAACGATGCCTTGAGTTTCGAGAGAGAGCAGACGCGTGGTTATCGCCTGAATATTATCCCTGGTACGGCGGTACGCTTTGAGCCAGGACAATCACGTGAAGTGGAACTGGTCGCTTATGCTGGCAAGCAGGAAGTCTATGGTTTTGCAGGGCGAGTGATGGGTGCCGCTAGCTCAGACACAGCATTAGACAATACTGATAATAAAAATCCGCCAGTTACCTCGCAGAAGAAAGTCAGTCGGCATATTTATGCTGAGCATTTTGGCCCGACGACAGGTGACAAGGTTCGCCTAGCCGACACTGAATTGTGGCTACAGGTTGAGGCTGACTTAACGAGCCAACTGAGTACTGATACCGATCAAGTAGAGACATTAGAGAATGGTGCGCGTGCTAGCAAACCTACCGAGATAAAAGGTGAAGAAGTTAAGTTTGGTGGCGGTAAAGTCATCCGTGATGGTATGGGTCAAGGGCAACTACTGGGTGCCGACGTTGCCGACACGGTCATTACCAATGCGTTGGTCATGGATTATACGGGTATCTATAAAGCAGATATCGGTATCAAAGACGGTCGCATTAGCGGCATTGGCAAAGCCGGAAATCCTGATATACAACCTGCCATCGATATTGCGATTGGTGGTGCTACCGAGATTATAGCTGGTGAAGGCAAAATCCTGACAGCAGGCGGGGTCGATAGTCATATTCACTTTATCGCACCCCAGCAATGTGAGACAGCGCTTATGTCAGGCGTGACCACAATGCTTGGTGGTGGTACAGGGCCTGCACAGGGTACGCTCGCGACTACCTGTACGCCAGGGGCTTATCATATTGCCTCAATGCTAAAATCTACCGATAGTATTCCCATGAATATCGGATTACTGGGCAAAGGAAATGTGAGTGTACCAGAACCTATTGCTGAACAAATCGAAGCGGGTGCCGTAGGGTTAAAGCTACATGAAGATTGGGGCACGACGCCGCAAGCCATCGATAACTGTTTGAGTGTCGCGGAAGAGTATGATGTGCAAGTAGCCATTCATACCGATACTTTGAATGAAAGTGGCTATCTTGAAAGTACACTAGCAGCTTTTAAGAATCGCTGTATTCACACCTTCCATACCGAAGGCGCAGGTGGTGGACATGCCCCTGATATTCTAAAGGCGATTGGCGAGTCGCATGTTTTGCCATCTTCAACCAATCCAACACGCCCATATACCGTCAATACCATTGACGAGCATCTCGATATGCTCATGGTCTGTCATCACCTAAGCCCTGCTATCGCTGAAGATGTCGCCTTCGCTGAAAGTCGTATTCGCCAAGAAACCATTGCCGCAGAAGATATCTTGCATGATTTGGGCGCGATTTCGATGATGAGTAGTGACTCGCAAGCCATGGGGCGGGTAGGTGAAGTGGTTATACGTACGTGGCAAACCGCGCATAAAATGAAAGTGCAACGCGGACATCTAGCACCTGATGCAACAGCGACCATAGAGGATGAGCAGCAGTTCATTACGCTGACGGACTATGACCAAAGCGCGGACAACGATAACTTTCGCATCAAACGCTATATCGCAAAATACACCATAAACCCTGCGATTACCCATGGTATCAGCGATATGGTTGGCTCTATCGAAGTGGGGAAATGGGCCGATATGGTGTTATGGTCGCCCAAATTTTTTGGGGTAAAGCCTGAATGCATCATTAAAGGTGGCCTCATCGCTGCTGTGCCGATGGGCGATATTAATGCCTCTATTCCCACCCCGCAGCCAGTTCATTATCGTCCTATGTTTGCCACGTATCCAAAATCAGTTGCCCAAACCAGCATCACTTTTATGTCGCAAGCGGCTATCGACAAGCAAGTGGATAAGCAGCTTGGATTGACCAAAGTTATCGAGCCAGTACATGGCATTCGTAATATCCGGAAAAGTGACATGCGCTTTAATAGTTACTGTCCTGATATGGATATTAACCCTGAAACTTATGAAGTACGTGCCGATGGCGAGATGCTAACCTGTGAGCCTGCCGATGTATTGCCCATGGCGCAGCGTTACTTTTTATTCTAAGCAACTTTTTATTCTAAGTGTTTTATTATTTCAAGATTCTTGAGTTTTATGTTTTAACCGTTTGAGCAATAACAGCCAGAGTATAATAATGATGAAGATATTTAATACCCGTTTAAATGCCCCAAATGACGCTCAAAAAAAACAATTAGCAGAACAGCATCAAACCGATGACTATCTCCTTTTAGATTTTGATACACGTCAGCATTCTAGATTTAAAGCCACTACGGTTGCAGGTAAGAGCGTCGGTATTGACTTACCTCGGACAGGTACCCTCAAAGGTGATGATGTGCTAATCAATGAAGCAGGTGAGCTAATACAAGTCATTGCCAAGCCTCAGGCAGTCACCAAAGTTACCGCTGGTGATGTTTTTACGTTGATGAAAGGAGCTTATCATTTAGGCAATCGACACGTGCCACTGATGTTTGACCATAGTTTTGACTACGGTGATGCAGGCTACGCGCTATATTTTGAAAACGACCATGTGCTTGCGCAAATGTTAGAGCGTCTTGGATTGCGTGTTGAAGATGCTTCGGTACCGTTTGAACCTGAAACAGGGGCATATCAGTCGGGGCAAGGGCACTCGCATGGTCACTCTCACTCACATGCTCATTCGGATTCAAATAGTGAATCGCATAGCCATTCGCACAGTAATAAGCAAGAACACAGTCATAGCCACGCTCACAGCCATAACCATCATGATGAGTCTGTAGGGCAGTCAGAGTGATGATTGATACCAGTGCTCAGTCTACTCAGCCAGACCAACTTGGTCAGCTGCTGATGCTGGCATCGAGCAACTTACCCATTGGTAGCTATACGTATTCGCAAGGTGTTGAGTCAGCGATTGAGTCAGGCGTAATCTCTGATGAAGCAAGCACGCTTGTATTTATGCAGGACTATCTAGCGCTTGCTGTTATCGGCTATGAGTTGCCAGTATTAGGGCTGATAATGCTAGCACTTGGTCAAGGTAATGATGCGCTAGCCACAAATCTAGCACACGATTATCATGCTGGCTTAGAGAGTAAAGAGTTTGTGCTTGAGTCTCAGCAACTGGCTCAAGCAATGGTATCTTGGCTTAATGAAGTACTGAGCCTCGGTATACCTGCTGAGATACCTGAAGACGGATACTTGCCACTTTTTGCTCATATTGCACAGCACTGGCAGCTATCACTGGCACAATCAATGACTACGTATGGCTTTGCCCAACTAGAGAATATGGTGTTGGCTGCGGTTAAGACGGTACCGTTAGGACAGATGGCGGGTCAGCGTATCCTGTGGCAATTACAAAGCGATCTGGGTGCTCAGATTGATGCTCTAAGTGATGATGTACAACATGCTTTTGATACATTGAGGCCATCATCAGATTCGCTTGAAGAGCAAGACTATCAGCAGCTGTGCCAAGACCTATATGAATCGCTTAATATCTCGAATAATTTACCCAATTTGGCTATTCTCTCAAGTATGCATGAGGAGCAGTACAGTCGATTGTTTCGCTCATAACTATACCTTTATTTCTATTTATACTTATTAATATACAAACTGTTTTAGGAATTCAATATGTCTCTAACCCCGCTCAAGCCAAAAAACTCTCAATCTATATCAGACTTACAGACTGATAATGACCGCCGAAATCAGCCATCTGGATTGTCATGCTTACGCCTTGGTATTGGTGGCCCTGTTGGTAGTGGTAAGACCGCGTTGACGTTGCGTTTGTGCCAAAACATGCGCGACACGGTCAATATGGCAGTCGTGACAAATGATATCTATACCAAAGAAGATTCAGAGTTTTTGACTCGTAATGATGCCATGCCTGCTGAGCGTATTCGTGGCGTAGAAACAGGCGGCTGTCCGCATACAGCTATCCGCGAAGATGCGTCTATTAATCTGACGGCTATTGCCGAATTACAAGCGACTTTTAAAGATTTAGAGATGATTATCATCGAATCAGGTGGTGATAATTTGGCAGCGACGTTTAGCCCAGAATTGTCTGATTTGACCCTATACGTTATTGATGTCTCAGCAGGCGATAAGATACCTCGTAAAGGTGGGCCGGGAATTACCAAGTCTGATTTGCTAATTATCAATAAGACTGATCTTGCACCAATGGTAGGGGCTTCGCTAGAAGTCATGGCAAGAGATGCCAAAAAAATGCGCGGTGACAAACCTTTTATCTTTAGCAACATGAAAACGGGTGACGGGCTAAATGAGATTATTGCCTTTATCAAAGAGCAAGGCATGCTTGCTTAGCCAATAGAATCTCATGAACTACAAGCTACGAATAACTAAATTATCAATATTAAGGAGCACTCCTATGACAGCCTCTACCAAGACAAAAACTATAACAAAGACGCATTTTTCACAGGCTTTATCCGCTCGTAACATAGTAACTGGCTCAACGGTGATGATGACCTCATTAATGTTACCGTCACTAGCTCAGGCACACTCAGGTCATATCCATTCAACGACTGCGCACACATCATCGCTGTTAGGCACGTTGCAAGCAGGGCTGATGCATCCGCTGACTGGCTTTGATCATTTGTTTTTAGCAGTCGGTATGGGTATGTTGTTTTATGGATTGCAAAAGCAGCGCTTGGGCATGATGTCGTTGGCAGGAGGACTATCACTGGGCGCGGTATTAGCGACTGTTGGTGCTTTGGTAGGTGGGGCTGCATTTGGTTCGGCCGCTGGCATGGTTGAGATGGCAATACTATTATCAGTGGTGGTATTGGCATTTGTATTAATGGGTCAATGGCGCGGAAAAGCTGCATCATTGAATAGGTCAGTAGCGAGTACGACAACTAAAAGTGATGTACCATTACTGAGCATGATTTTAGGCGGCTTGGCAGTATTTCACGGTATGGCACATGCGATGGAATTGCCAGCACAGATCGGCGTATCCGGTCAGTTAGGTTTTTATGCTGGTATGATGGTTTCTATGTTGGGTCTATATGCAGTGGGCATGGTGATCAATCAGCAGTTGCAACAGCGTCTCGGCGGTCATTTTTGGTTCCAACGTGGGCTAGTTGTACTAGGTTTAGGAGCAGTATTTATTCCTGTTTTGACCTAGGATTTTATTAATATTTTGACCTAAACTACTATTTATGTTTACCCATAAAAATACGGCCCCAATCGATGATCGGGGCCGTATTTTTATGAACTAAGAACATGAGCGCTATCTAATTAAAATAGATAGCGCTCAGTTTAGACTACATGCCTTGCTGCTGTTGTTGCTGAGCAGCTAGCAAGTCTTGGTAGCTAACTTCTTTGTCAGTTACTTTGCCTTGCTCGATTAGATAATCAACCACTTGGTCTTCTAGTACAACAGACTCAATGTTAGCGCGCTGTTGCTTATCAGTGGTGTAGTACTCGATCACTTCTGCTGGATCTTCGTAGTTTTCAGCTGCTTCTTTGATGAACGTCTCAACGCGTGCTTGATCTACTTCTAAGCCTTTGGTATCGATAACACGAGCAACGATGATGCCAAGACGGGCAGCACGTAGCGCTTGCTCTTCAAATAGCTCATTTGGTAGCATGTCTTTATCGAAGCTATCAGCATTCGCGCCGAACTGCTGAGAAAAACGTTGCATCATCATGTTGCGTTGACGTTCGATTTCTTGCTCTAGCATAGCGTTTGGTACGTCAAACTCGTTCTTTTCTAGCAGTGCGTCAAAAGTCGCTTGCTTAACTTGGCTACGCGCAGCGTTTTTGATTTCGCGTTCCATGTTTTTGCGTACGTCATCTTTTAGTTTTTCAACGCCGCCTTCTTTTACGCCGAATAGCTCAAGGAACGCATCGTCGATTTCAGGTAGCTTAGATTTTTCAACCAGTTTTACGTTGATTTTGAATTGAGCTTCTTTACCCGCTAAGTTTTCAGCTTGATAATCTTCTGGGAAAGTTACTTCGATGATTTTTTCTTCGCCAGCTTTCATGCCTTTGATACCCGCTTCAAAGCCAGGAATCATTTGGTTGCTACCGATAACCAATTTGAAGTCTTCAGCAGAGCCGCCTTCGAATTTTTCGCCGTCGATAGAACCTTCAAAGTCAAAAGTCACTTGGTTGTCTTTCGCAGCCATGCCCTTTTTCTCAACGAATTCTTCACGTTGCTTTTGTAGGTTTTCGATCATGGTGTCAACGTCAGCTTCATCAACCTTAGCAGTATGACGCTCAACTTCGATCTCATCGATACCTTGTACATCTACTTCTGGGAAGATTTCAACAGTCGCTTGATAAACCAAGAAATCGTCTTCAAGTTTTACGTCGTCGATGTTAGGCATGCCAACAGCGCGGATGTCTTCAGATTTGATTGCTTCAAAAACGGTATCACGGATCACATCGTTGATAACTTCTTGCTGAATGCCAGCACCGTACTGAGAGCGGATGTGTGACATAGGGACGTTACCTTTACGGAAACCGTCAATCTTGGCAGTTTTCGCAACTTGGCGAATACGGCCTTCGACTTTGTTTTGAATTTTTTCGACAGGTACTTTAACTGTCAATTGGGTTTCTTTGTTAGATAGCTTGTTGGTTGTGACTTGTAAATCTGTAGCCATGTTAATTACACCTTTAGGATTAGATAGTACTTAAAATTAAGCAGTACTTAGGATTAAATGGTAATAGACAAACCGAGCCTCAAAATACGGGCGTGTACAACGGATTGCCGTTGGAATAAATAGGGGACAATGATAGCCCGCAACGTCCATATCAGTATCAGTAGCAATCGCTGCCAGCACAAAATATAAAACAGCTGAGGTTGTAAATGCTATCAAATATCAATAATAAACCGTTAATGCACCGCATAATAACGCTTTTTGGTGAATTATACAGACATATAACGGTTTTCGACAAAATTTTTAAAAGTAGAACAGTATAATCTATCTGATTATTAAAGTAAAAATTATCTGTTTGGTGTCATGTTTCCTTATGTTGCTTGCCTTTATAGGAACACTTATAAAGGCAGTTGTGCCAATAGCTGTTGAATGGCCTGACCGCGATGACTGATACTGTTTTTATCAGCAGCGCTCAAGCTGGCCGCACTGGTTTGCAAGTCAGGTAGCCAAAATAACGGATCATAACCAAAGCCACCATCACCATGCGCTGTCTCTGAAATCTCGCCATGCCATAATCCTTGAGCGATAATCGGTAACGGGTCATCAGCATGACGCACCATTGCCAGTACGCACACAAATAACCCTTTAATAGGCTCGTTAGCGTGCTCAGCACGAATAGGCTGCAAGTCAGCGATGAGCTTTGCATTGTTTTTACTATCGTTACCATGCTCACCAGCATAGCGAGCAGAGTAAATCCCCGGTGCGTTACCGAGTGCGGGCACACACAGTCCTGAGTCATCAGCGATAGCAGGCAGTCCACTGATACGGCTGGCATGACGCGCTTTGATAATGGCATTTTCTACAAAGCTTAAACCATCCTCGATGGCATCTTCGATATCGAGCTGACCTTGCGGGATGATCGTCACATCCAGATTTGCCTCAGCGAATAACCGTTTAAACTCAGCCAGCTTGCCTTTATTATTACTGGCGAGCACCCAGTGGCTAGTTGGTGCTAATTGTGTCGCGTGTAGAGGAGTGTTGATAGTACTGGTGTTGCTCATAGTGTCTTTCCGTTAAATGATTACGTAGAGTCTGGTTAATCTGGTTTTTGTCTTTTGGCATTCTTTTACTGTTGATATAAACGTATTTACCAGTCATATTTGACTTGTCATTTATCTTTTTGAAATAGGCTGCACAATCCGCTAATACATAGCCAATGGCTATACTGATTGTACGGTCTATAACATTTGGTAACTGATACTTTTGGTCATTGTTGCTATAATGCAAACCAAGCTACAGCGAGTTATATCCTGTAACTTTTGAATATTTAATTAATAAATGCTTATGAAGTCAAACACTTGGCTTTTAAGCAAAGAATAATAGCAGGTAGTAACCGCTAGGTTCATTTTGGATTCATAATAATACGTGATATTGTATTGAGCAGTACCGTGTATCAAGCAATACCATTCATTTCAAACAATAAACTCAGCCAATTTAGTCCGCTATTTTATAGTGTTTTTTACGGTGTAAAAATAGCGTAAGATTCAGTTTCTATAGTAAGTTTTATAAACTAACGGCTAAACAGCAAGGATAAAATAACTATGTCAAACATTACATTGCCAGAACTACCATATGCAAAAGACGCACTAGAGCCACATATCAGTGCCGAGACGCTAGAGTATCATCACGACAAGCATCATAATGCATACGTGACCAAGCTTAACGATTTGCTACCAGGTTCTGGTCTAGAAGACAAAACGTTGCCAGAAATCATCCTAGCGACTGCTAAGGATGACAGCAAACAAGGTATGTTCAATCAAGCAGCCCAAGTATGGAACCACACGTTCTACTGGAACTGCATGACGCCAACAAACGGCGGCGGCGAACCTACTGGCGATCTAAAAGCTAAAATCGAAGAAGACTTCGGTAGCTATGACAAGTTCCGTGAAGAGTTCAAAAACGCAGCATTGACTCAATTCGGTTCAGGTTGGGCATGGTTAGTCGCTGATAAAGTCGGTGGCAAACTGTCTATCGCTAAAACTGCTAACGCTGATACCCCACTTGCACATGACCAAATCGCTGTATTGACTTGTGATGTATGGGAACATGCGTACTATATCGACTATCGTAACCGTCGTCCTGACTACGTAGATACGTTTCTAGACAAGCTAGTGAACTGGGACTACGCAAATGCAAAATATAAAGGTCAAGACGCTGGCGTTGAAGAATAATATTCAATAGCTAAGTATTTGATTGAAAAAAGGACACCGCGAGGTGTCCTTTTTTTGTTTGGTCGTTTTGTTTTAGGTATTAATATACATACCGTCAATACAATAACGCTATTAAGCGACACCGCCGTTTGCACCGATATTTTGTCCAGTGACCCAAGCCGCTTCTTCACTTACCAAAAATGATACGACACGGGCGATGTCAATTGGTTCACCAATACGGTTAAAAGCTGACATGCTGGCGAGTTTTTCAACCGCTTCGTCTGTTTTACCTTGATTGAACAATTCGGTATCTGTTGGTCCAGGCGATACGGCATTGACGGTGATATTGCGTGCCCCAACTTCTTTAGAAAAGACTCTAGTCAGCTGCTCTACTGCGCCTTTAGTCGCGCAATAAGTACCATAACTAGGTAGTAGCATACGAGTAGTCGTACTTGAGAGGTTTACAACACGGCCGCCGTCATTAAGTTTAGTCGCCGCCTCACGCAATGTATTAAACGTGCCTTTTACATTGATAGCAAATATGCGGTCAAAGTCTTCGTCTGTGGTATCGGCAATGGGTTTATTGATCATTATGCCTGCGCTGTTTACCAAGATATCTGGCTTGCCAAACGCATCGATGGTGGCATCAAACATCGCTTCGACTTGCTTGGCATTACTGACATCGGCTTGCACAGCGATAGCTTCACCACCTGCCGATTTTATTTGGCTTACGATATCACTGGCTGCTGCGTCATCGTTTGCATAGTTAATAATTGTTTTGGCCCCTGCTGATGCTAGCAATATGGCTATCTGTGCACCGATTCCTTTTGATGAACCGGTTACAATCGCTACTTTATTTTTTAGTGTTGTCATTATTATTCTCTCTATTATTGTAGGTGAATATCAGCACACCTATATGGTGCTTTGACTGATAATTTTTACTAACAATATAGACGTTACCAGTGTGCAAAGACAATGAGTAGAGCGGTTCTGTAGGCTTATTTTTAGATAAATGTATGAGCTGGGTTTCTGCAGGTTTGAAAGATAAAAGTTTTAAGTTGCTGAGGGTTTGGATAAGAAAAGGACACGGTGAGATGTCCTTTTTTGGTTTAGTCATTTAATTTTCTAGTGATGTCTTCTATGACATATGTCGACATATTCGAAATTAGAGTATCCACATGTTTCACTATAGAATCTACATCTTTGAGCATTAGTAATTCAACTTTCCAATTTTTACACTCTGGATCAGTAATGTCTTCAAAGCCTTTGTATGGTAAGCATTCTTTAGAGTTGAATATAGCTAATGATTTTCTAGAAAACAGCACAACTAAAGTTACACAATAGTTTTCTATCGCTAGGTTCTTCGGTACGAATAATAGTTTCAAAGCCCGAAATGGGGATTCTTCGGTATATTTAAAACCACTAATTACTTGTTGATTCTTTTCAACTTTTTCCAGTTGGTAATCTGTATCATCTAAACCAAAAGCTGATAAGTTATGTGAAATAGTTGCAAAGACACCTCTATTTGCAGATGGTTTTTTTGGCTTTTCCACATATTCATCTTTAAAATATTTTCTAGTTTCATATAATGGTTTAGTAAAAAAACTATTGTTATTCTGTTTATTAATCCATATACCTATTTCAACAGAATTAGGTATATCACGCGTGTTTTCGATTTCTGTCTGTTCAACTTCAAATAATGTATTAATATCCTTTGACCAAAACTCATTTTTAAGGTTATCTCTAATAATTTCGAGATTAGATGAAGCTTCTTCGTAGGTACAATACTCTTCGTAGCTTTTTTGATTGATTAAAGATAACAAAGAATTATCAGCATTATCGTTTTTGACTGGTTGAAAGCTATCGTTTTCAAATGTATCTGAAATTCCTAGCATTTTCTTAACATAAGAAATTAATTCAAGTCCAATTTTACCAAAATTTTCAACGTAATCAGCTTGTACAATAAAGGTTGGCTTTGGATATCCTGTTGAACCCATATCATCAGCAACGGAGGACATAATATCGCTATATCTAATTGTACCTTCTCTTTTTGTTATCGATTTACAGAAGCTGTATGTAAAACAACTATAAGAATGCAAAGCAAGCGATGTTTCATTAGAGTTCGATGAATGAAAGAAGTATAATTTTTTTAGCCCTTTGTCTTTTGCTGACTTTTCTAAAAATGGTTCTATATCAGAATCAGACTTCACATAAGTAGAACCAGAATAACAGGCATCTACAATCTTAACCGTGAGCTCAGGATTCAGGTTCCTTATGAGACCGTCTAGCTCTGTATTTCTTAGACTTGTCGCTTCTTTGTTTTTTTCCTTAAAATCAGAAAAAACATAGAAGAAGTCATCGTCATATCTAGCCCCATGACCTGTATAGTAGAAAACAAATTCTTCAATTTCATTATTTTTATACTTGTTTATAAATTCTGTTAATTTAGCTTTTGCTTCAAATGCTTTTGGGGATTGATCTATCACACAAATATCGTCAAATTTATCTAGTTTTTCAAAAATATTTTTTATTAGTTCAATGTCATTATTGCAAGCAGCTAACGATTCACAGTGCTGATATTCACTTACACCTATTATTACTGCTAATTTCATAGATCTTACTCGTTATTTGTTTGGATATTTTCATATTATACTTAATTAGTTGCTAAGGTTTTATATTTTTAAATTTAAAAATTAGGTTTGATTCTTACTCAATCATGATGCTCAACCAAAATCCAGCCACCATCTTTATCCACAACCGACTCATCAAACACTCTCACAAATCCTTGTTTCACCAATTCAATACGCGATACTTCAGGTTCGCCGTCAACTTTGACAATAGGCGCGTCTATAGGTGTAATAGATTGCCATGGTGACCCTTGTGCTGTTTTATTGGCCAATACAAAACTAAAGAATGCCGTGTCGCCTGCCATCATGCGTAGGTCATCAACGACCAACTGGACGTCTTGTTTGTGAGGTTCAACAGCGTCATCAAGCATTGTTTGAGTTCGGTAGCCTGTCCAATCACCAGAGAACCAATCCAGCCTGTGTGCATAGGGCTGGCTCGCTTTTGGTAGGTTTGCCCGTAGTGTCTGCGAGTTATCATACTGCGTCAGATAGCGATACTCAGGCAAGCGACTGTCTAAAACGCTACCGCGTATTTCAACCAATCTGTTTTGATCGTCTTCAGCGACCGTACGCCACATCAGGATAGTAGGTAGGACAGGCATGGTTTTAATACGGGCTATATTGCCTATTTTGGCAGCTGCTAACGTTTGCTCAGCTTTGTCTTGCGCGTGATATTTTAGCCCTAATGACAGCATCAAATAACCACTACTGATAACCAACATCCAAATGGCAAACCGTTGACAGTGGACTAATACACCAGTTTTAAAAATACCAAGCTTGCTGCCTTTTATCAGCCCTACAATCATGGCGATGAGCAGTGGCAACGTATATAGTGGATCGATGATAAACATCGAGGCAATGCTAAAAGGCGTCAGCGATAAAGACTCTTGTAGCGGCCACAGTAATTGCGTGCCATAGACCGTAAAGCTGTCTAAAAGTGGATGGGTCGTGAGCGCCAGCGTCATGGCCGTTGCCAAGCGCGCAGTGGAGTAAGGTAGTGGTAAGTTGCGCCATGCATGATAGCGGCTAATTGCCAATGCGCCTACGATGCCGACTGCCGTCAAGACAATTAGCGAATGACTAAAACCACGGTGATACGTCATATTGCTGATGGGATCAGGATAATGTATTAAGACATCCAAATCGGGCAAGGTTCCCAGCATGGCCCCGTATAGATAGGCTTTGCGTCCTTGGTATTTACCCAGTACCGCACCTTGTACACTAGCGCCTAAAACAATCTGACTGAGTGAATCCATGGTTATCTACTTGTGTGGTTTTTCATTTGCTTGCTTATTTGCTTTCTTATTTGAGTGTGAGTAATGACTTACTATCAAATTAGACAGTTTTTGGTTTAAAAAATCTCAAAATGGTGAGCGGATAATGCCTCACGTAACATCGCAATATTATAATAGGCATGTGCTTTAGTGGTGTTTTGAAAGAAGATATATAACGTATCGAAATGCTGACGCTGATTGGCAATCGCTTGCGCCCAGTCCTGCATCTCTGCTTCGCTATAGTGATAATCATGACGATCAGCCGCACTCATCGCTTCCCACCAATTTAGATTATTACCATGCATACGCAGATAGCCAGTGCGTTCGGTAAATATCAATCGTGACGGTGGCAGGCCATTCACCTTTGGGTAATCAACGCTACACCAAATGAGACCTTGCTGCCGAAAGCTATCGACCACTTGCGGTGTGTGCCAAGCGTTATGACGAAACTCAATGGTGAGTGGGTAGTCTTGAAACCAACTGACAAGCTCTGCTAGATAGAGACGATGCTCGCGAGTACGATCAAAGCCGTGTGGGAACTGGAGTAATAATGGCGCTAGAGCATTTGCTTCGATAAGTGGAGATAAGGCGTTTAGAAATGCTTGTGCGTGTTCGGCAGTGCCTTTGCGTGCATGAGTAAAGTCTTGATGCAGTTTGACGGCAAACTTCAACTGACTGTCGGCTTGCACGTAGGCTTTATTGACCATACCCGCGAACGCTTTTTGTCCAATGGGTGCGTAAAAGCTGCTGTTAATCTCCACCGCACCGTATTGCTTGGCATACTCACGTAAGAAATCTGTCTTTTTTGTGCCAGTAGGATACAGCGTGCCGAGCAAATCGGTATCGCTATAGCCACCAGTGCCAAGATAAATACGCGGGGTAGGGTTACTGTCCATGTTGACCACTCACTGCCGTTTGGGTAATAAAATTTGCTGATCTGTTTTTACTCAGTGGCTGTTCGCTACACTATTTCTTACGCGACCATAGCCACTCAATCAGTGCCAATAGCGCGTCATTTTCTGTGTCAATGTTGTCGGTGCTACTTGTTTGCTCATGACTGCTCAAATTACCATTACTCATTTCGCGAATGATGGCTGCACGCCCATCATTAAACAGCGATTGTGCATAGTCGGTCGCCTGATCCACACCCATGAATTTTACGTAAGTAGATTTATCCAGTTTTTCATCGCTGCCGGCAGGCTTGCCAAGAGTATCGGTAGAGGTGGTCACATCTAAAATATCGTCCTGAACTTGAAAGGCTAGACCAATATGCTGAGCACATTCTTGTAGTGCCATGCGCTGCGGAGCGGTTGCTCCAGCACAGATGCCGCCCATGAGCATGGCCGCTTCAATCAATGCACCCGTTTTGTCACGGTGAATGGCTTCCAAATCGCTTTGTGTGATGCTGTCACTGGCTTCTGCATTGAGATCCAGCATTTGACCGGAGACCATACGTCTGGCACGTGGCGCAAATATAGCGAGCAGTTGGCTTGCAATATTTGAGTCATAAGGCGTAAAGGTAGGCAGCTCTGCGGTCAATACTTCAAAGGCGAGCGTTTGTAGCACATCCCCTGCTAGCAGCGCTGTCGCTTCATCAAAGACGATATGAGCCGTCGGCTGACCACGGCGCAGGTCATCATCGTCCATACACGGTAAGTCATCATGTACCAACGAATAGGTATGCAGTAGCTCTACTGCCAACGCTGCACGGCGCGCCATATCATAATCTGAGTCGTTTTCTAATAGTGATGTTAAGTCATCGCTGACTACAGTATCTTTATCAAACTTATTATCAATATTCTTATCACTGTGATCATTCACGTTGGCGAAAGCACTGGCGACCAGCAGTGGACGTACCAATTTACCTTGGCCAGTCATCACATAACGGCAGGCATCCAACAATGGGCTTGGTAGATCGGCATAAGCAAACAGCACATCGATGTCTTGCGCCAATTGGGCACGCACAGCACTATGGAATTGCTGGGTGCTGTTATCGGCATTGCTATCGGTGCTGTTATCAGAGAAATTAAAAGACTTAAAGCTAGTAGGCATAACGCTTGGCGTAGAAGAAACAGTCATAATCCAACCATTTATTAGAAGAGTAATAAAATTATCGTTAGTGTAGCATGAACGATTATAGTGCTTATGTTGTGGGTCTGATTAATGCCCATTTTTTTACGTTTTAATATTGAAAGTTTGGAAATAATGCAACAAGTCCTCGTTACGTATAGGCGATTTAACTTCAAAGGTGAATGTGTTGTTATAAGAGTGAAAGATGGTCAGGAGTGAGCGACAAGTACCAATAAGTTCACTCACAGTATAAATTTCAGTGTACATTTACTCACTTAAAGCACGTTTGTCACTAGGTAAAGGGTTACTATCGACTTAAGAGTGACTTGCGAGTATGGTATTAGCTTGTGACAGTGAGGGTCATAATCCCCTACACTAATTGGCGTAGAGATAGTCTGATGATGAAAACATGGGTTTTATACCGGAATCTAAACTAAGTGGATAACTCATATAAAACCAAATATCAGTCAGTATTTATAACACCAACACTTGCAACAGCATTACCTTGAAAGAAATTATATAAATGAAGCGCCGTATTTATTTGTGTTAAAGAAACAATAATGAGCACATAGCCATAAATACATAATGATAAGCGCTAGATAATAAAGACATCTTCACTGATTAATCTGCCATGCTTTTTGTCATGATGACGTTATTTTTGTTTGTCATGATGAGAGTACAGGTCAATTAGTGCTATTACTTACTTTACTAACAATAACCGGCTATTTTTTACAGTCTAAAAAGTAGCTTTATAAGTTATAAACTTTATAAGTCATAAATTTTATTACATCGTTTTTATTACAATAGAAAGGAGTTCCACATGGTATACCAAGGAAATCGCATCACGGTGACAATGCTAGAGGATGGCATCGCCAATATGCAGTACAACGCCGAAAATGAGAGCGTGAACAAATTTGATGCTGAGACCAATAAGCAGTTTGGTGAAGCGGTTAGCGCGCTAGAAAAAGCGGACGACGTAAAAGGTCTTATCGTTACTTCAGCCAAAGGCGTGTTTATCGCTGGTGCTGACATCACAGAATTCGTTGGTTCTTTTAAGAAGTCGGAAAGTGAGATCAAAGACTGGGTCGTTCATGTCAATGACGCTTTCAATCGTTTTGAAGATTTACCGTTTCCAAAAGTAGCTGCTATTAATGGTGCTGCCATGGGCGGTGGTTGTGAAATGACCTTGGTGTGTGAATACCGTGTCATGAGCGACAAAGCGATTATCGGTCTACCAGAAACTCAATTGGGTATCTTCCCAGGTTTTGGTGGTACGGTTCGTAGTACGCGTATTATCGGTATCGATAATGCACTTGAGCTTATCGCGACTGGCGCTCCTAAAAAAGCATTGGCAGCATTAAAGCTAGGCTTGGTTGATGCGACGGTCCCTGCCGACGACTTGCAAGATGCAGCGATTGACTTGGTCAAAAAATGTATCTCAGGTGAGCTTGATTGGAAAGCAAAACGTGAAGAAAAACTGGTTCCTGTTAAGCTAAATCAGCTTGAGCAAGCCATGGCATTCAACAGTGCCAAAGGTATGATCTTTGCTAAAGCAAATCCTAAGCAGTACCCAGCACCAGCGCTAGCGATCGCAGCGATTGAGAAGCACGTGAATTTACCACGTGACAAAGCAATCGAAGTAGAAGCAGCTGGTTTTGCAAAAGCGGCTAAAACCCCACAAGCAGAAAGCTTGGTAGGTCTGTTCTTAAACGATCAGCTAGTCAAAAAACTGGCAAAACAGCACAGCAAAAAAGCACATGAAATCAATGAAGCAGCCGTACTAGGCGCTGGTATCATGGGTGGCGGTATTGCCTATCAAGCAGCCAGCAAAGGCTTGCCAATCATCATGAAAGATATCAAGTCTGAGCAATTAGATCTTGGTATGGGCGAAGCCAGCAAGTTACTTGGTAAAATGGTCGATCGCGGCAAAATGACCCCAGCAAAAATGGGTGAAACGTTAAGCCGTATCCGTCCAACGCTTAACTACGGCGATTTTGCTGAAACTGACATTGTTATCGAAGCGGTAGTCGAAAATCCAAACGTGAAGCGTGCGGTACTAAAAGAAGTCGAAGGCTTGGTAAAAGACGATTGTATCCTAGCGTCAAATACCTCAACCATCTCTATTACGTTCCTAGCAGAAGCGCTTGAGCGTCCAGAAAACTTCGTTGGTATGCATTTCTTCAACCCAGTACATCGTATGCCATTGGTTGAAGTTATCCGCGGTGAGAAATCATCTGAAGAAGCGGTTGCGACCACCGTTGCACTAGCGTCTAAAATGGGTAAAGTGCCAGTAGTTGTGAATGACTGTCCAGGTTTCTTAGTTAACCGTGTTCTGTTCCCATACTTTGGCGCATTTGACTTGCTACTTAAGCAAGGTGCTGACTTTGCTCATGTCGATAAAGTCATGGAAAAATTCGGCTGGCCAATGGGTCCTGCTTATCTAATCGACGTCGTCGGTCTAGATACTGGTGTTCATGGCGCAGAAGTCATGGCAGAAGGTTTCCCTGATCGCATGAAGCCTGATTATAAAGGTGCTATTGAGCTTTTATATGAAAACAAACGCCTAGGTCAGAAAAATGGTGTTGGTTTCTATAAGTATGAAATGGACAAACGCGGCAAGCCAAAGAAAGTTGCTGACGAAGCCACTTATGAGCTGCTAAAAACCACCACAGATAGCGAAAAGCAAGAATTTGACGATCAAGCCATCATTGATCGCACCATGATTGCATTCTGTAATGAAACAGTACGTTGCTTAGAAGACAACATCGTGAGCACGCCTGCTGAAGCTGACATGGCGATGATTATGGGCGTAGGTTTCCCGCCATTCCGCGGTGGCCCTTGCCGTTATGTCGACCAAATGGGTCTAGAGAATTATTTGGCACTGTGTGAAAAATATGCATATCTTGGCAAAGCTTATGAAGCCCCGCAAAAGATTCGCGACATGGCAGCAGCGGGCGAGACCTTTTACGCAACAGCGTAATAGGCAGTCACTACTAGGATGAAGTGCCGTACGTTTGCTATTTTTGCATGAAAGCAATTGAGACATGAATCGTCTCGTGAACGTACGATTATAGTTGGTGCAATTTAATACTAGTACAATGAAATCGAGCGCAAATGTACCTATTGTACTTTAAGCGAGATTGACGAGTTTATAGTAGTAAATTGAGCTGACTACACTGACAATAAAAATTGAAAAGGAAGATAGTATGACAATTTTAAGTCCAAAAGACGTGGTCATCGTAGATGGCGTACGCTCAGCGATGGGTAAAACGAAAAACGGTATGTTCCGCCATGTTCGCGCTGATAGCATGTCTGCTGAATTGGTACGTGCATTGGTCGAGCGTAATGACTTTGACCCACGCGACGTTGAAGACATTATCTGGGGTTGTGTCAACCAGACACTAGAACAAGGCCTAAACATCGGTCGTAACATCGGCCTGCTAGCTGGTATTCCAAAGACAGCGGGTGGCCAAACGGTTAACCGTCTGTGTGGTTCTTCTATGCAGGCGCTTCACACTGCTGCTGCGCAAATCATGACCAACCAAGGTGATGTTTTCATCATCGGTGGTGTTGAGCATATGGGTCACGTCGGCATGATGCATGGTGTTGATCTAAACCCTGAAGCGTCAAAGCACTACGCAAAAGCCTCAAACATGATGGGCTTGACTGCTGAAATGCTAGGCCGTATGAATAACATTACTCGTGAAGAGCAAGACGCATTTGGTCTTGAGTCACATCGCCGTGCATGGGCTGCGACTACCGAAGGTCGTTTTGACAATGAAATCATCGGCATCGAAGGTCATGATGCTGCGGGTCGTCTGCAACTATGCACGGTCGATGAAGTGATTCGTCCAGATGCGACGATGGAACAAATGCAAAAGCTACGTCCAGCGTTTGATCCAAAAGGTGGTACGGTTACTGCTGCAACCTCATCTGCATTGTCTGACGGTGCATCTGCGATGCTAGTCATGAGCGCACAAAAAGCCAAAGAGCTAGGTCTAAAACCTCGTGCTCGTATCCGTAGTATGGCAGTGGCTGGTTGTGATGCTGCTATTATGGGTTATGGTCCTGTACCTGCGACTCAAAAAGCACTTAAGCGTGCTGGCATGAGCATCGATGATATGCAAACCATCGAGCTAAACGAAGCATTTGCTGCTCAAGGATTATCAGTACTTAAAGCATTGAACTTGACGGACAAGCAAGACATCGTCAACATCAATGGTGGCGCGATTGCATTAGGTCATCCACTAGGATGTTCAGGTGCTCGCATCACGGTTACCTTGCTAAACGCAATGGAGCAGTCAGATACTGAAATCGGTCTAGCGACGATGTGTATCGGTCTTGGCCAAGGTATTGCTACTATCATTGAGCGTGTGTAATTGTTGATTTATTGAATTGATTCTAATAAAAGCTCTGCACTCGTGCAGAGTTTTTTTTATTGAGATCAAAATCGATTAATTAGTTTTTAATCATATTATTATAACTTTTTAGAGTGAATATGAAAAATTTATTGGGAATGGGGTTATTATCTTTGGGTATACTTGTAGTAGCTGGATGTGCTACCACAAGCAGTAACTGTCAGCCAACGGACAGTATTTATATGAAAAATTATCAGCAAGCATTGGATAATGGTAATAGTGAAAGTACTGCATCGCGAATGGCGAAATACAGCTGCCAAGCACATAACTTAGGGAAATGGGCTGAAGGTAGCAAAGACTCTGGAAACACACCAAAAGAGTAAGTTCTACTTGATGCCAACTGCACCAAATTAGACACACAAAAGCAAAATAGCGATTATTTAAGTTTATCTCCATTGACGCATTCATAAAACTGTGACTAAATAAGAGTTGGTTCAACAATGATAAAACTAAAACGGATTTGAATTATAAACGTCAGTTGTACAAGGAGTGTGCTATGTCTACTATGATTACCGATCGTACTTATCGAATCGCTCGCGAAAATACGCAAGCCATGATTATTGATGTGCAAGAGCGTCTTACCCCGCATATTTATGATCATGAGAATATCGTCAAAAAAACAGTGACGCTTATCAAAGGTCTGCAAGCGCTGAATGTTCCTATCATGCTCAATGAGCAGTATAAAAAAGGTCTAGGCGATACATTGCCGGAGATACGTGAAATATTAGAAGGCACTAATGCCAAAAGCTTTGAGAAAGTCACGTTTAGCGCTTGCGACAACAATGACTCATGGCACTATCTAGCACAGCAGAATCGCAGCATTGTTTTATTGTTTGGGGTAGAGGCGCATGTCTGTGTGCTGCAAACCGCACTCGATTTACTCGATAACGGTATGCAACCGGTCATCATTGGAGATGCGGTTGGCTCACGCTTTCCTTACGATAAAAAGCAAGCCATTCGCCGTATTCGCCGGGCAGGTGGAGTGATTACCACGGTCGAAACCATTCTGTTTGAACTATGCCGTAGCAGTGAAGACCCTGCGTTCAAAACCATTAGCAATTTGATCAAATAACCAATGTCATAGAATTGATTGACTATAATGGGCTAATGATGGTTTCAAATATTTAATTCTCTTTAGACTGTCTCAAAAAATAGCGCTTATGATATAAAGCGCTATTTTTTTATGAGTATTGATAACGAAAGGCAAACTTCCGCTGTAATCAGTCTTAGCTCTAGTAGAATGTATGATATATATTAGGAAAAATAAGAAAAAAGTTCTAAACTTGCTTAAAAAATTATAGAGATAACTATGTCATCAACCAAGCCTATTTTATCAGCCGATTCAACGCGCGCTGTAGATATCGATATAAATGACGTTACCCATTTTTTATTAGAGTTGGATGCGCTCAAACGTGTCAATCGTCGCAGCTATGTGACGGGTACCACGCGCTTAGAAAACTCTGCTGAGCACTCTTGGCATTTGGCCATGGCATGTTGGTCCATCGCTGAGAAGTTTGAGTTAGATGTCAATCATGAAAAGTTATTGAAGTTAGCGCTGGTACATGATTTGGGTGAGATTGATGCGGGCGATACGTTTTTGTATGCCAGTACTCGTAGCACTGCACACGTAGAAGAGCGTGAAGGTATTGTTCGGTTACAAGCTGAACGTGGTAATGGTATTGCGAATTTAAGTGAAGTTTGGGAAGAGCAAGAGACAGGCGATAGCAAAGAAACTCAACTGCTAAAAGTGATTGATCGTTTATTGCCTTTTTTACTCAATCTAAATACCGAAGGAAAAACATGGATTGAGCTGGGTATCACTCGCTCGCAAGTGAGCGGTGCGCATGCATTTATCAAAGACAGCTTTCCTAGCATTCATGACTGGTTATCAGAAAATATCAAATACGCGACTCAGCAAGGGTGGTTGATTGATTTGTAAAGGGACAGGATGATTGTTTAAACATTTTGCAACTTAGCTATCATTTGCACGTGCTACAGTACTGGTGATTGGTTCAACCAAAAAGAGATTGTTAAATGAGATTATCTATAACTTATAGAACATTATGTACATCGCTGGTCTTGGTCAGTATATTAGGCTTGGCACAAATGGCTCAAGCCGCAACCTCCATCAGTAGTGGTAGTAAGTTGGCGCACGATGCCAAAAAGCAAATTGGGGTTACCACCAGTTATGATCCCGCTTATCGTAAATTAGAGTTTCCGCGTGGTGATGTGCCGATAGAAAGTGGTGTCTGCACTGATGTCATCATCAGAGCGTATCGTCTGCAAAACATTGATCTACAGCAATTGGTCAATCATGACATGAAGTCTAACTGGTCAAGCTATCCAAAGAATTGGGGACTGAAATCGACAGATAAAAACATCGATCACCGCCGTGTGCCCAATCTCGAAGTGTTTTTTGAGCGTCATGGGCAGACATTGTCGATTACGGACAAGGACAGCTTTCAAGCCGGAGACATCGTGTCATGGCGTTTGCCAAAAGATAATTTGCCGCACATAGGCATTGTCTCGGACAAGGTAGCTGATGATGGCACACCGATGATTATTCATAATATCGGTAGTGGTACGCAAGAGGAAAATATCCTATTTGCTTATCCTATTCATAAGCATTTTCGATATTAAAGTGCTTTGAATATATTTTAATACTGAAGCGCCTTAGTTATGAGTCGTTACTTTTAATAATTAGTAAAAAGTAATCAATAAAAAGCCCCGTTAAGCGTAAATCATAACGCTTAACGGGGCTTTTATTTTTCGCGGCTCTTGTTTTGTGAGTCAGTATTACATTTATTTGGTGTCGGCACTGCCCAATAATTGTCCCATTTGTACAACACTATTGGCCTTCATACTGTCTTGCCAAGCAGCTTTTGCGGCTTTTGGTAGTACGACAATGGCGGTTGAGCCTAAGTAAAAACGGCCCAGCTCATCGCCTTTCTCAAAGCTCATGTCATGGTTGGCTCCTTGGATATCATCAGTACGCGAAATCTTACCTGTCGCTACCGTCTCGATACCAGCGACAATCATCGCTCCGACCATCACCACGGCTGCTTTGCCATACTTAGTATCAAACATACAAACCAAACGCTCATTGCGTGCAAACAAATCAGGTATGTTAGCTGCAGTGGTCGTGTTGACTGAAAACAGCGTGCCAGGTATGTAACGGGTCTTAGTCAAAGTTCCCGCGAATGGCATATGGACACGATGATAGTTACTTGGTGCTAGATAAACCGTCGCAAAGCTACCATCAGCAAAATAATGGCCATCTTCGCTATTAGCAAGTAGCTGCCCGACATCGTAGTAGCGGCCTTTAGCTTGGAGTAATTTGTGGTCGTCAATCTGACCGAGTTGAGAGATAATACCATCCGCAGGGCTGACGATGCCGTCAGCAGTGGTATCGATAGGGCGAGCATCGTCTTTTAGTTCACGAGTGAAAAAATCATTGAAGCTTTCATAAGCATTGAGACTTTGGCGCTCATATTCGTCCAAGCTAACATTGTAAGCCTTAGCAAAACTACGGATAAAAGTACGTTTGACGTAAGGGTGGCGACTTGCGGCTAGACGGCCTGCAACTTTACTTAGCTGCTGCTGCGGGACAAGCTGTTGCAAGGTGGTGAATAAATTCATAATGAGGTTACCAAAATAGAGTTTGATGTAATAATTAATGGGCAAGTTAGTGGCAGCATTTTATCATGGACAGCATGTTATTGTATGAGCATAATCTGTAAGGAGTCAGTAAATGAAAGCACTTATACAACGAGTGAAGGGTGCGAGTGTTACCATCGATGAACATTGTGTCGGTACCATCGAGCAAGGTGTGTTGGCATATATTGGCTTAGGTCATGATGATACGCTACACAGCGCGCAGAGAATGGTCGATAAAATTCTGACTTATCGCATCTTTGAAAATGATGATGACCCTGCCAAATATGGTAAATTAGATAAAAACGTCCAGCAAGTAGCCGGTGGATTGCTATTAGTATCACAGTTCACTTTGATGGCAAAAACTGATAAAGGTCGTCGCCCTGACTTTGGTGGTGCAATGGCACCCGATATGGCACAGGCGTTGTTCGCACAATTGGTTGATTATGCCAAAACTCAACATATGAATGTGGCCACTGGACAGTTTGGCGCTGATATGCAGGTATCGAGCATCAATGACGGGCCGCTGAATTTTTTATTAGAGGTAAAGTAAACAATCGGATTCAATATTAGAGATAAGGCATTTCAAACAAATGTCATTAAGCTGTCATAATTAATCCGTTTAATAGATAAAATATAGCGAGCGCCTATCGCCTTGTTTATAAGTTGAGTTTCGTCATCTAACGCTGAGAATACCGTATGTATAGTGAGCAAATTTTGATTGTTGAAGATGAACCTGCGATTCGTGAGATGATCGTAATGACACTAGAAATGGCTGGGTTTGATAGCTTGCAGGCAGCTGATGTATCAGAGGCGCATCAGCAAGTCGTCGATCATAGGCCAGCGCTTATTTTGTTAGATTGGATGCTGCCCGGAGATAAAAGCGGCGTGGATTTTTGCCGAATGCTCAAAAACGATGAGATGCTCTCTGAGATACCAGTCATTATGCTGACGGCCAAAGGGGAAGAAGATAGCAAAGTTCACGGCCTTGATGCGGGTGCTGATGACTATATGACCAAGCCTTTTTCGACACGCGAATTGATATCAAGAATCAAAGCAGTGTTACGCCGTAGTAGTGCACTCAGTAGTGATAAGCCTATCGAAATAGGCAGTCTGAGCCTAGATACAAAGAGTCAGCGTGTGACAGCCACAGGCAAAGTCATCGAGGTTGGCCCCACTGAGTATCGATTATTAGCGTTCTTTATGAGTCACCCAGAGCGTGCCTATACGCGGACACAACTGCTAGATCAGGTATGGGGTGGCAACGTCTATATTGAGGATAGAACCATTGATGTACATATCAAGCGTTTGCGCACCTTACTACGCCCACATGACTGTGATAAGTTGATACAGACAGTTCGTGGTACAGGCTATCGGTTTTCTAGCTTTATTGAACCCAATTAATTGATAATAAAAGTGCCTTGGCAATCGTGACTCAATATAGCGAATAGTGGTAAGGACAATAGATGAGCAATACTATGCCAATAGAAAATAATCAACAGGGCACATTAGAGCCAACCTCTGAGCAAAATGCAACGGGTCAACTTAAAAAAATCAGCAGCGCCGTACAAGCGCTACGAGATGCGGTGATTTTACTCAATGACGATGATGGTTTAGAGTGGTGGAATCAAGCGGCAGAGGATTTGCTATTATTGCAAGTAATGGATAAAGGCCAAAGCATTTTTGACTTCATCAGCGCCCCCGAATTCCGTCAATATTATCAGTCGATCACGACACCTAATGATGGTGTTCATATAGAATCATGGCGAGATGCTAAGCGCTATCTAAAGTGTGAAATTACACCTTTCGGTGATGAAAAGCTGCTCATTATTTACGACGTGACACGATTGCATAACTTGGAAGAGATGCGCCGTGATTTTGTCGGGAATGTCTCGCATGAATTGCGTACGCCACTGACCGTCATGATGGGGTATTTAGAAAACTTCTCACATCAGCCAGATATGCCGCCGCATTGGCGTCGTGGTTTTGAGTTAATGACTCAGCAGACGGCTCGCATGAATAGAATTGTGAATGACTTGCTCCTGTTATCTCGTATTGAAATCGAAGAAGCTCATGAGCTGACATATATTGATATGACCAAGCTGCTGACTCATGTCTATGATGATGCGCAAGCATATAACCAATCGTATGGTCATACCATTCATTTGCAGATAGATACTTATGACGGGCTGCAAGGCTCAGAGATGTACCTAAATAGCGCGTTGTCCAACTTGGTGATCAATGCCATTAAATATACCCCAAAAGGTGGCAACATATCTATCAGCTGGACCAAGACGTCAGAAGGCTGCAAGTTTGCTGTTGAGGACAATGGTATTGGCATTGCACCGCAGCATATCGCACGTTTGACGGAGCGTTTTTATCGCATTGACAAAGGCCGTAGTCGTGCCACAGGTGGTACGGGTTTGGGCTTAGCGATTGTAAAACATGTCTTGTATCAACATGAGGCCAACTTGCAAATTGATTCGGTAGAAGGGGTTGGCTCCACATTTAGCATGGTATTTCCAACAGCTTACGTTCGATCTGCTCCGACGAGTTAAGACCAGAAATATTACTGACTTATAGACGGATAATATGCCCTAGTTCTTTTGCAAAAATGGATACGGATTCACAGCACTACCATTTATGTATATTCCATAATGGACATGGGGCGGTGTGCCTTTTGCATTGCCACTATCACCAACATAGCCAATGATATCGCCAGCATTTACCCAGTCGTTGGGAGCAATATCGGCATAGTCCTCTAAATGTGCATAGTAGTGTCCTGCGCCTCCAGGTCCAACGATGACCACCACGCGACCACCCAAATTGTTTTCCCCCACTTTTCGGACGATACCTTGCGTTGTCGATTGTATCGGTGTGCCTCGTGCGGCAAAAATATCAATACCTTCATGCGAGCGGCCTTGGCTACGCGCAGCGCCCCAAGTATCCGTTAGATGCTGCTCTGGTAACGGCGAGGGTAGACTGTCTTCTGTGGGCAGTGCTTGCTGCAATAGACTCAACTGCTGCCATTTTGACACAACAAACGACTGTGTTTGTTGACTGATACTTGGCAGTAGTTTGTCTAATATAAACAATAGCATCACCAACACAGCAGCTCTAATGAGTACGCTTAGTACACGGCGTAGGAGTGTGGGCTTGGCTCGCTGATGTTCATTGACAGGTAGCATAGGGCTCTCTTGGTTTTTTTATATTATGGAATACTATATTGTAGAAGTTCTATCCTTCATTTTCTGTATGACCTTGTTATATTTGGCTTTTATCCCAATAATCATAAATGTGACAAGCGTATTGCTATTCATTATGACGTTTCTATCAGGCCATTTCAGCTACTATTGATGACCATATTTTATGATTGATTTTGACACTGCTCTGATTATCGACACCGAAACAGATCAAGGCCGTGATCCACGACCTATTCAAGTTGCGACTATTAATGTGGCGACAGGATTTGAATGGATGAAATACTTTAATAGTGGCCGATCTATATCACCCGTTGTTATCAAGGTACATGGTATTACTGATGAGGATGTGGCTGGTCTTGAACGTTTTGAATTAGATCAATTTGAATTGCCTGAGTATTTGATTGGTCACAACGTACGTTTTGATTGGCGAGTGATTGGTAGTCCTTCTGCCAAACTCATATGTACTGTGCGGCTAGCGCGGGCAGCCTTTCCAGAATGGAGTGCTTATGGTCAGTCCAAGTGTATCGAGCAGCTATTAGGAAAGTCTGAGGCAAGTGTAATGACAGTTGCCGCTCATGATGCATTAGGCGATGCGCGCATGTGTTATTTGCTGTATCAGGCTTGCTGCGAACGTCTAGAGATTGCTCCGACGGATTTTTCGGCGGCGCATGCTATCTCTAATAAAGCGACCCCTGTGAGTAAAATGCCGTTTGGCAAGCATAAGGGCAAGCCAATTAAAGAAGTACCGATCAACTATGTTAAATGGATGATAGGCAATATTCATAACATGCAGCCGTCGCTGTATTCTGCGTTGACCAAGCGTATCAAAGCAGAAGAGAACGAAAATGCGGAAAAGTAAATAGAGCTGATTGAGTTTAAATGGGTTAGTAAAAAATGCTACTGCTTATTCAGCCAATCTACTGCCCTCTGCCATAGTTGTGGCGCTTTGGCATTGGTTTTACTACTAAAATAACGCATGTGGCCGATATGGTTTAGCCCGAAATCTTTGGGTTCTAAAAAGCGCTTTTCTACTGGCATTTTCGTAAATACGCGAATCATATCATCCATGTTTTTGCTATTGGCAATCTCGTCATCGCTAAATCCCAACCAAAGCGCTGGCATGCTCAGTTCATCATAGAAATGCGTGTGTATGCTCTTGCCAAAAGCGGTCTTGATATAGCCTGCGCCATTGCACCAATCACGCCACTGTCGAGCCACACCGCGCGGTAATGGCTCACCCATGCCAATTTTATCCGATGGTGTGTAGCCTAGCGTCAAGTTAGCGAGTGGAATGAATGCATCCATAAAGCCTATTGCCTTGAGTTTATACGGCATGTCCATGTTTTTGATACGCCCTGATGAGCAGGCAACGTTGAATACAGAATTGATAGTCTTATAATTGGGCATCAAACCAATGAGCTGACCGCCTGCACTATGACCAATTAAATGATAAGTCGCATCAGAGAACTCATCTTGTAGGGCATCAAGGACGGCTGGCATGTCATGGCGACCCCAACTAATCAAAGATGCATCACATTTAGATAAGTCAGAAGAAAGCGACTCGCCGATACCTTCGTTATCAAAAGTCAGCACCCCAAAGCCGTGTTCTGCTAAGTAGGTCGCAAAGCTATGGTAAAACTGGCGTTTGATACCAGTGGCTGGTGCTATCATAATCGCTGTTTTTATTGTTTCTGTAGGGCGATAGACAGTCGCTGCCAATACCTTATTACGGTCTGTCATGATGCTTAGAGAGTAAATCTCTGTTTGCGAGTCAGTATCCATTTTATTATTGAGAGTGCTATTGTCCATGGTTTGACCTTAGTGTGTTTTATCATTTTTGTGAGTGCGTTTGATGAGTAAAGAATCGCTAATCGTCTCGGGCATGTAGTTATTGCGTAGTGATAAATCGTTGCTGACATCTGATAGGATTGCTTATGTTAGAATAAATCCTGGTAAGGAAGGCACTCGAAGATGACTTCCAAGTTCTATTTTTTTTATTTTAAATGCTATTATCTATCAAGGTTTTCATAAAAATCTATTATTTGAATAATTAATATACATACACTTTTTAATAACTAAACTTTTAATCAATAGACATTCAATAAAAACAATCGATGTAACATTAAGGAAGCTATATGCAAATGAAGATTAACAACGATACGTATGAAGTTATCACTAGCCAAGACATCACTAATATTGAACAAGCAGTTGATAAGTCTGAATTGACGATGCCATTAGTGGCAGTGTATTGCGGATCACGTCTCGGTAATAAAGAAGTCTACGAGCAAGCAGCACGTGAGTTAGGTCGTGCGTTAGCCGATAATGGTATGGGTCTGGTCTACGGTGGTGCTAGTATTGGGCTGATGGGTGCGGTCGCAGATGAGGTCATTAATGGTGGTGCGCAAGCAGTTGGCGTGATCCCAACCTTTATGCTCAAACATGAGATTGCTCATGAGCAGCTAACTCGTTTGCACCTAACCGATACCATGCACACCCGAAAGACAGTGATGGCAGAGTATGCTGATGCCTTCATTACATTGCCTGGTGGTCTTGGTACATTAGAAGAAATCATGGAGATTGCTACTTGGCGTCAGTTATATCAGCATGAAAAGCCGATGATTATCCTCAATATCAATGGTTTTTATGATCGTATGGTTGAGCATTTAAAATATACTGCTGACCAAGGGTTTATGAAGCAAGAAGATCTTGAGCGTTTGGTGGTGTGCAATACGATTGATGAAGCCATTGACCTATTAAAAACCGTAGTAACCATCGATAGTGCTGTCGATACAGAAAAAATGGCTGGTAACTAAGGCTGGTTTTAAGCAGTATTTGGCTTATAATTGATTCAAGTTAAAAGTAGTACAAGGCAATCGAGTGTAGATCTACATAAAAAAAGAGAGGGTGGCTAATTACAAGCCACTCTCTCCTTTTTTCGTGCAGTTTTTAAAGTAGCTAATAATGAGGCTTAAGACAAGCCTGAAACCATGTCTGATTTATATGAAATGAACTATATAGCGTCTAGGGTCTTCTTAGGAATACTGTGATTCACGCCCGCCATTGCTAGAGGGAAACCACGTTCTTCAGCCAAACCACGAGCGACTCTATCAATAGTCATACTATCGTTATGCATCAGATAAGACCATTCATGAGCATCGCGATTGCGATTCGCAGGCGTATCGGAATCAACCAAGCCAAGTTTAGTCAATTCGTCAACGATTTGATCGGCAGCGATCAGAGTCGAGGATGCTTTGACATTTTCAGCACGCGCATAACGTATATTGGAATATAAGCTCACATCGGCAACCCGCAAAGTGTCATCTTGCCCAGGTATTTGCTGCCCACCATATAACGCATTACCGACCGTACGCGCGCTATGGAAAGTCGGTACAAACTCAGCCACATAATCAATCGATTGTTGGCTGCGAGCTTGTAACGGGGCTTTGTCCCAACCATCTTCGATATAATGAACATATTGCGGTGGCAATTTCGGCTGTGCACTTTCTTTGCTAGAAGCGACCAGACCATCATCAAATAAAGTGATGAATTTACTCATGCCATGTATTTGAAAGTAGCCACCTGGATAAGGGGTTAGCTGCGCCATGCCTTCTGGTGTACCTCGATTGCCATAAACAATAATCTCTGGTATCTGCCCGCCAGCATTGTCCCAATGCGTAATATAAGAGGACTTAAACTCAACCATACGACTCACTTTGACACCGACCATATCGTCGATTACACCAGTACGAAAGCCACAGGCATTGATCAAGTAATCTACTTCGATAGACTCAGTCTGAGGCTTTGATTCAAGGGTTGATTCGAGATTTGATTCGTAACCAGCAGCTTGTTGGTAGTCGATACGCCATTTGGTGACATGGTGATCCGCGTTTGAGCAGTTCTCACAGTCGACAGGCATGACTTGCTGTACTTGAGTATCGGTAAAGACATGAGCATGGTCATAATCTGCTAGTGCCAATTGTGCAGAAGCCGCTAGGCGGAAGATATTCCAGCCATACTCCTGTACAACAATCAATGGAAACTTAACTTTGTTCAGATCCAGATACTTAGCAACGGGTATCATCCACTCATCAACAGTCGTCGGTACAGTGACTTGCTCACGCTCAGACAGCTCAATCAGCTGCTCATGGCTATACAGTTGATAGTAGTCTTCCGGCTCACCCAGTACTTTATTACTGCTATCTTGAGCGATAAGTTCACGATAAGCATCGGTCAATATATCGAGACGTGGAAGCAAGTCTTCGGGTAGACCGCCATCTCGTGTCGGCACCGCAAATACGGTTGGACGTACATCGATGGTATAAGGATAAAGACGTAAAATATCGATGCATTGTTTCAGTAGGGCAACACAGTCCTCGTCAGGTATCTCGCGATATAGATTGCCCCCTGCATGTAGATGACACATCGGTGGGCCATCAATCAGCGATTTGTTTTTTTCAAATAAATACGTCTCAAGCCCTAACGCTGCAAGGCGAATAGCAATAGTTGCTCCAGCCGTACCACCACCTAGAATACCGACGCGTTTAGTAGGATGCGTTTGATTTTTGATAACAGATTGAGTCATTGTCGTTGTTATATCCTTAATAGCATTCACAGCAAATAGTGCTCGATGTATTCATTAAATATCTTGTGTCTAAATAACTTATAACTGTTGATATGCGTGCAAAGTTGCCAACTTCAATATGTATATTGGGCCGCAATGGTAATATTTTCTATTGTTTAGTAACTCTTAAACTCTATAGCGTTATTTTACGAAAAACTACAACTAACATGACGGCAAATAAGTAAGTGAATACATGAGTTTTGTCAACGAGTAGGTAGGACTGTCTGTCCAGTGCGATGGATTTGTTGGCTTGTTCCGTAGGATATAAGCAGTTTTGTAAAGACCACTCTGTATAAAAACAACTGTCTATATGCCCATGCTATATTAAATAGCCTGAAGTCAGGATTGGGTCATTTTTGCTTTTACTCAAATCACATGTAATCAAAGCACATATACTCAAATAATATGTACTCAAGTCGTATGATCGTAAGCAAACTCTAAATAAAATTAACCATGACAATAACAAGGACGTTATCATGAAACGTATGCTCATATTATCGGCGTTGACAGGTGTTTTGACGCTCACTGGTTGTTCAACTTTAAACAATGTAATGGGGAAGGATGGTTCTGGCATGCATGAAGTGCAGGCGACTAATAATAATACGGCACCCATTACGAGCAAAAACGGTATGTTGGTTGATGCGAACAATCACATGACCTTATATACTTTTGATAAAGATGCTATGGGTAAATCAGAATGTGGCGCTGCGTGTTCATTAGTATGGCCAGCATTTTTAGCACCTGACAATGCAAAAGCCTCAGGTCAGTTTGCTGCGTTCCAACGCGAAGACGGTAAGTATCAATGGGCCATGAATGGCAAGCCTTTGTATTTTTATGCCAATGATACTAAGGTGGGTGATAAAGATGGCGATAATAAGTTAGGTGTGTGGCATATCGTTACAATGAAATAAAATAGCTAACCTTGAGTCGAAAAAAAGCAGCCATCATCGTGGCTGCTTTTTTGTTTGCTGATATTTGCTGAGAGTAGGTAAGTCTGCTTATCAAACACTAACTAGAGATTCAGTTCCTTCAGCTTCCAATACCATTTCTTTGGTTGGCTCTTTTCTATACAAAGGGAAAAAATCTGAGCTTAAATCGTTTTCAGTAAACCAATTATTCGCAATCAACGCGGCATATTTGGATGAATTGACAACGAGTCTATAGGTTTTAAACAACAGCTCTTGTGAGCTAAATCCTTTTTTATATTCATATAACGAATCTAGGTTGGAGCCTAGGCCGCCACCAAGATGGAGTAAGTTATAATTATTTTCTCTACCCCAATTACGAGCAACATGAGTAATAAGTTTAGACGGCTGTAGATGTGTATAGGCGTTGAGTGTACCACCGAGATGGAACTGCATAATGCCTGATTCTCTACAGATTGTGTATATCGATGAACCAATGGCTTTGCCGTCTTGATAAGCCGTTATTAGTAGTATTCTGTCTTGAAGGTTTTCAAATAAATTGAAAAAATAGTTGTCATCAAAAAAGTAATACTGGCTAGCATTAACATGTTCCATCGTTTCTTTATAAATGTTCGAAAACACCATGGCGCTTTCTTTGGTTAGGGACTCAATTTTTGTGACAACCTCCATTTTCATGGCTTTTTTGATGCCTCGACGATGACGGTTTTGAGTCTCGCTCCAGTGTTCTTCTTCTGATTTTGTTAAGTCAGACATTAATGTCAGGCCGTGAGTAAGCGCTTTTCCAACGGTAGGCAGCCATTCTTTATTGATGATTGGATGCAGTCGCATAAATAATGACACACAACCCTTTTCAAAGAGAAAAGCTCTTATGCCTTCTAGTACGAGATCGAGCTGGGCATCGGTTAGCGTCTTGTCCATCACAGGACCGCCGTAGCCATATGTAGAGGTGGCATCCCAATGCTCTGATTCTATCTCTCGTATGATAATAGGTAAAAACACTTTTTTATCTTTGTAGTGAGCGACTATACCTTGAGGCATGCCTTTATCGACGACGGCTGATGCCGCAATCCAGCCAGATAAATGGTATACGTCAAAATGATAGTCTGATATTTGCTTATCCCATTCTTTATCTATATCTATAAAATCAACTTTTATTGTATCCATTTTTCTGCTTCCTCAGTGATATGTATTATATTCGTAAATTCACATATATGAATATAACAATAAATTTCGAGGTTAACAAGCCTATCAAAATCTTTTATGCGTTTTATTGAATATATAGTCCAACAATAAAGCCGTTATTTTTATATCAATAAAAAAAGCAGCCATCGAGTGGCTGCTTTTAGCTATTTTGGTAATAGTTTTGGTGCTTGTTTTAGTATGCAGATTTAAGTCTAAATCTCATTTTTTGATAGTTTGTGAGTGATAGGTTTTGGTTGAGGATGCTTTAAATTCAATAAACCATACAAGAGTAGTGTGCCCATCGTCACGACTGCGGCTGATAGATACAGGCCAGGGTCATAACTTCCATAAATTTTAACAATATAACCTGTACAGATGGGTGCAATGATTTGAGCTGCACCATACGATAACGTCATTGTTCCCATGAATTTAGCAGGATCACTTGGGAAGAATTTACCGGCCATCGTCAATACCAAACTCACACAAGCGATGAAAGTACCGCCAAATAACACTGCACTGATTATGACCGTAGGTAAGCTGTCATTGAAGGCAGGTAGTATGATGCCGATAATTTGTAAAAGATAAGCGGCGATTAGTGTCCTAAGGTAACCGAACCTCCGAGCAATACGATCCCATACAAGTACAGCTGGGGTAGCGGCCAAGCCAATCAATAGAAAGACAAAACCTCCTTGTCCTTGTAAGCCTTTTGTACTCTCTACAATATCAACGATAAAGGTAGAGCTGACTGCATAACCATAACCTGCACAAAAATAGGCCAGCATCATTAATGATTTGAATGTCTTGCTTGGTGGATTGTCCTCAATCACTTCTTGATTTTTACTATCGGTGGAAGGGTGTGGCATCCACAACCATGCAGGCACAGCAAAGACAATCGCCAACACAGAGAGTGCCAACCACTGCTGTTGCCAATCTGCTGATATTGATTGCATTGCCTCAAACAATAACGAGGTAATCACAATGCTCAAGCCTGCACCTGCGAAATGAATCCCGAGCTCAGCACGGTGGTTATTTTTTACTAGCCATTTCAATATCAATCCTGAAGCAATAATAAATCCGCCTGAAGCACAGACGCCAGCGAGGAACCTTAATATCGCCCAAGTGGTTATATCTGTGGTCAGAACCATAGCTACAGAGGTGACTACACTTAAAACAAGATAAACACGATGTAAGTTATATTTATAATTCAGATTATGCATGCTCGCCGCAATCAAAACGCCAAACATATAACCCATAAAGTTCGTGCTGGCTAACCACCCGCCACCTAACTCTGTTAAACCTGCGCCTTCTTGCATGACTGGTAGCAATAGACTATACGAAAATCGGGCAACCCCTACAGTCACTATTAAACTGCAAATTCCAGCCATGTATACACGGACTTTCGTGAGTTCTATAGACATTTTTATTACTTCATATCGGAAAGTTATTAACAAAGAATACGTGACTCTGTTAATCTTAAAAATTGAATTATCTAGAACAAAGTATTCTCATTATAAGAACTGTTTAATAAGTGAATAAGGATTTTCACATAGAGATTTTGACGTTAAAGACGTTTAAAGCGGTTGTTGATGAAAACGGTATTAAAGGGGCTGCTGAAAAACTGCATACCGTTCAGTCAAATATTACCAACCGTATCAAAAAACTCGAAAGGGAGTTAGATACCAAGCTATTCAATATCATTGGTCGAAAGCTGCAATTAACCCCGAGTGGGCGACAGCTGTGCGATTATGCTGATCAAATTTTACAGTTAGAGTATCAAGCCACATCGGCTATGCTGCGAAATAAAGACAGTTATGAATTAATAATCGGTATGCCTGAAACATTTGCCGCTGTTCATATGCCATTGGCACTGAAGCAACTGAAGTTAAACCACTCTGAAATCCGTGCCAAAATCTATACAGATACCAGTGATAGGTTGGTCTTGGCGGTTTTAAATAATAAAGTAGACTGTGCGGCAATTGGCAATGCACCCAAGCATAAAGATCTGGTAGTGATTCCTGTTGTCAGAGAAGAGCTGATGATGGTGACGCCATTAGATAGTGAGCATGATCCTGTCTTATTCGTACGTGATGAAGGTTGTGGTTACAGGACACAGGCCATCATTTGGCAACAAGAAGCAGGTAGAGGGTGTGATGAGCTGATGCTGATGAGCAGCGCTGACGGTGTATTGGGGTGTGTCGCTGCGGGATTAGGCTACACCATCATTGGTAAAAATATGGTGGTCGGCAGCCGATATGAAAAATCATTGGTCATGACGCCACTCAGTCATGGGTCAAAGCAAGTTCAGCTATCGATTGTTTATCGTAAAGACAGCCCACTGGCATCAGGGGTATTAACGCTAGCCAAATTGCTAACGGAATAATATGGCATGCTATGGTCTATTCACTATATAACTATGATGCAACTACTACGGTATTCATCTCGATCACTACTCTAGGGTATCGACTGCTAAGGCTTTTATCACCATTGGCATACTATTCTTTGGTGTTCTAGAACTAATTGGTCTTTATCAAGATTGTATTGGCATATCATTACAGTCTTAGCGCCCGACTGACTTGCATCGGACGCCGAAAACCGTTAAAATCGCGGTTTGATTTTCCCGCTGGGGAAAGGCTAAGTGAGCAGAGGAATGGTGTTGGGTGCTGGAATAAGCCAGTGATGCAGCTGCCATACTTATAAATGTCCTTAGTGCCTCAGTTACGTATGCCATTGTTGATTTGGCACATCATTTAAGATGTTGCTCAAAAGCACTATACATACATCGGACATAGAGAGTTTATTATGCGTAAAGATATCCATCCTAATTACCAAGAAGTTTTATTCCACGACACTAACGCTGACGTTTTCTTTTTGACTCGTTCAACTGCTAAAACCAAAGCTACTCGTGAATACGAAGGTACAGAATATCCATACTACCCACTTGATATCTCAAGTGCGTCGCATCCATTCTATACTGGCGAACAACGCAAAACTTCTACTGAAGGCCGTGTTGCTAGCTTCAACAAACGCTTTGGTGCGTTTGGTGGCCGTAAGAAAGCTGCTGATACTGACGCTGCAGAATAATTTACACTTATTGTGTAAATATATTTCGCAAAGCAATAAAAAACCGCTGAATATTCAGCGGTTTTTTATTGCTTTGAATTTTAGAGTAGTATTTTTGAAAGGTGAAATTAAGACAAGCCCTAAGCAGTCGGCATGTCTAGCACCTGTACTATCAGCTCTGACAACTGCTGTGCCCAATAGCCATACATGAGGCTACTAGGGTGAAAGCCATCACTGGCAAACATCACGGCGATATCGACAGGTTTGCCATCAAAGTGCTCTTCTATCATCTTTGCAAAGTCAGTTTCCATATAAGTGACACTGTCATGCTCGGCACAGACTTGCTGCAGTATCCTATCCAAAGTGGATGCTTTGGCACCAATAAAATTATTGAGCGGAGTAGGGATGGCAGGCATTTGTGCCATTGGTGGTAGACTTGAAAAAATCAATTCTCGCACACCAAATTTACGCTTAGCAATAGCAATAATCTCTTCAATCTGCTGCTGCCATTTACGCACAGAGACATTGGCAGTGGTGTCATTGACCCCAACACTCAGCACCATGACATCAACCGCTTGGCTAGGAGTGGGTAGGATATAAAGCCGACGCAAGATATCAAAGCTAGTGTGACCCGTAGTTGCTTGCAATGACCATGTCAGCTCATCAAACTGAGTATGAATAGCAGACTGCTGCTGCAGAGCAGGGATCAGCTTGCCTACTAATGCTTCTTGCTGCGTTTGACTACCAACACCAGCGGCGGCCGAGTCACCAACCACCATGACGTTTAGCGTTTTTTTGATGCCATCTTTTTGTGTATTAGCAGACAGGGTATTAGCAGAGTGGTTTAATTGAACATGACCATGCCTTTCGCCATGTGGTTCAGGCAAGCGAACCGTGTCACGTTTGATTCTGCGACCTTGATAAAGATAAACAGGGGCAAGCAGTACATCTCTTGCCACTGTCGCCATTTTATTACTATTTATCATATTGCCTACCATCCAGCACGCTCTCGAATAGTCGTTAGGTTATCTTCAATTAATAACTGGCCATCGACATAAACGTCACGCAACAGGTTTTCTGCATCGGCACCTAAGTCATCGGCTTTGATGGTTTTTAGTTGTCCGTTGCTGTCTTTGACCAAAGCCAATCGACCTTTTTTTGAGCGTTTCGAGCGGCTGGTGATGGGATCTTTATAGATATCTTTCCATGCACTATCGATAGAGATGGAACTGGCTTTCATTGCCCAGCTCATGGTGTCACGGTTGACTTGCTGTAGTAAGCCGCCGCCCATACCAAAGGTTACGTTTTCAGCGCTGAAGCCTGCTTTTAATATGACATCAATAATCTTGGTTAGGCTTTGTGGACTGATACCATCACCTTGGATGACTCGTACATAATCTGGTAATACTTTATAGCCTTTACTATTAACGGTCGTGCCGAATTTCACTGCCAAGCGCTCTAATGCTTCGCGAACGACTTTGGTAGGCTCGCCACTGTCTGGTCTGATCACCAATGTGCCGCCCATATTTTTCACGTCGTCTTTTAGGCTGCCACCCCAGATATTATCGATGGCATTCCATAAGTCATAACTGTCTGAGACCACTGAGAAGCTTTTGCCTTCGCCACCAAACTGTTCAATCATATTGGCAAAGGCTGCTGTCTCACCGTCACGGCCCCATGCAGTCATTGTACTGTGTTCAGCTGCAGGGATAGAAAACGCTGGCATGTCTTTATCCATTTGATACCAGCGACTGGCAGCTACTAGTGCCGTCATTGAGTCAGTGCCCGCAAAGTTGACCAAATGTGCCAAGCTACCGAGTGCCACAGACTCCTGACTAGATGCACCGCGTGAGCCAAAATCATGCAGTCTAAAAGTAAGGGAATCTGTGTTGTCTGCTGATTTTTCTAATGCTTTACGAATAATGTCTTTGCAATAATGCGAGACACTGGCGACCGTTGATGGATACCAAATAGCACGTAATAGTGCAGTTTCGATATAGCTAGGTAGCCAGTAAAATTCAGGATCGGTATTGATGACTTGGCAGACTACATTGGACACTGGTACGATGCTGCCTTCGGGTACGGCTTCGATACGTAATGGTAGATAACCATTGTGTTTGTCTACCAAATGCTCCCAACCAGCACGATTGAAAGTCAAGCCATGCGCTTGAACGACCATTTCGGCTTCGTCGATATCTTGGTGGGTAATAGGGGTGCTTAGGTATTCTTTGATAAAGGCCTGCAAGCCAAAAAATACCACATCATAGTCGCCTTTACGCGCCTCAATGTAGCTTGACAGATATTCGCTACCGCTTGGATATTGCACCCAATGTGAGGTTTTATAGCTGTCACTGTTAAGAATTAAATTATTTAGATTACTGGTATACATCACAGAACTCCTCTGCTTTGAAATGCCGCAGCTGCTTTAATGAAAGAGCAGTTGCAGCGGTAAACCCTTGCCGTCTATCGACTCGGGCGGTGAAAGCTGTTGTACAAAAACGTGTGCAAAAATGATAAATTAGGTTTAAAAATAAAAAACTAAGAAAATAAATTATATAGACTATAGTTGATTATAAGGTTGTAAATCATGTACTAGTCGGTCAACGTTATGTAAATTTACAATCCAACCATCTTGGTAATAATCGCATAGTGGTCTTCGAACATCATGGTGGCATCAAGCTCTGCCAGCGGTAACCAAAAGGCTTTGGCTGCGTCATCGCCACCTTTTACTTTTGGTAGACCTTTTGGATCATTTTTAAGCTGAAAATAAAATGCTTGGGTAATCGTACGACCACGTGCCGAGCGATAGGGATCATCAAAGGTATGCTGACTGTGACAAGAGCCACGCAATACTGGCTCAGGAACTTTGAGACGCGTTTCTTCACGCAGCTCACGAATACAAGCATCAAATAAGGTCTCTTTCGGATTTAAGAACCCACCCGGGAGTGCCCACAGTCCACGCCCTGGCATGCTGCGGCGCTCTACCAACAGGATATGTCCAGACTGTACAATCAAAGCATCAGCCGTCATAAATGTAGGTGGATAGGGGGCTGATTCCCACTGTCTTTTATACTTATCGATGAAATCGGCTTCTTCATGCAGTTGATGATAATCGTCAGTTTTTTTGAAGTCATTCAGTACTTTACGAGTTGATTCAGGTGTGCGCTCAGGTGTCGGCGTGGCCCCCATCAGGTAGCTATCGCGAATCGGCGTGGCTGATAAGTTGTGATAATTGGGCACCGAGACTGAGTCCCAGTTGGGGAATAGCGATAAGTAATATGATGAGCTGTCTTTTGAGTGACCAATCAACCCAATATCGCTCTGCAAGTCACCAGTGACAGATTTGACGCCTGCCTGCACATATTGTAGCCAGCGGGTGTCGTTGTAGAGTGCATCATCTAGACCAACGCAGTGAATACGTGCCGCTTCCTCTGCTGAGTAGGCGTCTTTAATCATGGCAGCACGCTCAGCGACGCTGAATGGATTGCGTAAGCTGCGTGGCAGGTTGGCTGAGCCAATGAGCATAATCACATCATCCGAGCGCTTTAATGCTTCGTCGATGACGGCTTTATGTCCACGATGGAAAGGCTGAAAACGCCCAATGAAAACCAAATAACGATAGTGTTTACTGCTTTTCTGATCAGGGGTTTGTGTGTCTGAACTTTGCTCTGATAATTCACTCATAGAGGCCAATTTCCTACGACTTATATTTCATTGGTAAAAAATTAATAATGCCAATACTGACACAGCTGATGACTCGCTGACAAGTGGAAAGATGTTTGGGATAGTATAACGGTCAATGATGATGTGAATCATGATGTGACGAGTCCAGATAAATACACCCATAATTTTAAGTAGAATGCTGTTCAATCCAACCGGTCACCGTTGGCCAGATCTCTTTGGCAGCGTTACAGCTAATCATAATGCGGCTGTGAGTATAGTCGTCTAAATCACCATGGCTGAGCGCGTATTCACAAAAGACATTGGTAGGATTCTTAAAGTTACCAGCTTGAGTGCCATATCACAAAATTTTTGGCTACATCTCTATACGGACAGCAGCCACGGTTTTAGGGTTTAACATGTTTTCAAGATTTACCCAAACGGCGTGATAGCCAAATCCACCAGCGACCATCTCTTGCTTAGCGTGTTCAATAGACCACTCTTGCTCAATGATTCTATACATAGCGATAATCAGTCCCGTACGGTCAGCACCATGATAGCAGTGTACCAGTACGCTCTTATTTTGTGCCTGTAAATCTTTTATCGTATTTAAGGCTTTAGCTATTTCTTTTGGAGTAACATACCACGATTTAAGAGGTTGATTATATAAGTCTAAGGACGTCTCATTAACAATATCAGTTAGTAGTTTTTCATCATCATTTCGATCAAAAAATCGTAAATTAAGGATAGCGTCAATACGATTGGCTTTAAGTAGAGGGATATCAGCTGCACGTAACTGCTCACTTCGAAACAGTAGCTTATCAACTTGATATAAATTGGTCGCCTTATTAATCAAGACTGCATTTTGCGGTAAGGATGGGGGAGCCGTAAGTTGAGTAGTAGCAGTTGACTGGCAGCCGATCATCAGACTGGCTAGACTCATAGAGCCTGCGACTAATATTGACTTGTAACGCTGTTGCCAGCGATGGTTATGGTCTATGGTACCTTTGTTCGACCTAGTGCTCAAAAGCTGGTTAATAAGCATAATTCTCATACCCTTAGTTTTGATTGGTTATCATTCTACCGCTACAGACTATTGGATAGCCATTATCAGCCATAATAGTTTCAAGCCTTGCAGTTGTTGTACATAATAAAGCGCTCATTATAGTAAGTGGCTAAGTGGCTAAGTGGCTAAGTGGCTAAGTGGCTAAGTAACTAAGTAACTAAGTAACTAAGTAACTAAGTAACTATCGAGTATGACGCTCAATCCAATCGGTCACCGTTGGCCAAATCTCTTTTGCAGCGTTACGACTAATCATGATACGGCTGTGAGTATAGTCGTCTAAATCACCGTGACTGAGCGCGTACTCGCGAAAGACATTGGCAGGATTTTTAAAATCATCAAAGAGCATCTGACAGCCATGGGTAGGGGAGATAAAGCTGTCCCCTCTGGCACTGATGGCGTATACAGGTATCGTAATATTCGGCATCTGTTGTCGATAGTCTAAAAGCTCGTCAGCGACGCCATTTGTATCAGTGCTAGCTTGATTAAATGTACTTTGCTTGATAAAGCTGCTTTTAAAGTTCCTTCGTAGGTTCCAGTCGTACCATTGACTCATCGTATGGTAGCTTTCGTCACAAGCGCCCATCTTCAATTTTCTGGCAGGGATAAAGCCCAGCAGTCGTGTGATTATCTTGGCTGCAATAATTTTCGCATGGCTAATTGGCTTTGATGCTGCACCATAGGCTTGGCAAGCAAACATGCTGATGCTGTTTATTTTGTCGATATAGCGTGGGTTTTGAATTAAAAACATAATCAAACCAATACCACCGCCACTATGAGTAATACAATGCAAATTCTCAATTTTTAATTCCTCAAAAAAATAGCGGAAAGTTGCTTCATAGTCATAAGTAGCAACCGTCTCGAAATTGAATTTTTCTTTTGGCATTGAGCTGTCACCATGACCGCGCCACTCCATGATGTAGCAGTGATGCCCAAGGGCAGCCAGATACTCAGCAATTTTTAAGCAAGTTTGTTTGTCCGAAAAGGTACCGTGCGTCAAAAATATATTTTGAGATTTTATAATAGGTAAGCTGTTTTCTAATGTGTTGGTTATCATACCGTCTTCTATAGTATCAACTACTTTCCAAACGGCAATCTTCTCATCATCTTTGGTAGTTATTAGGTGCAACGTCCGTGTCATCATAAAAATTATCCTATCCGAAAAATACGTAATATTTATACATGGCCATCAAAGCTACCATGCTCATAAAGCCAGTGCACAAAGTTATTCAAACTATCAATACTACGTCAAATATAAATGACTTGCTCAAACGAGATGTGAACGGTATCGCATAGCGAAAATGCTGAGTATGCTTGATAAATGGTATAGCTGTCTTTATATAGAGAATAGCTTAATATAGAGAGTAACTTGGCAGCCAACACAACTATTAGGCATGTTTGTTTTTCATTGTTTAAATATTGAGTTACTTTGCCAGTAGGTAGCATCATTAAAAAAATCAATGACAACCATTTACAGCGCCCACCGTTCAATTCACAGTAGCGTGGTCGGAATTAATGCTTGATTCAGGTATAATGAGTGCTATAGACGAATTAAACTTTATACTCATGGCGGGTAGCGTCATACAATAATAAATCTCAAATATTGCTAGCCTGCATGTTTTATACAAGCCGTAAAAATTTTAAACATTCAAATTCACGACACAGTAGCCATAATAGATATAGCGTTTGTGTCATAACGCATAGGAAACATTATGAGTGAGCATGACCAAGTTGATAGCCCAGTAGCGCCATCAGCAGACTATGAATCAGCGCTAGATACTGATCAGACTGAAGCAAAAAGTAATATTACTATTACTGAGTCAGCCCAAGGGTACTTAGCGGATTTGTTATCTAAGCAAGATACAGACGGTATCGGCGTACGTATTTTCGTCGAGCATCCAGGTACGCCACGTGCAGAGTGCTGTATGGCCTATAACCAACCGGGCGAAGAAGATAGCGCTGATTTGCGTTTTACGTATGACAGCTTCTCTGCATTTATCGAAGCGGCTTCAGTTCCTTATCTAGAAGATGCCGTTATCGATTACAATAAAGACCGTTTCGGTGGTCAGCTGACTTTCCGCGCGCCAAACTCTAAAGTACCTAAAGTGGGTGCTGATGCCAGTGTAGAAGAGCGCATCAACTACGTATTACAGTCGGAGATTAATCCCGGTCTGGCCGCCCATGGTGGTGACGTGCAGTTGCTTGAGCTGATTGATGAAGAAGGTGTTGGCCTTACAGCGGTATTGAAATTCGGTGGTGGTTGCCAAGGGTGCTCAGCAGTCGACATGACCTTGCGTCAAGGCGTTGAAGTACAGCTCAAGCAGCAAATACCAGAGTTGACCCAAGTCATTGATGAGACGGATCATACCCGTACTGAAAACGCTTATTACAAATAAAAGTCTAGCTGGAAGTTGCAGACTTAAGTAATAGCGAAAAGTTATTTTAATTAAAAAGCCAAGTTTTGATGAACTTGGCTTTTTTTATTGCTATGATTTGGTAGAGTGTTTTTTAGCTGAATTTTCAGTGGTAGATTGTTGATTAATAATTTGTTGATTAGTCATTTATTGATTAATAACTTTTATCGAAATAAAGGAATATATAATGAGTGATGGACAAGCAGACAAGCAAGCAGCCCAAAAATCAGAGACCCCTCAGCGTCTTGAGACCTTAGCGATCCATGCGGGCTATAGTGTTGAGCCAACGACCAAAGCGGTCGCAGTACCTATCTATCATACCAGCTCGTATGCCTTTGATAATACTCAGCATGGCGCAGACCTATTTGATTTAAAGGTCGCAGGTAATATTTATACCCGCATTATGAACCCAACCAATGCCGTTCTAGAAGAGCGCGTCGCAGCGCTTGAAGGTGGTATCGGTGCGCTTGCTGTGGCATCTGGTATGGCTGCCATCACGTATGCGATTCAGACCATCTGTGAAGCGGGTGATAATATCGTTGCTGTGTCGACCTTGTATGGTGGTACTTACAATTTATTTGCTCATGCTTTACCACGTCAAGGCATCGAAGTACGCTTTTTTGACCACAAAAACCCTGAAGCGATTCGTGATTTAATCGATGATAAGACGAAGATGGTCTTTGCAGAAAGTATCGGTAACCCATTGGGTAATATCGTAGATATTCAGGCATTAAGTGATATTGCTCACGAATATGGCGTGCCAGTTGTAATTGATAGTACGGTTGCAACGCCTGCGCTATGTCGTCCGTTTGAGTTTGGTGCAGATATTGTCATTCATTCATTGACCAAGTATATGAGCGGTACGGGGACGTCGATTGGTGGTGCGATTGTCGATAGCGGTAAGTTCGCATGGGGTGATTATCCTGAGCGTTTTCCATTATTAAACACACCAGATCATAGTTATCACGGCGTGAACTTTGTCAAAGACGTGGGCGCAGCGGCATTTATCGCTCGTGCTCGTGTGGCACCGCTGCGTAATACTGGCGCGGCACTTAGCCCATTGAATGCTTTTAGTATTTTACAAGGCTTGCAGACACTGGGTTTACGTATGGAGCGCCATGTACAGAATGCTCAAGCCGTTGCGGAATATCTACGTGACCATGATAAAGTTGCTTGGGTGAAATATGCGGGTTTACCGGATCATCCTGAGCATGAGCTTGCTAAGAAGTACATGAAAGGCACACCATCTGCTATTTTGACCTTTGGGGTTAAAGGTGGTTTGGAGGCTGGTGCACGCTTTATCGATGCGCTGCAACTGATTACTCGCTTGGTCAATATCGGTGATGCCAAATCACTAGCTTGTCATCCAGCGACGACCACCCATCGCCAGTTGAATGAGCAAGAACTTGCTAATGCTGGTGTGAGTACTGATATGGTACGACTGTCGATTGGTATCGAACACATTGAAGATATCAAAGCAGACTTAGAGCAGGCACTAGCTTCAGCTTAATACTAGAAGACTCTCATTGAACTGAATAACTTGCTTATTGAGTGACAAAAAAAGCCCATATCAAATCGATATGGGCTTTTTTTATTAACATCAAAAAGGTCTATTTATATCACGCTGATAAGATACGCTGAGCGATATCTTTATAGTCTTGCGAGGCAAGGCGCGGCCCAAACTGTTGGATAATTTGTGCCGATACTTCGCTGGCAAGTCGACCACACTCTGGCAGACTATATTGCTGCGATAATGCATATAAGAAAGCACCAGCATAGTTATCACCTGCACCATTGGTATCAATGACATTGGCAACTACTGGTGTAGCAACTTCATAAACCTCAATGTCTGAATCGTCATCAGATTTATGGGCGATAATAGCACCATTGGCACCATTGGCACCATCGGTTACTACTGCAGTTTGGCAATATTCAAGTAAGGCACGTGCGGCGGCTTTAACTTGTTTTTTGTCCGTAAACAATTTAGCTTCTTCACTGTTGCAAAATATAACGGCAACTTTATTACCAAGCATATTAAGCAAGCCATCTTTCGCAAACTGCACCACCGCAGGATCAGCAAAGCTCACCGCAATTTTTGCATTATGAATACCGGCTTGTTGGCGTAACTGAGTCATCGCTGGTTGGATGCTCTCAGACATCGCTAGATAACCTTCTAGATATAGCCAGTCTGCTTGCGTCAATGCATCAAAATCAACATTATCAGCGACAATCTCACTTGAGGTGCCAAGATAAGTCTGCATGGTACGCTCACCATCTTCGGTGACGGCAACCACACATGAACCGGTCACACCGCCTGTGTGGATAGACTTGTCTGAGGTAGCCACGCCTGCTTCGTGCAAGTCTCTGAGGTAAAAGGCTCCTTGATCATCGTCACCGACGCGGCACGCATAAAAAGGCTTACCACCTAGACTGGCAAAGGCATACATCGCATTGGCAGCTGAGCCACCACCCGCTTGTTTTGACGGGTCAATGTTAGCAAGTTTGAAATATGCGAGTAATTGTTGTTGCTCCTCGATACCAGCTAGCGTCATATGACCTTTGGTCAGTTCTGTCTCATCTAATGCTGCATCAGACAGCACATATTCGTGATCAACCAACGCATTCCCTATCGCCATTACATCGTACATTACTTACTTCTCCTCAATTAAGTGATAAACGCACATTTTTATATTTAAAAGCTATTCAGCCTGTAGTTCAAGTAGGCGTTGATATAGCGCATTCTTTTTGACGCCTGTGATATCAGCGCCCAATGCCGCAGCTTTTTTGACCGATAAGTCTTCTAGCAATCTTTGCAATAATTTGTCATGGATACTGATGTCGTCTGAATCCTGAGCCACATTCACACCAGCGACTACTACAACTATTTCACCGCGCTGTTGATTGTCATCTGCTTTGACAAACTCAACCAAATCGCCAAGTGTACTCTTACGTACCGTCTCAAAGGTTTTGGTTAATTCACGGCAAAACGCGACTTCGCGATCTGCACCAAATATCGTTGCCATATCTTCTAAGCTGGCGATAATACGGTGCGGTGCTTCGTAAAATATCAGGGTTTCGGTACGAGCGATTAATGCGCTCAGTTGTTTTTGACGACCATGAGTTTTGGCTGGCAAAAATCCAATAAAGCTAAAGCGATCTGACGGCAATCCTGCAACTGAAAGCGCGCCAATAGCAGCAGAGGCACCAACGATAGGTGACACGGCGACGCCAGCAGCATGTGCTGCTTGTACCAATTGATAGCCAGGGTCACTGACTAGTGGCGTGCCAGCATCACTAATCAAAGCAACCGAATGACCTTGCTCAATCATTTCAATAATTTTCGGTGTTTGAATCGCGCTATTATGCTCATGATACGCCCACAGCTTATTGTGGCCTTTTTGTTTTGAAGTGGTTTCCGTATCGTCTGCAGCACTGTTTTCATTATGATGAGGCGTTGATGCTTTTGCATCGTCAGTTTTGCTGCCTTTGGTATCAATACCAAAATGTGACAGTAGCTTACCTGAGGTACGGGTGTCTTCACAGGCAATGATGGCGACTTGCTTTAGGACATCAATTGCATGCGGCGTCATATCGCTCATATTGCCAATCGGCGTGGCAACGATATATAGACAAGCTGGCATCGCGGTAGGGCTAGACATGAAAACCTCGGAGTATTAAAAGCGGGAATTAAAATATAATGTGGCGAGCTGACTGACAAAACTGGTTAAAAATAGAACTTAAGCAAAGCATAAAAAACCATACCAGCATCCGCACGCGAAAGTGGCTAGTTTAGCATGATGTGCTATGATAATTCTGAAATGTTAACCAGACCAATCGACATCATGGCGAACCATAAACCTTTAACCCTTACTTCACCAAAACAGCGCCAAGGTAGTCTGTTTGAGCAGCACGCATGTGAGTTTTTACAGGCGCAAGGATTAAGGTTAGTTGCACAAAATTGGCAGCAGCCGAAAGTAGGTGAGCTGGATTTAGTCATGATGGAAACAGGGCGGGCATGGTCAACGTTGGTATTCATCGAAGTTCGTCAGCGCAAGCAGTCAGGATTTGGCGATGCTGCCATTAGTATTACAGCGAGTAAGCAACGCAAAGTTATCAAGGCCGCGCGCTATTTTTTGCAACAGAATCCTGAATATAGCGATTATGAATGTCGGTTTGATGTGATTGCTTATAATACGGCTAGCAGTGTGAGCAAAAAAAACCAACATATAGATACTCAACCAGAATGGTTTCAGGGTGCCTTTATAGCACAAGCATGGTGACAATATAGGTGACCAGTACGGGCTAAACAGCACATAGAATTTGGTATCCAGCTATCGTTACCAAAAACCTAACCGCCTTCAGCAAAAATTCAGTAAAGTAGCTATGTTATAAGTAGCTGTATTACAAGTTATTATAAGCAGCTATGTTAGAGCGTGTCATCAATTAGCGCATTAATACATTTAGTGGTCTTAAAATGGCTAAATTTTGCTAAACATCGTTAGGAATTTTGCCAATATGTACATATTCACGGCAATTTCTTCCTTGTTTATCTACAATTTTTCTCATTTTAAGCCTCACAATCTAATTGATGACACGTCCTAAAAGCCGCTAGATCGAAATTGTTCAATCCATTAAATTTATATAATCGTCACAATCATGTCCTAAGAGGTAAATCATGACACGGATGCATCTGCGCACTGCTATTTTCGGCTCATCAAGCCGCACAGCGATTGGCATGATATTGCTGTCGAGTATCGCTGTTACTGGCTGTACGACCAACTATCTGACCAATAGCACAGAAGGCACGTATGGTGTGCCAATGACAGAGCGCACTATTCCGCAGCGTCTGCTTGATCGTAGTATCGAACACACTGCCAAAATCAATGTCTATGGTCTACAAGAAAACCTGCAACAAACCAGCCGTATGGGCATTGATAGCTTCAACAGTGAGGTGTTATTGACCGGTGAAGTGCCAACTGAAGCCATCAAAACAGAGATAGAAAAAGTCGTCAGCTCTATGCCTGATGTGCGCCGCGTTTATAACGAATTGAATGTCAGTGCCTCAAAAGGTTATAGCTCTACCGTGCAAGACGGTTATATCACTTCAAAATTGCTGGCAAAAGTGGCCGCTAGTAACGGTGTTAGTTCTTCACAGGTTAAGGCAGTGAGCGATAACGGCGTGGTCTATATTATGGGACGTATGACACCTACTCAACAGAGTAACCTCATTGATATTGCCAACACGACGGTCGGTGTGACAGAGCTGGTGCTACTGACGACAGTCGTGGATGATCGAGGGGTAAAGATAAACGACGACGACATTATGACTGATAATAACTTGGGCAATGCTGATTCAACACCAGTCGTTGAAGGTGCCGCTGCTACTAATAATTTTAGTCCTAGCAACTCTGCAGGAAACAATACAGCCACTACCGCAACGCCAGTTATAGTGACAGAAGAGGGTACAACAGGTGAACAGCCATCCTCTAGTCCTTATATTGATCTGTATAAAGATCAGTAGGAAAGCCAAAGTTGATAAAGCAGTCATTATTTATAAACCCGATAGATAAGTGATGGCTGTTAAGTGATTGGATTTTAATGACAAGAAGACTAAACAGTACTAACAGGAAAAACACGATAAATCCTTAGCGAGCCAGTAATATATAGACAGTCAGCAATAGAACAGCCAACCAAATAATAAATGGTACTTTCAATAAATAATGGTAATTTTAGTGAATGATATTTTATAAAGTGGCTGTGGTAATGCTCATCATTGTTTATAAATATAATAGGAATACTGGTAAATGAAGGATTTAGAGAAACGCGCACAGCAGAGCGCAAACAATCATAGCAATACATCTAATGAACAAGCCTCTAATAGCAAAGCGTCTTATAAAAAGCCACGCACGCTAAAACTCACCGGAGCAGGATTCACAGCAGTACTAGCAATAGGGGGTATCGCGCTAGCGTCACATAGTGCGCAAGCTGTATCACCGCTGGCTATCGTCAATAGCATTACATCGAGTGGTGGCGTTGGCGTTAGTAAAGACATCCTCTACGGTGATGAGCCTTCACAAGATTTAGATATCTATTACCCGAAGCCTTTGGCAAAAGCCATGAAAGCCCAAACTGCGATCACTGATACTTATCCTATGGTCGTGTTTGTCTATGGTGGATCATGGGAAAACGGTACCAAAGAAGAATATGCTTTCGTGGGTAAGAGTCTGGCACGCGCAGGCTACGTGACCGCGGTTATTAACTATCGAAAAGCACCCGAACATCCATATCCTGATTATGTAGAAGACACGGCAAAAGCGATTGCATGGAGCTATAACAATGCCAAAAGCTTGCATGCAGATCCTCAGCGCATGGCCGTTATGGGACAATCAGCTGGCGCGTTTAATGCAGTTGCCGCAGTCTCTAACGAAGATTTCTTAGCACCTTACGGCATTAAACCAAGTGATATCAAAGCAGTTGTTGGTATTGCAGGCCCTTATAGCTATGACTTTAGAAAGTTTGATAGTGCTACTGCTTTTCCTACCGATGCTACTCCTGACCAAGTCATGCCTGATAGACAGTTAAAGGGCGAGCAGCCGCCTTATCTATTATTGACCGCTGAAAATGATAAGATTGTCTATGACACCAATACGGTCAATATGACAAAAGCGCTAAAAGATTATGGTGCTAGGGTAGAAGTCAGTGAAATAGAAGGTGCCAGCCATGCCACCAGTATCGGCGCGATGGCACCACCATTACGTTGGTTAAACGATGTGCGCTCGCAAGTGCTGACATATCTAGATAAAGAGCTGAAGTAGTTTCAAGTACTGATTACTAAGTCATGGCTGCTTTCATTGCTATGTAGGTATTATCTATATAGTTCAGATTTTCTTATGCACAGACAGTGCTGTAAGATGTTCAAACTCTTGTTATAATACCTGCATTCAAAATAAAACCCTTTTTTACCGCTATTAACAGGATATTCTATGAGCATGAACGCTGACGATTTGATTGCCTTTTTACAAACACACTTCCCAGATGCTTTTATTCAAGCTGCCAACCAAGGTAATAAGTTTGATGTACGTGTGGTTGATGCCAGTTTTGAGGGCAAGCGTGCCGTTCAACGTCAACAAGCGATTTATGCATTGGTCAATGATAAGATTGCGAGTGGCGATATTCATGCGCTCAATATTCAAGCATTAACGCCTGCCGAATGGGATATCCAGTCAAAAGGCTAAACTGTTATATATATGATTGAACATTTTAAACTGACCGTTTAGGTGGTTGGTTATAAGTTTAATTTTCACCATTTTTTACACTCATCGCTAGGTTGTCACCTCTATGGATCAATTTTTAATCACTGGTAGTAGTCGTATCGCAGGGGAAGTTACTATCTCAGGCGCCAAAAATGCCGCGTTGCCGTTACTTGCGGCTATGATATTAGCCGAGACTCCAACGACATTACACAATGTGCCATCGCTACAAGATGTGCGCACATTGATTGAATTGATCGGCGGCATGGGCATCAAAATCCAAAAACAGGGCGATACTGTTACGTGCGATACCAAAGATATCGATAATTTTTATGCACCGTATGATTTGGTCAAAACCATGCGTGCGTCGATATTAGTGCTTGGGCCATTGCTGGCGCGTTTTGGCGAAGCAGAAGTGTCATTGCCAGGTGGTTGTGCCATTGGTTCACGCCCTGTTGATCAGCATCTAAAAGCTTTTGAAGCGATGGGTGCTACGATTAGCGTCGAGAATGGTTATGTCATAGCACAGGCACCAAAAGGTGGCAGGCTAATAGGCTGTAACTTCTCATTTGACATGATTACCGTAGGCGGTACTGAAAACGTAATCATGGCAGCAGCACTTGCTAAAGGCACGACTGTTTTAGGTAACTGTGCATTAGAGCCAGAAGTGGTTGATTTGGCCAATATGCTGGTCGCGATGGGCGCTAAAATAAGCGGTATCGGTACATCAGTCATGACCATCGAAGGTGTTGAACGCTTGCATGGTTGTGAGTATTCAGTTGTACCAGATCGTATTGAGACAGGTTCTTACCTTGCCGGCGCGTTGATGACTCGCGGTGATGTATTGACCAAAAATACATCTGCACTATTATTAACGCCAGTGTTAGAAAAGTTTGAAGCCATGGGCGCCGTGATTACCACTGGTGATGATTGGATTCGTGCGCAGATGATGGGTCGTCCAAAGGCTGTTGATATTCGCACCCAGCCACATCCAGGTTTTCCGACTGATATGCAGGCGCAATTGATGGCAATTAGCTGTCTTGCGGATGGCACGAGTACTTTTATCGAAAATATCTTTGAAAATCGCTATATGCATGTCCCTGAGCTTAATCGCTTAGGCGCCTCTATTCAGGTCGATGGTCATACCGCTGTAGTAAAAGGTGTTGAGAAATTCACTGCTGCACCAGTAATGGCGACTGATTTGCGTGCTTCTATGTCATTGGTCATGGCGGCGGCGACTGCTGAAGGCGAAAGCCTGATCGATCGTATTTACCATATTGACCGTGGCTACGAAGACGTTGAAAACAAATTGCGCGCGCTAGGTGTGAATATCGAACGTACTAATACCAACGATTAATATTAACTGGCCTATCCAGCACCAATTCGTCCACTACGGATGTAATTGGTGTTATCACGAAAAGCTTAGTAATATACAACTAAAAGCCCCTTTTAATGGGGCTGTCAACTGTACATGGATACGATGTCATTATGACTGAAGCAACCAAAGCCTTACCAATCAGCGGTGTATTAAACGAAGTAAATGATGAGTTTTCAGGCTTAACATTGGCGTTATCAAAAGGCCGTATTCTAGAAGAAACCATGCCACTGCTACGCGCAGCTGGCGTTGAGCTATTAGAAGACCCTGAGGCCTCGCGCAAACTTATTTTCCCAACCTCAAATCCCAATGTACGTGTATTGATTTTGCGTGCCAGCGATGTGCCGACCTATGTAGAACACGGTGCAGCTGATTTTGGTGTGGCAGGTAAAGATGTTTTGCTTGAGCATGGTGCCAATCATGTTTATGAGTTGTTGGATTTGCAAATTGCTCAATGTAAGCTGATGACTGCTGGCGTAAAAGATGCGCCATTGCCAAATCGTCGCCTACGTATCGCGACCAAATACGTCAACGTGGCACGTGCCTACTTTGCTAGCCAAGGTCAGCAAGTCGATGTTATTAAGCTATATGGCTCGATGGAACTTGCCCCATTGGTCGGTCTAGGCGATTTGATTGTGGATGTGGTCGATACTGGCAATACCTTACGTGCGAATGGGCTTGAAGCTCGTGATCACATTTGTGATGTCTCCTCTCGTCTTATCGTTAATCAAGTCAGCTATAAGCGTAAATTCGCGCTACTTGAGCCGATTTTAGATAGCTTTAAAAACAGTATTGCTAGTGCATCGTAAGTCACTGGCAATCATTGGTAATATAAAGCATGGTTATGCAAATTTTTAAACCAGTTTAGTGCTCTATGATAGATATAGCGTGCTAAACTGGTTTTTTCATCTTTGCTTGTCAGAGAATAAAAGCTCAGTATAATCTGATGTATAAGGCATCAAATTATTGTTAATATTCAATACACGCTACCATTACATTATTAATTTCAGCCATAGGATTAGGTCATGCGCCAACTAAGTACTCAAGATGCCGATTTTGACAGTCAATTAACAGAGCTGCTTGCTTTTGAAACCGTTAATGATGCCGACTTGTTGAAGACCGTTGATGACATCATCGCGCAAGTACGCCATGAGGGCGATAGTGTGGTGCTAGCCTTGACTCAGCAATTTGATCAGCATCCAGCGACGACGATGCAAGAGCTAGAGCTATCCAAAGAATCACTTGCTGAGGCATTTGCCAACCTTGATGAGACCGTCAAGACTGCATTGACGACAGCGGCCACACGCGTACAGACATTTCATGAGCGCCAAGTACAAGAGACATGGCAATATGAAGATGAGCTAGGCAATCGTCTCGGTCAAAAAGTCACACCGCTTGATCGTGTGGGTATCTATGTCCCTGGTGGTCTGGCCTCTTATCCATCGTCAGTATTGATGAACGCCATTCCTGCCAAAGTAGCAGGCGTCGCCGAAGTCATTATGGTAGTGCCAGCACCCAAAGGTGTACTAAACCCATTGGTATTGGCAGCAGCGCATTTGGCACAGGTTGATCGTGTCTTTACTATTGGTGGTGCACAAGCTGTGGCCGCATTGGCCTATGGCACCGCGACGATTCCAGCAGTGGATAAAATTACGGGGCCGGGCAATAAGTATGTGGCGGCTGCCAAGCGTGCAGTATTCGGTCAAGTCGGCATCGATATGATTGCAGGCCCCTCTGAAGTATTGGTTTATGCAGAAGGTGAAGCGCAAGACCGTGCAGATTGGTTAGCGATGGATTTATTGTCACAAGCTGAGCATGACCGTATTGCCCAAGCTATTTTTGTGACGACCAGTGAAGATCAGTTAGCTGAAGTTGCGGCTGAGATCGAAAAAGCATTGGCAGAATTACCAAAAGCTGATATCGCTCGTGATTCATTGCAAAACCGTGGCGCGCTTATCTTAGTTAAAGACCGTCAAGAGGGCATTGCAGTGATCAATCGGGTGGCACCTGAGCATTTAGAGTTGTCAGTAGACAATCCTGATGAACTGCTCAATGATATTCGTCACGCTGGTGCAATCTTTATGGGTCGTCATACGCCTGAAGCGATTGGTGACTACTGTGCAGGTCCTAACCATGTATTGCCAACTTCAGGCACGGCACGCTTTTCTTCACCGCTGGGTGTCTATGACTTCCAAAAGAAATCATCTATTATCTATTGTAGTGAAGCGGGCAGTAAACCATTGGCCGAAACGGCAGATATTTTAGCGCAGCGTGAGGACTTAGATGCCCATGCGCGCTCTGCTCGTTATCGTTATCAGTAATATTTTTTGAATACTGTAAAATTTAATTTTGTCATGGATTTTGACATCTTTTTTAATAATTTTTGTGGCTAATAGTAGGATAACTTATGAGTGAATTAAAGATAGACACGAGACTTTGGTCATCTAAAGCACGCAATTTGTCACCTTATACACCAGGTGAGCAGCCGCAACACGACAATTTATGCAAATTAAACACCAATGAAAACCCATTTCCACCGTCTCCAAAAGTAGGAGAAGCTATCGCTAAAGTGTTGGAACGTCAAGCGGATGATTTGCGCTTGTACCCAGCACCTGAGTCTGATGAGTTGCGTAGTGCATTAGCAGGGTTACACAACCTCGATGTCAATCAAGTATTCGTCGGTAATGGCTCAGATGAAGTATTGGCATTAGTGTTTGCTAGCTTTTTCTTAAAAGAGCGCCCTGTTTTAGCACCTGATATTAGCTATAGTTTCTATCCGGTATATGCGCACACCTTTGGTATCGAACTGGTACAAATCGCCTTAGAGGCTGACTTCAGTCTCAGCCCAGATGCGTATCGTCAGCCTTGTAGCGGTATCATTATTGCCAATCCTAATGCACCAACTGGATTGCTACTATCGCTTGCAGATATCAGTAAGTTGGCTAGTGAGCACTCTAATTCAGTGATTGTGATTGATGAAGCTTATATTGACTTTGCTCAGATAGAGGCGGGTAGCTCAGATACTACCGTCTCAGCGATAAGCCTAATCAATGAGCATGATAATATTCTTGTGACGCAGACTTTTTCAAAGTCTCGCTCGCTCGCTGGATTGCGTGTCGGTATGGCCTTCGGTAACGCATCATTAATCGAAGCATTGACCCGTATGAAAAATAGCTTTAATAGCTATCCATTAGACAAGTTAGCGCAAGCGGGTGCGACTGCCAGTGTTTTAGATGTTGAATATTTTGAGCAAACGCGTCAGCAGGTTATTGACCTGCGTGAGTCACTCACAGCGGATCTAGTAGCCTTGGATTATAAAGTGCTGCCGTCACATGCCAACTTTGTATTTGTGCGTCCAAAAGAGGGCAATGCGAGTGCTGTGGCCAGTGCGTTACGTGAGCAAGGCATTATCGTTCGTCATTTTGATAAGCCGCGCATCAATGAGTACTTGCGTATTACTGTCGGTACAGTAGAGCAAAATGAGCGTTTGATAAACGCATTAACTACGCTGCGAGCGAGGAGCATATAGATGAAAAATCTGAATATGATTCGTAATCGACCATTGATTTGTACTATTGATCACGTTTTCACTGAGCTGGAATGTGAAAAACTCATTAAAAAAAGTGAAGTTCAGCAGTATGAACAAGCACAAATTACGGTCGGCAACGATCAGTTTCGAACAGATACGAGTGTCCGAAATAATGACCGTATCATATTTGATGATGCTGACTTAGCAAAAGAACTCTTTGACCAAGTAGCGTGTTATTTGCCAAAAACATGGGATGAGGGTTTATGGGAGTTGTCGGGGCTGAATGAGCGTTTTCGTTATTATCGTTATGGCGAAGGCCAAACGTTCAAACCACACTTTGATGGTGCTTATGAGCAAGATGAATTTCATAAGAGCTTCTTAACGCTATTGTTTTATTTGAATGACGACTTCGAAGGTGGCGAGACGAAATTTTATCAATGGCAAGGTGGTTGGTATAATAACGATACGCCGACTTATATTATTACACCGAAAAAGGGTCAAGCATTATTGTTTGCACATCAACAGTTTCATGAAGGTGCACCAGTGATATCAGGTGTTAAGTATGTACTACGAACAGATGTCATGTACCGAGCAATATGTCTCTAACAGATGCCTTGAAAGCATTACAAATGGATGTTGACGTTACTGCTGATTAACGAATCGTCCCTGTTATATAAATACTGATTAAAAAAAGCCTGCCAACATTGTGTTGAGCAGGCTCTATTTTTATGTACTTCTCTGACTATAATCTTATTTGCTCAGATTCTTTTGGGCGAGTACTGACAGTAGATTGCCTACTTTATCTAAACATTCTTGGTATTCAGCATCGCAATCAGACGCAACTGTAATACCACCTCCAGCCCATAAACTGACATGTTTTTCTCTATTCAAATCATTATTTGATGAAGCGCTAGCCTGTAGCGTACGAATCAGTACATTCCATTGACCACTACCATCAAAATTCATATAACCCATAGTGCCGCAATAGGCACCACGTGGTGCAGTTTCTAGTTCAGATATAATCTCAACGGCACGTTTTTTTGGTGTGCCAGTGATGGATCCTGCGGGCAAACTGCCAAACAATACTGCCAACGGATGGGTATTTTCTTGGAGCTCAGCAGTGATGGTGCTGACCATATGATGTACATTGCTAAAGCTTTCTATTGCAAATAGCTGTGGTACTTTTACGCTACCAGTTTTGGCATATTTGCCCAAATCGTTACGCAATAAATCGACAATCATCACATTTTCAGCACGATCCTTTTCACTATCGCTTAGTTGGTTTTTATAGCGGTTATCTTGTTCACTCGTTGCACCACGCGGCATCGTACCTTTAATAGGTTTAGTGATGATGTGATGTTTACCAGTGTTAGTATCTTTTTTGAAGGTAAAAAACAGTTCAGGTGAGCAGCTTAATAATTCAAACGGATTCATGGGTATATCAGGAGTGATTGTACTGTCATGCATGCTATTAACTGACAGATATCCTGCAAAGGGCGCCTGCGTATTACGATATAGCATAGGCAAATAATCAATCAGATTGGATATTGATTGGGTATTGCTTGTTTTATGAGAGAGACGACCGCGCCATTCTTGCGTTAGATTGATTTGATAGCAGTCACCTTGTTTCAGATAGTCTTGGGTGCGATCAAATGCTTGTTGATAATCATGCTTGTGCCATCGTGCTTGTAGTATTAAAGGAGCAGGTGTTGATGACTCAAGGTGTTTTTGACTCAGGCATGTGTCAGACAACGTTTTATCTAGTCTGTCTAGATATGAGATAAGCGCTATGACAGCTTTATCGCTCAACTCATCATCAATAGTTTTATCTGAGCTGTTAGCCGTTGTATTGACGGTTAACTGCCAACCAGTTCTGCTGTTTTCTTTAGGTGACAGATAAATATCGTAATGACCCAATACCGCACAAGGCTGTGCTGCCAGTTCAATATTGGCAGCTGGACTTAGCTCATGAGCCGCAATGTCATAACCGATAAACCCTATTAAGCCATGATGATAATTAGGATTTTCATGGATATCAGTTGTCGATGTTTCGTCATAACCATCAATGTCATAATCTTGACTATAAGTCGTTAAGCTGTTTTGCCATTCCGCATAGCTCATATAGGCCGTCGTAATGACATTACTATTATCAGCATTGTTGGTCGTTTCAATATCACGGCATTGTCGAATAACTTTATAAGTAGCCAATGGCGTATCAGGTAATTGATTATCAGCAGTATTAAAATAGACAGACCAGCTCACCTTAGGAAGTAAGCCGATTACGGGCCGTCCATTGTTATTCAGCCAAACAAGCTGCCAATTTGCTTTAGCATCTTGTGCTAACAGATAACGCTGTAGGTGCGGCATTAATTCTGCGGCAGGTAGCTCACCAAAACGCCAGCTAGGATTAGTAGCTGGCGATAGGGCAGAATCTGTCTGCTCAGTAGTCTTATGATTTTTTGCGTGCATCGGTTACGCGTCGAACTTTTTGATGATTAGCGTTGCGTTCGTACCACCAAAGCCAAAGCTGTTACTCATAAGTGTCTCAAGCTTCGTTTCACGCATTTGGGCGACGATATCAAAGCCTTCAGCAGCAGGGTCTAATTCTTCGATATTGATACTTGGTGCGATAAAGCCTTCTTGTAGCATTAGTAAGCAGTAGATTAATTCTTGTGCGCCAACTGCACCTAAGCTATGACCAGTCATAGATTTGGTTGAGCTGATAGCAGGAACTTTACTGACATCACCACCGAACACTTTAGCAATTGCTTTAAGCTCAGTGATGTCACCTAAAGGCGTACTGGTACCATGAGTATTGATGTAGTCGACGCTGTCTAATCCAGCCTCAGCTAATGCTTGCTGCATACAGCGTACAGCACCTTCACCGCTTGGCGCAACCATTTCAGCACCATCAGAACTAGCACCATAACCGACGATTTCCGCTAGGATATTGGCACCGCGCGCTTGTGCATGCTCTAAACTTTCTACGACTACCATCGCGCCACCCGCTGCAATCACAAAACCATCACGGTCTTTGTCATACGCGCGCGAGGATTGTTTAGGCGTGTCATTATATTGAGTACTCATCGCACCCATTGCATCAAACATGCATGATTGAGTCCAATGCTCAGCTTCACTACCACCTGCTAGGACGACATCGGCTTTGCCTAGTTGAATAAGCTCAGCAGCATGACCGATACAATGTGTTGAAGTCGCACAAGCAGAGGAGATAGAGTAGGAGATACCGTGGATTTTTAGACCTGTTGCGAGCGCTGCTGATACTGAGCTGCCCATAGTCTTAGGTACTGCCATTGCGCCGACACCGCGTAGACCTTTCTCACGCATGGCATCGACAGCAGCGACTACATTTTCTGTTGAAGCGCCGCCAGAGCTGGCAACCACACCGACACGTGGGTTTTGGCTGATGACATCAAGCGACAATCCAGATTGTTTGATGGCATCTAACGCACTAACATAAGCATAGAGACTGGCATCACTAAAAAACCTTTTAAGCTTACGGTCGATAGCAGACGTATCCAGTACTGATTTATCAATACTACCACTTACCTGTGACTTAAACTCATGCTCAGCATAAGAGTCATTGAACGTAATACCAGACTGTCCTTGCTTAAGAGCAGCAGTAACAGTGGCTAAATCATGTCCGATACAAGAGACAATCCCTGCTCCAGTGATAACAACGCGGCGCATATTCTATTCCTTATAAATAACGATTTTTTGATAATTACTGTTAATAAATTATTGCTAATAACCGTTTTTAATATCTACTTCTATTATTTGATCTCAAACGTACCACTCTCTTATAACCACAATGTGTCAAAATAGTGTGTTAAAGAATATGTTAAAGAAAGAGTATTTTTGACTATCAAATGCTTCTGTTGCAGCTATAATTGCTGTCATAATTAAATGATGTATGGTCTACATATACTGTCTAGATGTACTGTATAAAGGGTATTTTATAAATCCGAGTACAACTGTACTGTGAATTATGGCATATGATAACGTATCAAGCGTCCAAAATCTTTGTACAAGTGCAAAATAACGACAAAATAGCGCTTAAGGTTAAAGGTTATCCAAAAACTAAATACATAAAAGGTAGTATGAATAGGGCAGTCGTCGATACATCGACCAGAGACATATGAGGCTGTGCTTGAATATAACTGAACAAATAAACTTTAACATAGCATCAACTATCGATTAAGTTATACTTTTAGATACAAAGTTTGTAATGGCGATAACATTGTTCGCACTGACACTGAATATAGTCATTCGATAAGATAGCATATCAATTATAAGTAAAAATCTATTATTATAAAATCAATCACCACATTAAGGACATCACGATGGCAAAGCGTAGCATTCTTTCTAAAAGCATTAAAACAGTTGGCTCTCTGACCCGTAATAATCTAGAGCGCGTAGGTGCAATCATTGACGGTGTCAACGCCAAGACAAGCAAGCCGCGTCAATACAAATCGGTCAATTTGGGCGACGAAGATTATCAGCAAGACTTGTTTCGTGAGCAAACACTTAAAGCAACTCAGCAATTGCTAGGGCCACGTTTTGCTACTTATGGCAAATATGCTAAAAAAGTAGTACCAAACAGTTTTTTTCAGACAACCGTTGATGGTGCTTTTGCACAAATAGCAAAGCTCGCGTCTAACTGGAGTCAGATTGATTTACCTAGTGAGCATCGTTTTGCCAATATCGCTAGTTTAGATGATGAAGAGCGTTATGCATTGGCCACGGATATCGCCAATCAAAACCGCGCACTTGCGACAATAGGTGGTTTGACAGGATTGGCGGGTCTGCCAGGATTGTTAGCTGATACGTTGTGGTTGTTACTAGTATCATTACGTACCGTTTATCAATTAGCTGCTGTCTATAACAAACCACTGACAGGCAGCCAAGGTATCAAGATGGCTTATGAATTGCTATCAAATGCAGACCTAAGCAAGATGCAAGAAAAACAAGCATTGCTTGCTGGTATCGGTATCGGTAAAGGTTTACTTGATAATGCGCAAAACAGTGGTTTACATAACGAGCTAAAAAACCTAGGCCTAAAAAACAAAAACGTTAATTTCTATGCAGAACAGATTGATAATGTTGCCAGTCAGGTTGGCATTGATTTGGATCAAATCAACTTATCGTGGGTACGCCGTTTCTTACCGGCCACAGCGGTCGTCATTGGTATGCACTATAACAGCCAGTTAATTGATGAAGTAATCGGCGTGGCTCAAGCGACTTTCGCACCAGAAGCCAAGCTGGCAAATCGTGCAATTACGGATGATAGCAGTAGCGAAGCAAAAGTAGATAAAGCGGCTAGGAGCGATGAGCAAGAAAGTACTGATAACCATACGAAAGATAGCAATACTGAAAATAAAGATGGCACAGATGAGAAAGATGAATCATCTGGTAGCTCGTCAAGCGCCGCAAAAGATAAGTCTGCTGATAAGCAGAGTAAATAAAGACAATTCAAACATCTCTATTTTTTAGTTTTCTACATAAGGCTGCGCTTATAAGTCATTATAGGCCAATCGCTAACTATTAATATTGGTGGTATTATCTTTTGACTCTTGAAAATTTAGATAATATCGCCATTTACTTACCATAGATGTCTATTTATCACTAAACATCTTATTCAGACCACATGTGATATTGTTTTTATGCCACGTTTAGTGACTTATTTTCTAGTTGGCTTTTAATTAAAGGTAGCTAAGTGGGTACAGCAACAGGCTGAATGCATATCTATCAAATGTTGTAAAGTACAATCACTCATAAGTGGTTGAAATAGCAGCAACAACTCTTTATAATACACTGTCCTAAAAATGGGTGCTCCGAAAATCTGTCATTAACGTCAGATGGATGGTGCATTACCCCATTTTTTTGTTTTATACCAAACGGGAGAAGGATGCCTCATGGCAACAACTAACCAATTGATTCGTAAAGGTCGCAAAACCATCAAGGAAAAGTCAAAAGTTCCTGCGTTGGAAGCGTGCCCACAGCGTCGCGGCGTATGCACTCGTGTATATACTACGACTCCTAAAAAACCTAACTCAGCCATGCGTAAAGTATGTCGTGTACGTTTGACTTCAGGCTATGAAGTATCAAGCTACATCGGCGGCGAAGGTCATAACCTACAAGAGCACAGTGTTGTTCTTATCCGTGGTGGTCGTGTAAAAGATCTACCAGGTGTACGTTATCACACTGTTCGTGGTGCATTGGATTGCGCAGGCGTTAAAGACCGTAAGCAAGGTCGTTCTAAATATGGTGCTAAGAAGCCTAAAGTTTAATAACTAATCGTTATTAGATAAGCTTTTTATACCAAACATTAACTGTGCATGGGTCTGGTGTTGACAGTATTATTAAATTAGTGATTCACTGTTAAAACATACCGCCGTGCAGTAAGGCTGACTGACAACTCGATATAACGCCACCTGATTAATAACTGGTGCGAGATTGTGAATGTCAGACACTCCTGAAGACAAGGAAATTTATTATGCCAAGACGTCGCGTCGTTGCTACCCGTGAGATCCTACCGGATCCTAAGTTTGGTAGCCAAACTGTTGCAAAATTCATCAACCATGTAATGAGTCATGGTAAAAAATCTACTGCTGAGCGTATCGTTTACGGTGCACTTGAAACAGTAAGCGAAAAACGTAAAATCGAAGATCCAGTATCTTTCTTCGAAGACGTTTTAGAAAATGTACGCCCAATGGTAGAAGTAAAAGCTCGCCGTGTTGGTGGTGCAACCTACCAAGTACCAATGGAAGTACGCCCCTCCCGTCGTACTGCATTGGCTATGCGTTGGATAGCTGAAGCTGCTGCTAAGCGTTCTGAGAAATCAATGGCACTGCGTTTAGCAGGCGAATTGAATGATGCTGCTGATGGCAAAGGCGCTGCTATGAAAAAGCGTGACGAAGTTCACCGCATGGCAGATGCTAACAAAGCATTCTCTCATTACCGCTTCTAAGCTACTGTTTACTAGTAGCTTTAGACTGGTTGGCTAAAGTTAACCAGTCTTACACTGTTATTTATTCTATTGATTGCCGCCATCATTTATTTAGTTGCCAATAGTCAAAAGCTATTTACAATTAAGTTGGCGGACATCTATCAAGATGCTTCTCTAAAAAGACACTATTTAACTATTAACTAGGTTTAACGAGAGAGTATCCCAAATTTGATACCACACTATTCTTAGTATTTGCTCTTTTTTTGTCCGTATTAGGCTTAATAATCAGTAAGTAATATTACGAAGTTGATTGCTTTGTCATGAAGCTGACCGCTTTGTCATAGAGTATGAGGTAGTGACACAATACATTATTATATACACGACTTTTCCTAGGAAAACACTATGGCTCGTAAAACTCCCCTAAAACGCTATCGCAATATTGGTATCTCAGCGCACATCGATGCTGGTAAGACAACCACTACCGAACGTGTTTTATTCTATACCGGTGTTAGCCACAAAATTGGCGAAGTACATGATGGCGCAGCCACCATGGACTGGATGGAGCAAGAACAAGAGCGTGGTATTACTATCACCTCAGCAGCAACTACTTGCTTTTGGTCAGGTATGGCAAAACAGTTTGATGAACATCGTATCAATATCATTGACACCCCAGGTCACGTTGACTTCACGATCGAAGTTGAACGTTCTATGCGTGTACTTGATGGCGCTTGCATGGTTTACTGTGCAGTAGGCGGCGTTCAGCCACAGTCTGAGACTGTTTGGCGTCAGGCTAACAAATATAAAGTTCCACGTCTTGCATTCGTAAACAAAATGGATCGCGTTGGTGCTGATTTCTATCGTGTTATCGAGCAGATCAAAACTCGCTTAGGCGGCAAGCCAGTACCATTGGTTATCCCAATTGGTAAAGAAGAAGATTTTGAAGGTGTTATCGATCTAGTAACCATGAAAGCTATTTATTGGGACGAAGCGTCTCAAGGCATGGAATACGACGAGCGCGATATTCCAACTGAACTACAAGACAAAGCCGCAGAATATCGCGAGTATCTAGTAGAAAGTGCTGCTGAAGCAAACGAAGAGCTCATGAATGAGTATCTAGAAAACGGTGAATTGACTGTAGATCAAATTAACAGCGCTATCCGTGATTTGACTATTGACAACCAAATCATCCCATTGCTTTGTGGTACTGCCTTTAAGAACAAAGGTGTACAGAAGATGTTGGATGCGGTTATTCAGTATCTTCCAGCACCAATGGATGTACCTGCTATCCGCGGTATCCTTGATGACAAAGATGAGTCAGAAGGCTTCCGTGAAGCATCTGATGATGTACCGTTCTCAGCACTAGCATTCAAAATCATGAATGACAAATTCGTTGGTAACTTAACCTTCGTTCGTGTTTATTCAGGTGTTTTGACTCAAGGTAGCAGCGTTTATAACCCAGTTAAAATGAAGCGTGAGCGCGTTGGCCGTATCGTACAGATGATGGCTAACTCTCAAGAAGAGTTACAAGAAATCCGTACTGGTGATATCGCTGCATTGGTTGGTATGAAAGACGTAACAACTGGTGATACGCTATGTGATGAGCAAAATGTTATCACGCTTGAGCGCATGGAATTCCCAGATCCAGTTATCAGCCTAGCGGTTGAACCTAAGACTAAAGCTGACCAAGAAAGAATGTCAATCGCTTTAGGTCGTTTGGCTAAAGAAGATCCATCGTTCCGTGTACACACTGACGAAGAATCTGGTCAGACAATCATCAGTGGTATGGGTGAGCTGCATTTAGAAATTCTTGTTGACCGTATGAAGCGTGAATTCAACGTTGAAGCTAACATCGGTGCACCACAGGTTGCTTATCGTGAAACGATTCGTAACACTGTTGAACAAGAAGGCAAATTCGTACGTCAAACAGGTGGTCGTGGTAAGTTCGGTCATGTTTGGTTACGTCTTGAGCCACTTGATCCAGCTGGCGATACTGAGTATGAATTCGCTGAAGAAGTTGTTGGTGGTACTGTACCAAAAGAATTCCATGGTGCCGTTGATAAAGGTATCCAAGAGCGCATGAAAAACGGCGTACTTGCTGGTTACCCAGTAGTTGGCGTAAAAGCGACTTTGTATGATGGTTCTTATCATGATGTCGATTCTGATGAATTGTCATTCAAGATGGCTGGTTCTATGGCCTTCAGAAAAGGTTTCATGGCAGCTGACCCAGCACTACTTGAGCCAGTAATGAAAGTAGAAGTTGAAACGCCTGAAGATTATATGGGCGACATCATGGGCGATCTTAGCCGTCGTCGTGGTTTAGTACAGGGTATGGAAGACTTACCTGGCGGTACTAAACAGATTCGTGCTGAAGTACCATTAGCGGAAATGTTTGGTTATGCCACACAAATGCGCTCAATGTCACAAGGCCGTGCTACTTATTCAATGGAATTCCAAAAGTACGCTGAGATTCCAAAATCAGTTGCTGCTGAAATCATCTCTAAGTTCAACAATAAAGATGATGACGAGTAAGTAAAAATTTATTAAAGACGGCAATATAGCTAATATCATTATATCGTCATCGAAAAATACGCCAATAACTTGTTAAAAGACTTGTTATTGGCTGTTATTTTCTTATAATATCTGCACATTAGTATGTGTGATTTTTTAACAATTATCTTAATGAGGTCAAGATTGCCTTAGTTGTCGTATTTATACGAGCCAAGCATTTGATCCCAAAAAAAGAGGAAATACCCATGGCAAAGGCCAAGTTTGAACGTCTAAAACCGCATGTCAACGTTGGTACCATCGG
>NZ_JBEOOW010000011.1:0-133376 GCF_040309505.1 Psychrobacter sp. TB55-MNA-CIBAN-0194 | reverse complement strand
ATTGAACAGTTAGGCACAGAGAATAGCATTAGAGTGGCCAACCAGTTTAGTGATTCTGAAGAAACGACTGAGGTTACCAAAGTTCAAACCATTGTATTTGATAATGATGTGGTATGGGATACGACTATCATTAAAGAGCAATCTGTCATTGGTACTAACACTGATGAGACTATTTATGGCTTTGCTGATGTAGATATTATGGAAGGCGGACTTGGCGATGACACTCTATACGGCCAAAATGGCGATGACACTTTAGATGGTGGCGAAGGCAATGATCAATTAGATGGTGGTGCTGGTGCAGATACTATGATCGGTGGTTTAGGAGATGATACTTACTACCTTGATACTTCTGAGGATAAGGTTATTGAAGGTGTGGGTGCTGGTAGCGATAGTGTTATTGCAACCTATGATTATATCTTAATAGACGAAAACCTTGAGAACGCTGAAATTACTGGTGAAGCAATATCTGTTACAGGTAACCGTCAGAATAATACGCTAGTAGGTAATGCGAATAATAATATTTTGGATGGTAATATCGGCCAAGATGTCATGATAGGCAAGGGAGGAGATGATACTTATTACATTGATAACGTTCAAGATAAAGTGACTGAGATTGCTGATGAAGGTAATGACTCTATTATCTCTACAGTTAATTATGAGCTTTCTGACAGTGTTAGTATCGAGAATCTAACCATAACAGGGGAAGCCATATCATTAGCTGGTAATGAGTTAGGTAATTCTCTGTATGGTAATGAATTAGACAATACTTTATTTGGTAAAGCTGGTCACGATATATTGGATGGTGGTTTAGGTATCGATACTACAATAGGTGGTATTGGTAACGACATTTACTATATTGATAATACTGATGATATCGTCGTTGAAAACATTCAAGAAGGATACGATTCAGTTTTAGCTTCTGCTGACTATACATTAAGTGCTAATGTTGAAGGACTAACTCTTGTTGGCTATGCTATTTCAGCTATCGGTAATGAAGAAGACAATAATATTCAAGGTAATGAGCTGAACAACTACCTTGATGGTAAATTAGGTGCCGATATCATGTCAGGGGGAGCTGGTGACGATTATTATGTTGTTGATAAATACGATACTTTGGATACAAATACTGGCAGTATAAATATACTGTACGAAGGAGACCAAGTTGTAGAAGGTCAATTAAGATACGGTTATGTTCAAGGTGACACAGGCGGTAATGATACCGTAGAGCAATGGGATGATCATCGATTTTATCGCCAAGATGACATGGGCAACTGGTCAAATACTGGTAGCTACCATCATCTACAAAATAACATCGAAAACCTCATTCTAAAAGGTGATGCCAAAACAGCGTTCGGCAACGAGCTTGATAATGTTATTACGCTTAACGAACAGAGTAACTTCGTGAATGGTTTAGGCGGTAATGACACCATTATTTATCAAAAAGGTGGTGGTCAAGACACTATCAGTGTGACTGATAATGTAGAAGCAATTGATACCTTGGTCATTCAAGGTTACTCTCAACAGCAATCGTCGTTCACACGAGAGCAAGACAGCTTAATGATTCGCTTTGCCGGTAGTGATGAACATATTTGGATTGCAGATTACTTTAAAGCTGCTGAAACTGCAGTATCAGATGAAGTAATAGAAAGCGATGAAGTGGTTTTCGATGATTCACTATCCGGCGATTCACTTATTGATGATGTGCCCGTTGATAGCGTACCGATGCCAATCATTGACAACAAAATCGATCGCATCATTTTTGATAACAACGGAGAGGAAGTTGTCCTTACTCAACAGGACATTGATGCCGCTATCATAGACCGAGCAGACAATAATGCACCTACTGTTAATAAGTATCCGCAAGCTATTACCATCAATGATGACGACAGTCTAAACGTCCAATTTGATGCAGACACCATCGTCGATCAAGATGCGTGGGATAGTATTCTAAGCTATCGTATTACCCTTGCAGATCAAAATACTGATGGCAGTTACCAAGATATCCCTGACTGGTTAAGCTTTGATGCTGACACTCTCACACTTACTGGCGATCCAACTGTTGATAGCATCGGTAACTACTCATTTATACTCTGGGCAGGCGATCTCTTTGGCACTAGCGCAGGTGCTTATCTCACTCTTACCATTAACTCAAGCCAACCCGTGGATACCCCAGTAGAAACAACGCCTGATAATATCGTAGAAGGTACAGACAGTAGCGAACAGCTTTCAGGAACGACTGGTGATGACCTTATCAATGGCTATTTAGGTGATGACCAGCTGTTTGGGTTTACTGGTAATGATACCTTAAACGGCGGTGCAGGTGACGACTACCTAGCAGGCGGTAACGGCTCAGGTAGCAACTCAGGTAATGATATTCTCAACGGCGGCGCAGGCAATGACACCTTATCTGGTGAAGACGGTAACGATACCTTATCTGGCGGCGCAGGTAATGACAGCTACATCTACAAAGCCAACCAAGGCATTGATACTATTGACAACAGTGGTGGTGGTAATGACGGCATCTTCTTCCAAGGTATAGATAAGAGTCAACTCAGCTACCATCAAGAAGGAGAAGATCTCATTATCCTAGTCGATGGGGACTTGAATCAGCAAGTTAAAGTCGAAGGACATTTTAGTAGTAATGATCAAGCCATCGACTATATTGTTCCAAGCAGTAATATGGTTATCTCTGCTCAGAGTATCGCCAGTCAATTGACCGCATTACCTGGATCTGGCAGTGGTGATACAGATAATAGTGGCAATGACGACACCACCACACCAACCGATCCTGAAGTACCTACTGATAATACAGATCTATCGGGTGATAATACTATCGTAGACACTGCAGGTAACGACCAGTTGAAAGGTGGCAGAGGTAACGATACGTATATCTACACAGCTGGCATAGATACTATTATTGATACGCATGGTGTAGACGAAATTATCTTTAGTAACGGTATTACTTATAATCAGGTTGGATCAGGGTTGATGAGCTCTGGTAATGATCTCATTTTACGAGTCAATGGTGATGTCAGCAATCAAGTGACTATCAAAGATTACTTTAGCAATGGTGACAGCATTATTGAAACCATCAGTTTTGAGACTGGTGGTAGCATCTCACACGAGCAAATTTTTGGACTGTTTGGTAAAGCGATACCAGAAACCACATCTATTGACGATACAGTACCAAGTACACCTGATAGCCTTGATGCAACTGCTGATATTGTGGGTACAGATGCTAACGATCAGCTTCAAGGTGCAGAAGTTGATAATAGACTTCAGGGATTACTAGGCGACGATCAGTTGGATGGTGGACTGGGTAATGACATCCTCATTGGTGGACTGGGTAATGATCTATTAAAAGGTAGTGAAGGCGACGACCTCTATTACTTCGAAGCAGGATTTGGACAAGATACCATAGACAATACGGGCGGCGGCATTGACAACATCTATTTTGATGGAGTTGGTTTTAACGATATAGCCAGTGGACTCATGCGCAGCAATGACGATCTGATTCTCAAAGTGAGTGGCACTACTGACCAATTAACAATCGCTGATTTCTTTGAAGGAGGAGAGTCAGCAGTCGGTAATATCAGCTTTGCATCAGGCGGCAGTATCAGCGCCGATCAGATATTTGGAGCTTATGGCATCAGTAATCCTAACCCTACTAACGTATCTAGCTCACAACATCAAAGCACGCTGGGCACTATGCTAAATATGATGCAGCAGTTTGAAGAGAATGGTATGAATAATGAGTATGGTGGCGTTATTTAAATCTATTACTCCGCCCTTTTAGCATTCATTCTAAAATAATTTTGAACCTCATAAAAATCCAGATACTGCAAGTATCTGGATTTTTGTTCTATAGCAGTTAATTGACTATATCAATAATTTTGATAGAAAATTGACGATTTAAAAGATTATATGTGTTTCTTAGCATGTTCTAATATCTCATGTTGAATATACTACAATTGAAAAAATATGAATATATAGTATGAGGATTTCAATGAAAGCTGATACCAAGCAATAGATTTAAAGTTAAAATTCGAAACAGAGGTCAAAAAAAGGAATTTAATTTTAATGGTTTTTAAGGGTTGGTCACGTTTGGGTCACCATTTGGCCACCGTTACTTTTTCAAATGATTTAAAGCTGATTGTATAATCATGACTATGAGTCGATGCAAGCAAGAGTTTTCTTCTACAGCCCATATATTACAGACAAAAAAAGCCCCAATCGTGAGATCGGGGCTTTCTAAATTTGGTAGGCATAAGCAGACTCGAACTGCTGACCTCTACCATGTCAAGGTAGGTCGACAAACCTATTTCAAATGATTTAATTCTACATAAACCGTAGATAAAGGGATGTAGCCTATGTTGGTAATTATATATCGGTATTATATTGATGTAAATTAATATTTAACTCGTATTTGGGCACTGCATTTTTATAGTATTTTTACCTCCACTCTACTATCAGATTAGACCAAAATATTGAAAGTGAATCCCTAAATGATAAGTAAGTAGAGCCTTCTCTTGCTTGATATTCAGAGAAAGGTGACAGGAGGACTAGCTGCTACTTTTGAGATTGATACAGAAATGGAGACTATTTAGTCGGTGATAGTATTAGATATCTATAGTTTGAGGACCAAAAAATAGACTATGGTCTAGCCTGTTTTCTACAGTGATGAGAGAATTAGTTACTACAAGATTTAATGATTTGATAGAGAAGGGGATGATGCAAAGATAATCTGAGGCTTCAGGACGTAGTATGAGCTATGAGATAGTGACCCTCTATCGAAATATAATATGAATAAAAGTACTTAATTATGCTCAAAAACCAACTCTCCACTATATTGAGGCTCAAATTTTATTAAAGAATTCAGGTTTATCTTGCATTTAAGTGAATATATATCGATGGATAAGGATGATCCTTTGAATCCCAAACAGCTTTGGCAAACGAGTGATAACGCCAACTATCTTTATGAAAATCGAATATTAAGTCGTAAGTCTCGAAAATAGGTTTTTGTCGACTTCGATTATTTTCCAAAATTGTCACAACTATCGTTTACCCCAATAAGCTTTGTGAGAGGAATACGCTGGAAAAAATACTCACCATATGGACGATCCACAATATCTCCCTGAATACAACCGCAACCAAGGGCTTCGTCCCACCTTTAAGATTCTTCATCATCCCGCCGTACCTCTATACTATTTGAGATGTGTCATTACCTTGATTGGCTAACTAAGGCAACTGAGCTGGTAATTCTCTGGATCTTGTACTCGGTCTCCGTATTTATCTAGGCAACCTCATCCACACAAAAAATCCGCCCACCAAGACCGAAAGGACAGCGTTACCAAAGCCAAGTCATTAATCCGTTAAAGTAAATCTATGCCAGCTATTTTAGCAACGTCTCACCAATTTCCATAAATAACAAAATGAAGTGAAGAGAAAACTGTCTCGTTGCTGACGCTAGTGTTGCCTTTTTTAGAACACAAAACTCTATTCACTGTAGTTCTTCTTAATGTTTGATTGGTTACAATAAAACTGACAAAAGATACAAAAATAAAGGGACAGGTATGAATAAAAATACTTTAGGCATCATCGGATTAGGCCGTATGGGTAACGGTATGGCTCAGTCTTTGCTCCGCGAGGGTTTTAGTGTGTTCGGCACTGACATAGGAGAAGCCCAACGTCAATCTGCCAAGGATATCGGCGTGACTGTTGTTGCAGACATTAAAGCGCTGTGTGCTGAATCTAGTGTCATCATTCTATCTCTGCCTATGGCAAAGCATGTACAAGCAGTTGTTAAAGGCAAAGATGGCATTATTGACTGTGCTCAGCCCAATACCCTGATTATTGATACTTCTACCTCAGAACCAGAGGTGACACGTGCACTATGGGTAGAGCTGAATCAGTTAGGCCATCAGTTATTAGATTGCCCTGTTAGTGGCGGTCCAGCGGGCGCTGAAGCCGGCACTATGGTGATGGTTGTTGGTGGTGAAAGGAGTTCACTTGAACGTGCCAAGTTGTATTTGGATGCGCTAAGCTCAAAAGTGGTCTACATGGGAAAGTCTGGTAACGGACATGCGGCCAAACTGATCAATAATCTACTTTGTGCTGCGCATCTAGTGACCACTGCCGAAGCAGTCGCTTTGGGCACCAAGGCAGGACTTGATCCTGAAGACCTTATTGCTGGTTTGAACGCTGGTTCAGGTCGTAGCGCAATCAGTGAGGTTAACTTCCCTCGTTGGATTCTCAATCAAAGTTTTGATTCCGGTTTTACGATGCAACTGATGCGCAAAGATGTGCGTTTGGCAAAGAATATGATCGGTGAGATGGGATTAGAATTACCTTTGGCCGAACAGGTAGCTGAGATTTGGGCGCAGAGCGAAGAAAACATACCTGATCAGGATGATTTTAACTGCATTATCAAAAATACCAGCTTGGGAGAGTAGATCATGAGTTTTATAGTAGAAGGAAATGGTGAGCAGCAAGTTGAACTATTGCTTAATGAACTGCTAGGTACTTCTGAATTTGGCAGCTGGATTGATGGAGAGCTGGTGACAGGTAAAGGAGACGATATTGAACTGATTAACCCCGCGACCGGCCAGACATTTCTAATTTATCGTGATGCGGGGAAAGATATTGTTGCTGATGCGGCCGCTGCTGCCATTAACGCTCAAAAACTATGGTGGTCAATGACTGCCAGTGTACGAGGTCAGTTAATGTGGAAATGCGGCATGAAAATACGTGAAGCCGCGGAATCTCTGGCACGCCTAGAGTGCATATCTGCAGGTAAGCCTATTCGGGATTGCCGAGTTGAGGTGGCAAAAGTTGCAGAGATGTTTGAATATTATGCTGGCTGGTGTGACAAAATCATGGGACAGGTTATTCCCGTACCAACCACTCACTTGAACTATACCCGTCATGAGCCTTATGGTGTCGTCACTCAAATCACCCCTTGGAACGCACCTATATTTACCGGAGGCTGGCAAATTGCACCGGCCATTTGTGCAGGAAATGCCGTACTACTAAAGCCATCTGAATTAACCCCGCTAAGCTCAACAGTGCTCGTTAAAATTCTTGAGCAAGCAGGTATCCCGCGTGGTTTGGTAAATGTCATTAATGGGCTGGGACACACCACAGGTACTGCCGCGATTGCTAATCCGGCAACCAAAAAAGTAGTTTTTGTAGGTTCGCCACAGACCGGTGCTCTCATTGCTTCGGCAGCTGCGCAACGTGTCATTCCTTGCGTATTGGAGCTAGGTGGCAAGTCAGCCAATATAATTTTCCCTGATGCTGATCTTGATCGTGCGGTAGTGGGTGCGCAAGCTGCCGTGTTTTCTGCTGCTGGACAGAGCTGTGTATCGGGTGCTCGATTATTGGTTCATCGAAATGTCTATCAAGAAGTCGTGGATCGGGTTGCTTCAGCAGCCAGTAGGTTGCCCGTAGGCTTGCCATGGCAGGAAGGCACGATGGTGGGACCGATCAATAATCAAAAACAGTTCAACCACGTACACTCATTAGTGTCCGACGGTATTGCTGAAGGTGCGATTGTTGCCGCAGGTGGAAAACCAAGTGAAATTTTTGGCGGTGAAAATGGTTATTTTTATCAGCCAACTGTATTGGCCAACGTGAAAAATAATATGCGAGTTGCACAGGAAGAGATTTTTGGACCTGTTGTTTCTGTCATTTCATTTGATGATGAAGAAGAAGCGGTAGCGTTAGCAAACGACAGTCGGTTTGGTTTAGCGGGCGCGGTTTGGACGGCTGATGTCGGCCGTGCGCATCGGATGGCCGCTCAAGTAAATGCGGGCACGTTCTGGGTGAACAGTTATAAGGCAATCAATGTAATGTCGCCGTTTGGTGGCTTTGGTGAGAGCGGCTATGGACGATCTAGTGGCTACGAAGGTTTACTCGAATATACACAGACGAAGAGTGTGTGGGTGGAAACGGCTAAGGATTCGGCTATCCAGTTTGGTTATTCAATCCAATAGTATATTTGGTTAATGGCGTTTTAAGGTCAGGCATTAGGCTTTCTTAAACAGATTACTCAAAATTATTTTTCCGGTGTTTCTATGTCTAGGCAACCAATTTCGGAATGGGCAATTTAGCTTTCAAGTTTCAGATTTTATTGTTTTCCGTTTGGAAATATAACAAAGATTCAATCGATATATCACCGTGTTACCTGTCTATATTAAAGGAGAAAATAGATGTTAATTAACGAAACCCTAATAGGTGAAGTAAAGCAGTGGCGTCAGCAGATTCATAGTCAACCAGAGCTTGGTTTTAAAGAATTCAAGACATCATCATTTATTGTTGATAAGTTAAAATCCTTTGGAATTGAGGTGCATCAAGGATTGGGTGGTACAGGGGTTGTCGGTATCCTAAAGAATGGCTCAGGCCCTGCTATTGGCATACGAGCTGATATTGATGCGCTACCAATAAAAGAGCAAAACGATATTGATTATAAATCCACTCACGAGAACTGTATGCATGCCTGTGGTCATGATGGTCACACGTCAGTTTTGCTTGGTACGGCAAAGCATCTTAGCCAGCATAAAGATTTTAACGGTACCATTTATTTTATCTTTCAACCTGCTGAAGAGGTCTTGGGCGGTGCAAAGGCCATGATTGACGATGGGTTGTTTGACAAGTTTCCTATGGACGCCGTCTACGGGTTACATAACTGGCCAGGCCTACCTGTGGGAGAGATTGCAGTCAATAACGGACCTATGATGGCGTCTTTTGATACTTTTGAGATTACTTTGACTGGTAAAGGGACTCATGCAGCCATGCCACATTTAGGGGCTGATCCTATAGCAGCAGGAGCGGCATTGATTACTAATATTCAGTCTATTGTCTCTCGTCGAATATCTCCTCTCAAATCAGGCGTTATTAGCGTCACGCAGATGAATAGTGGTGATACGACCAATGTTATCCCTGATTACGCCATTCTAAAAGGAACCGTTCGTAGCTTTGATATGGACGTACGACAGTCCATGCAGGATATGCTGACAGAAATGGTTACAACATTGCCGCCTTTATATGGTGTCACAGGAGAGATGGATTACCATATTCGCTATCCAGTTACCACTAATGACAGCCAAGCCTATCTTGAAATCAAAGAGGCTGCTACTAAAGTGCTGGGTGCGGATAAAGTAAATACTGATGTGGAGCCATCAATGGCTTCTGAGGATTTTTCATTTATGAGTCAAGTCGTCAAGGGCGCTTATTTTTGGTTAGGTGTTGATGGTAATAGCCCCTCCAAACCACTACACAATGCGGCTTATGATTTTAATGATGATGCTATTGAGACAGGAATCAAAGTATGGGTCTCTTTAGTTGAGTCTCAGTTACCAAAAATTTCTGCATAAACCAAATCATCAAAAAACGTAGGAATCATCAAATGCAAAAGGAACTGCTATGAATAATACCACTATACTATCAAGTACAATGACGAAGCACTTATTTGATTGGAAGCTGCATTTACTAGTGATTATTACATCGCTATTTGCAGAATGGATAGGGATCATTAAGATACCTATTGGTATTGGTACACTAGTCTTACTGCCTTTACTATACGCATTCATATTTACACTACTGTTGAACCCCAACGTTATACCTTCAATGAAAGCGGTAATTTCCAAGGATAGAGCAAAATTTGCAAGCTACGCCGTCCTTTTAAGTATCATGCCCTTCATTGCAAAATTTGGTGTTGGTGTCGGTCCTAAAGTTGAAGAAATCATAGCCGCAGGTCCCGCCCTTTTACTACAAGAATTGGGCAATGTAATGACTGCTCTTATCGCCTTACCCGTTGCGGTATTGGTATTTGGAATGGGGAGGGAGGCTATTGGTGCCACTCACTCAATTGCACGTGAACCTAATATTGCGCTCATTGCTGACAAGTATGGACTGCAGAGCGCCGAAGGTATCGGCGTAATGGGTGTCTATGTAATGGGTACCTTGTTTGGCGCGATTTACTTCTCATTAATGGCGGGTATCATTGCTTCTATGGATATCATGGATATTCGAGCGCTCGCTATGGCTTGTGGTATTGGTAGTGGTAGTATGATGGGTGCCTGTTCAGCAGCGCTCGCAGAAACGGTACCTGCTCAAGCGGAAACTATTACTGCGTTTGCAGCGACCTCTAATTTATTAACTTACGCCACAGGGCTATTCGTGAGTTTGTTTGTTGCCCTGCCATTCACAGAGTTTTTATATAAAGTTATTAACAAATTTAAGAAGAATAATGATATCAGTACTGCCACACAAACAGATTTTGGTTTAAAGGTACCAGAGCAATCTATTTTATCAGTAAAGCAGTCTTTATCCCTATTAGCGGTTATCTGTATCGTTCTATTACTAAGCAATTGGGTGGGACAAGGCGTTGATCCAATCTCTGCTCTACCTGCCATGTTAATTCTGTTCGCGTGTTGTATCGTTGGCGTTTTATTAAAAGAAGTCATTCCTGTCAATGTCCCTGCTATTGCTTGGATATCAATTGTGGCCATTTTGATATCTTTGCCACAGTTTCCACTGAGCGAGTATGTCTTAGTAGAAACAGAAAAGCTTGGCGTATTACAACTCATTACGCCTGTGCTTGCCTATGCAGGGTTTGCAATCTCTCAGATGGAGGTGACTTTGTTTAAAAAATCTGGATTTAAAATCGCAGTGGTTGCGCTGCTTACTTTTACAGGCACTTTCTTGGGTTCTGCCATGATAGCCCAGGCTATGCTGTAAAAGGCGCTAAGCCATTCAGTTCGATGTTAATAGCTATTTCAAAACAGCGTCCAGCAACTCAACGTTGCTGGTGCGTAGCCCGCTTACAAAGCCTTCATCCATGACTTCATATGCTGTAGTAATTCATGAGGGCCTTGGGATAGATGACGACCCAATCGAGTGACGATATGAGCTTCACCGCTTGACAGTAGCGTATTGTCTATAGGGATTGCTATCAAATGTCCGTCTTTCACTTCTTTGGACACTACAAAATACGGTAGAAAGGTAAATCCCATATTTGAGCGAGCAAAGTTCTTTAGCACAGTAAATGAGTCAGTGGTTAGGATAGGGTCAAATCGAATTTTTTGTTGAAATTCGGCCATCGCTAGTAACTGACGCACGCCAAAACGACTTTCAGCCAACCCCACTGGATATTCCAAAAGCTCCTTTAACTGCATAGGTTTACTTCGATCGGCCAATGGGTGGTCGGGCGAAACAATAATATACATTGGCTGACAACTGATAACCTGTGATCGGATGCGCGGATGACTGCTGGGATGGAATACTAGCCCGATGTGCGCTTCATCCTCCTCAACCTGACGAATCACCTCGTTTGATCCACCAGTACTGATCGAAAGTGTTAGCGCCGGATATAGACAGGCAAACTCAGATAATGGGCCAAGCATCAAATCCCCAACAAAACCATCACCCATTGCTAACTTTATATGACCCCGCTGTAATCCCAACAACGACTGTAATTTGGAAACACAAGTTTCTTCAGCGGATACTGATTCCCGATAAAACTGTAAGAGAATACTACCAGCTTCTGTGGGTGTTACTCCTTTTCGGTGCCGTTCAATAAGAATGCATGCTAATTCTTTTTCTAACAGAGATATCTGCCGGCTGATGGCCGAGGGAGCAATATCCAGCTTATCTGCTGCAGCCCGGATCGTACCCATAGTCACAGCCTCATAAAGATAGGATAATCGCTTTCCATTAATCTCTTTCATTGCTTCCTCTTGCTCTGTTTTTGGTTTCATTGAATAAGTGCAGCACTTTGACCCATGATGGAGCAATAAAATCCAGTGTCGGTATATTATTTAGTTGGTTCTGCAGAAGTGCCCGTGGTGTATCAAAAAGTATACCTTAATAAAAACAAACAGTGGCCTAGACGTTTAATGTCTGCATAGCGCATCAAGCCTATTCCGATAACATAGCTTTAGGCAATTAATCAGCTGGTATTGGTATTACGTGAATCTTCATTAGCACCGGTGATGACTGATTATAATAACGAACAGTGCGAAAAAATAGTTAAAGGAATCCTTGGTTATCATAAAGAGCAGGGTGCTTGGTTGGGATTGGCAAGATTTTCAGGGCATATGACATGTGGTGGTCAAATAATTTGGATACAAGGCAGCCAAGTGAAAGTGCTACAAACAGTAGACTAAGAGAGACTGACACCGTATCCAGTTTAGGTGAAGTGAAGCAGTGGCGTAAGCAGATTCATAGTTAACCAGAGCTTGGTTTTAAAGAGTTCAAGACCTCATCATTTATTGTTGATAAGTTAAAAGCCTTTGGAATTGAGGTGCATCAAGGATTGGGTGGTACAGGGGTTGTCGGTATCCTAAAGAACAGCTGAGGTCCTACTATTGGAATACGAGCTGATATTGATGCGCTACCAATAAAAGAGCAAAACGATATTGATTATAAATCCACTCATGAAAACTGTATGCATGCCTGTGGTCATGATGGTCACACGTCAGTGCTGCTTGGTACGGCAAAGCATCTTAGCCAGCATAAAGAATTTAACGGCACTATTTATTTTATCTTTCAACCTGCTGAAGAGGTCTTAGGTGGTGCAAAGACCATGATTGACGATGGACTGTTTGATAAGTTCCCTATGGATGCTGTCTACGGGCTACATAACTGGCCAGGCCTACCTGTGGGAGAGATTGCGGTCAATAACGGAACTATAAGGCACTCATGCAGCCATGCCACATTTAGGGGCTGATCCTATAGCAGCAGGAGCGGCATTGACCACAACAATCACTCTATTAGTTCAAAATCCAGAATTTCGAATTCACGGCCATTGACGATAAGTGATACCTGATGTGCACCAGAGTATAACTTGCGGGTTGTTACCACTTTAAAACTCTGCTTCCTCGTTACCGAATATATTTCATCGGGCCTAATATTCCGCTCGCTGATTTTAAACACTTTACGCGATAAATTTCCGTTGTTTTTCTGATAGTAAATACCATATTCCAGCCTTAGCTTTTTACTTAATGAACTCCTGTTTTGAATTGAAAAGGTAAATTCAAGTTCAGAGCCAATCACAATGACAGGTTGTTTTAGGCAGAACTCTGATATGTTGATATCACGGCTATCAAATCCAAAAAGTTCGAGCACATCTGGATTTCCTTTTTTTAGTAACGTTCGGCAAGCGTGTTTAATGAGTTTGTCTGTGTTTTTACTTTTTCCATAGTGCTCCCGAGCAAAGCGAATAACAAAGTCAGGATTATCTTTGGCGATGTCGTTAATACTATTAGCCACACTGCGCCTGACAAGTTCACACTCATCTTCTTTTAGCTGGTCAAAAATAGTTAACAACGGAGCCGGCTCTTTCTTCAGTGAAGTTAATGCGATTCCCCACGGCAATCTTGGTCGGGAACCTTCACTGGCGAGTCGACGCACTCTATTATTCTTATGGGTAGTCCACAATATCATCTGTTCTAACATTTGCTGTTCATACTTTACGATAAAGGGTCTTACTGCGAACTCGCATGTGATAAATGGCGTGATCACTTCAAAGGCAGAAACAGCACTCCTATACTCATTAATCCCATATCGCTCGATGTATTCTGGTAAGAACAGATATTCTAAACTATCTGCTTTAACACCCAGGTCTTCAAAGTGCTTAACCAAAGTTAGAATAAGTTTAGCTGCTTGTTCGAACTGTTCTGGCATGAACTGATGTAGAACTGTTGTAGTATGAGAAACCCGTTGCTTGAATTCATAACCATCAAACTGCTCACAAAAAATCAGTGCTGTAAATTTTTGTGTATCAAAATCAGAAAGAATTTCATTGCAGGCTTGAGCAAAAAAATCATAGAATTTTTTTGAATAAAGCTCTTTAAACAGCGCACTCATCATATGGCCTTTATATTAACGTCAATAATACATTTTAATGCACTCTGTAATCTTTCTTTTAACTGTTTTGGGTAGACTTCAATCAGCGAAACTGAGTCACATTTCTGAAAATGACAGAATGGTATAATCGCGTCTACAAATGCTTTAATGACAAGCTCTTGATCAAACTTATGTTGTTCAAAATATAATGACTTAATTTCTAAATGAGACGTTTTTCGATGCACTTTACAATCCATCCGACCAATAAATTCACCGCGATAAAGTAGCGGTAAGCAAAAGTAACCATACTGTCGTTTCGCTGCAGGAACATAACATTCTAGTTGATAGTTATATTGAAAAAGTACGTTAAGCCGATCGCGTTGAATGACACTATTATCGAATGGCGAAAGGATCAACATTCGGTTATTCAGACGGGGAAGGGGCCGTTCAATCGCCTCGGTTTCCACTAACAATATTTCACCCGTACTCATTTGCACTTGTTGTAAAATATTCTGCACTAATCTTTCATTTACCAAGCTTTTCACTGCATTGCGCAGTTCGCTATTTTGACGTAAATAAGTCAAGCCTTTAAGTGAGGTAACCCCCAAGCAGCGGAACTGTTGATCGACAATGTGCGTGGCCAACTCATCCATACTGGGCATTTTTAAGTTTACCTCAGAAGGTAATACCCGTTCAGTTAGTTCATACGTTTTTTGGAAACCTTCTCGGTTACTAACCATCAAGTCACCTTCCATATACAACTGTTCAAGTGCCTTTTTCGCAGGTTTCCAATCCCACCAACCTGCACGCTTTGTAGCATTCGACTCTAAATCTCGAGATCGCAACGGACCGTCGATACGTATGCGTGTTAATAATTCTTGCATCAGCTTGCTATCACGCTCTTTATGCCAATGAATTTGGCCATTTTTAATCGCGTGTTTATAAGGTAATGAGAAGCGAAAATCTTTAATCGGTAAAAAAGCTGCAGCGTGAGACCAGTACTCAAAAATGTCTTTATTGAGTAATAACTGATTGGTCATAGCGGGTTTGAAATTAGGTACTCTAGAATGAAGAATATGATGATGAGCACGCTCTACCACCGAAATAGCATCAATCTGTACGTAACCCATATGGTTAATCGCATTACACGCCCCTGCCAAACCACTGCCATAAGCTTGTGCCTGTAGCAAACCTTGTGCTGATAGGGCAAGGCGACGTAAACGCGCTAGCTCTTGAGGATGTTTAATTTTAATCATATTGGCCTAAACGATAGTTAACGAATATCTGCGCAAATCTAAATCTGTTTTAAGGGGTTTGGTTTAAACCGAGCTCTTTTTGTTTTTTCTTTGTCAGGCCTAATGAAACAAGCCGGTAAGACGCTTTAAGGTAATATGATAAGTCGTTATCAGTATCATCGTTGCTTTCGTAGTGTTGTATCCATTTCATTCCACGAGAAGCAAAATATGGTGCAGGCTTATAGCCAGGTATTTCACTGAGAAAATGAAAGTTAAGTTCAGAGGCTTTAAAAATAAATGCTGGGTTGTCATCTTTTCCCAATCCTCCTCCCAATCCGCCGATAGCAAAAACCTTACCACCGACTTTCCACACATGAGAATTATGCCATTGCATTACATAGGTAGTCGTTGGTAATGCGCGGCAGAAATCATTAAATTCTTTGTAGTTCATCTTGTCGATCTTCGTTTGTATAATCTATTGGCTATAGAGCCCATAATATGGAGTTATAAAGATATGAGCGCGCTTTATATTTTAGCGATAACGCGCATATAACCTACTGGCTAAAAATGCGCCAATGAGCATTTCAAACCATGCGATTGGGACCAAAGTAACTGCCATTTCCCACGTTCCTAATCCTGAGTTTACAGAGCCTATCCAAAATCCCCCCAGCGTTGCCATGCAAGTAACAGTGGCTGATATAACAATCGTTTTTACATTGTGACCAAAGCTTTGAGCGCACAACCAGTAAATAAATACCAAGGTACTCGCCAGTATGGTATCCCATATTCCCCATATCAATGCATTACTGACAGCCATTGGCCCAACGACTAACTTTCCGGCATAGAAGGCCTCCATCATAGGAAACGCGACTAAAATAGCTCTTGCTACCTCGGCAACGTGGATCCAAATACTCGTTAGTAACATAACGACAATGAATTGTTTAAATTTGAATGTGTTATTCATAAATATCGTGTCTATTCTGATTTTTTATGGCTAATTAAAAAATAGATTCTGTAATGCATGCAACAATCTAAATTATTGAATTAAGAGTAACCAAAAATAGAATTCAAAGTATGATCAAGGACTGACTTTAACTCATCTTTTGTCTGACCTGCTTTTGCTTGAACAGCCAGCCCATAACTTACTGATAAAAGATAGTTAGTCAGTTTTTGAGCTGTTTGGCCTTGGGGCATATCCGTCTTCGCTATGCCAGACGCGAATAAACCTGTCAATATTTGCTGAGTTTCTGTTCCTAATTTCTTCATATAAACAACCGCATCTTCTGGAAACGCAACACTATCTGATTCATTAAGACTCTTTACAAGCAAACATCCACGAGGCGTTTCATCGCTGGTGAATAGCTCAATAAGTCCATAGAAACAAGCTTGTAACCGCTCCTTTAATCTTGCATTTGATGGCTCTACTAGGTGTCTGTAGTTAACTTCTACATATTGTTTTTGATAATGTGCCAAAGCATCTTTGAACAATTGCTCTTTATTGACAAACGTTCCGTACAAACTCGACGTATTAATGCCAAGTTCAGAAGAAAGATTAGCAACAGAAGTACCCGAGTACCCATTGGCCCAAAATAACCGCATCGCTTTATCTAAAACGACTTCTTTATCAAACGCTCTTTTTCGTCCTGCTTTCACTCTGTGGCCCTTAAAAATAATATTAATTAATTCCATTGTGAAGCGATCACTTCATAAAAATAAAATAAGTGAACTGAAAATGTTTAAAAAATTCGTACAAATTACGGCGCTATTCAACTTTCCAATCGCACTAGGCATGATTATTTCAGCGCTTATGGCACCTCAAGCAGACACGTTAATTATCACGGTGGTATTGGGCGTATCTTTTATGCTTATGGGCGCTGCGTTACTTTGGGCTACTTCAGACATTAAAATCCGTGCCCCTCTTATTGTTTGGAACGGATTGGTAAGAATGGTCGGCTTTATCATTGTTACATATGCCGCTTCATTAGGCTTGGCTCCAAAGGTATTTATCTTTATTTCAGTCATGGATCTTATTACCGCCTTTGTTTACATCATTGGCAGTATGCGCGTATCTGGACTGTCTTTTAAATCGCTATTTTTAGGCAAAACCCAGTAACTTTAGCATTGATAACATTAACTTAAGCAAACTTAAATCAGCTACTTTCAGGAAAATATTATGACGATTAAAGCACTAAGAACACCAGAAGAAAGATTCTCTGTATTACCGGCTTTTCCTTACCAACCTAACTACATTGATGATTTAGCTGGTTTTGAGTCTTTACGCATGGCCTACATCGACGAGGGTGATTCCTCATCTGAAAACACTTTTTTATGTTTACACGGTGAGCCTTCATGGAGCTACTTATATAGAAAAATGCTTCCTATATTTACGGGCGCTGGTCATCGTGTTGTTGCGCCTGATTTGTTTGGCTTTGGTCGTTCAGATAAACCCGTTGATGAATCGGTCTATACCTTTGATTTTCACCGTGACAGTTTAATGCAATTGATTGAACGCCTTGATCTGAAAAACATTACGCTGGTCTGTCAAGATTGGGGCGGAATTCTAGGGTTAACAATCCCAATGGATATGCAAGATCGATTCAAAAATTTGATTGTTATGAACACGGCAATAGCGGTGGGTGAAACCGCTTCTGAAGGGTTTTATCAGTGGCGAGATATGTGCGCCAATGTGCCCGAAATTCCAGTAGGTGGTTTATTTGCATGTGACGCAGGGCCAGCCGTATCTGTGATGGATGTTGTTGCTTATGACGCGCCATTTCCAGATAACAGCTATAAAGCAGGCGTAAGACGCTTTCCTGCCATGGTGCCTGTAGAGCCAACAATGGATGGTGTTGAACTTGGAAAACGCTCAAGAGAGTTTTGGTCAAAAGAGTGGAACGGTCAAAGCTTCATGGCTATTGGCATGAAAGATACGGCATTAGGCGAAGGCCCGATGGAGTACTTAAGAAGCTTTATTAAAGGCTGCCCTGAGCCCTTAAAAATTGCAGAAGCAGGACACTTTGTTCAAGAATACGGTGTTGAAATTGCAGAGAAAGCGCTTGTTCACTTTGAAATGAATAATAAATAGGCTATATCCAATGAATACAAATATTGAAAATAAAGTGATTGTTATAACGGGTGCAAGCAGTGGTTTAGGTGAAGCAACTGCGCGTTTTTTGGCTCAAAAAGGCGCTAAAGTCGTATTGGGTGCGCGTCGTAGTGAAAAACTAGCAGCTATCGTAAATGATATTCGTGCTCAAGGTGGCGAAGCTGAATATGTCACGATGGATGTCACCAAATCCGATCAGGTTAAAATGCTTGTCGACAAGGCAATTGAGACTTTTGGGCGCTTAGATGTGATGATCAATAATGCCGGCTTGATGTCGATTGCTCCGATGGCTGAGGTTAAGATTGATGAATGGGATCGCATGGTCGACATTAATATCAAAGGAGTACTTTACGGTATCGCCGCTGCACTTCCCGTGTTTACCAAACAAAATAGTGGTCACTTTATTAATCTCGCTTCCGTTGCTGCACATAAAGTTTCACCGGGTTCGGCTGTCTATAGCGGTACAAAATTTGCGGTTAAAGCGATAACAGAAGGATTGAGAGCGGAAGTGGGTGGCAATATACGTACAACGCTATTATCACCCGGCTTAATTGATTCTGAATTAAAATTCGGTAGTTCGGATGAAGCCACCTCTCAATTTGTTAAAGATATTTATAAAGACGCCATTCCAGCGTTATCTATTGCCAAAGCTGTCGCCTATGCGATTGAACAACCAGATGATGTCGATATTAACGAAATTATTATCAGACCAACTATTCAAGACTTCTAATCTAATGTGAGTTGATCCTGCCTTTTTTGTATTTTGTTTGGCAGGTCAACGTGAAACAGTTGCTTTAAAAGGTATAAAAAATGAAAAAAACACTCGTTATTGGCGCTAATGGCCAGATTGGTAAAATAGTGGTTGAGTTGCTTCACAATCAGGATCGCCCAGTTGTCGCAATGGTTCGTAGCAAACAACAAGCTGAGAAGTTAGAAAATATGGGTGTAGAGGCTGTTATTGGCGATCTTGAAACTGATTTTGAACACGCTTTTAAGGGCTGCGATAAAGTAGTATTTAGTGCAGGTTCTGGCGGTAATACAGGCGACGATAAAACACTTTTAATAGATTTATGGGCAGCAAAAAAAGCAGTTGATTATTCTTTAAAGGAAGGTATACAACATTTTGTAATGGTAAGTGGTTTAGGCGCACAAGACCCTGACGAATTTGAATCAGAAATAAAACCCTATTTGGTGGCAAAGCATTTTGCGGATCAGTGTCTATTATCCAGTGGTCTAAATTACACCATTCTTAGACCGGGACTCCTTACGAATGATAAAAGCAACGGGCTCATAACAACCACGCGTTCGACTTCTACAAATGATCTATTCATTAGCAGAGAAGATGTCGCTAAATCAATAGAGTATTGCATTAATCGTGACGAAGTCAGTAACCAGATATTTGAACTTTATCATGGTAATGAAGTGATTAGCTCGGCATTAACCGCTAGCAATTAATTTATAACCAACGATTCGCTAACCACTATAAAATAATATATTAGCGAAAGAAGCTATTAATATTAGAGTTTTAAATAATATGCAAAACTACCTTCAAGAAATAGAAACAATCACTTCTAAAGCAGGTGAAACCGTTCCTTTACAAAGAAAAGCTTTTGAAGGAGGTTTTTCTTTTAAGCAATTGCCTTTTGATAAACAACTAGCGATATGGAGTTATATCTGGACTAACACCAAAGTGTATAGAGCAGAAATGTTTTGTTTGTATTTCTTGGAGGAGCATATTAAAAACAAAGATGAAATGCTGGCCGCTTGGCCAACGATTAAATTATGGCAAGACAAAATTAATCGATGGGAAACAAGCGATAGTATTTCAAAAATTTATGCTCAATTAGTAGAATATGATGCAGCACTAATTTTACCAACGTATAAAAAATGGAATACGTCTAAAAACCCATGGCATAGAAGACAAAGCATAGTGGGTTTACTTTATTATAGCGCTTATAGAAAACACTACTTACCTTTTCAAGTACTTATAGATTTGGTAGCACCTTTAATTTCTGACCACGCTTATTATGTGGAGAAAGGCGTGGGTTGGACTCTTAGAGAAATAGGAAATATATACCCTAAAGAGCAGGAAGAATTTCTATTTAAGAACGCAACTAAAATTTGTGCTTATGGATATAGCGCGGGTACAGAAAAATGGGATAAAGCAAAACGAGAAAAACTGAAGCAAATTAGAAAAGCAGCAAGAGTTTTAAACCGCAAAAAAACATTTAAAAAGGAATAAATATGTCAAACAACAAACAAATATCAGCAGCGTTTCCTTTTGAATCTAAATTTCAAGAAGTATTAGATTCTAAAATGCATTATGTCGATGAAGGAGACAAAAATTCAAAAGATACTTTTTTACTCATACACGGAAACCCTACATCAAGTTATTTATGGCGAAACATCATTCCGCATGTAAGTCCGTTAGGTCGTGTGGTTGTTCCTGATCTTATTGGAATGGGTAAGTCTGACAAGCCCGATATAGATTATACATTTGAAGACCATATTACCTATTTGGATGCGTTTATTGAAAACTTAGGGCTGAAAAACATCATTCTAGTCATTCAAGATTGGGGTTCTGCTTTAGGTTTTAACTATGCCAATCAGCATAGAGAAAATGTAAAAGGGATTGTTTTTTTTGAAGCTATGTCTCAAGTTTCTTATTGGAAAAATACGACTAAAGAGACAGAAACATTATTTAAAAAATTTCGTGACCCTGCAGAAGGGCATGAAATGATTGTTAAAAACAACTTCTTTATTGAGGCTATGCTACCCATGATGGCGGGCAGAGAATTAACTCAAGAAGAAATGGACCATTACCGAGCGCCTTATTTGGAAGAAAAGAGCCGTAAACCACTGCTTATGTGGCCTGGTCAAATTTCGTTTGATGGCGTCCCAAAATTTACCACTGACATTGTTAATTCATATAATGAGTACCACAAAAATTCAGATGTGCTTAAGTTGTTATTTTATGCAGAGCCAGGACTAATCATTAATCGAGAATTAGGTGAGCATATCGCTGAAACGTGGAAAAATATTACTGCAGTAGATTTAGGTGAAGGGAAGCATTTTCTACAAGAGTCACATCCACACGAAATTGGTGAAGGTATTATCGATTGGTATAAAAATATTTTAAATAAATAAATAAATATTAATTATAGGAGCGAGTGGTCAAATAGGAAAAATGCTTAAGCGTTATATTGGGTAGACTACGGAACCATGAGCACATTTATTTGACCACGGCAACCTTAATTCTTTATTAGCTAAATGCTTCATGCTTTTCATAATTATTTCCAAAACGCCGTATAAGCTGCTTGCTCAAAAAGTAGACTTAAATGAAATTAAGTCTACATGGATAAAAAAAGTGCTGATAATTAGCTAGTACCTAAAACTACTTGTTGATGCGACGATACCAGTCATGTGAACCGCCCCGGGATTGTCGGAGACTTAACATTCTGAGAGAATACGAGAATGAAAAGACAAACCTACACCCCCGAGATGAAAGAACGCGCCGTTCGCATGCTGATTGAAGCGTCTGGCGATTACCCCTCCACATGGTCAGCTATTCAAACCATAGCCCCTAAGATTGGCTGCACACCTGAAACCTTACGATCGTGGCATAAAAAGCACATCGATCAAACCATTCCTGCCTCAGTGCAAGCTCAAAGTGAAAAAGAGCGCATCAAAGAGCTTGAACGCGAGAATAGAGAACTCAAGCAAGCCAACAAGATTATAGGTAAGGCTGCTGCTTTTTTCGTCCAGGCGGAGATGGGCCGCCCACCCAGATAATGGTTCAGTTTATTGATGACTATAGAGGTAGTTATGGGGCACTTGTCGCCTGAGTGTAGCTTTAAGTATGACAACCATTTTGCCACTTTGACGGCGACCTATGCGCTTAGTAAAGCAGATATAACATTGCCAGATCAAACACTCTATAGTCGATCCAATATAAAATAAATACAGCGATATGGGTTACATTTTGCGCAGTCTGCGTAGGCACAGCAAGCAAGAAAATGCATGCCAGTATTACATGATTATATTTGTACCTTTTTTATTTAGGACTAACTATATAACATAACAGGTTTTACCAATAAAAATCTTAAGGAAAATAATTTGACAGTTCGCCCAGCTTTAATAAGCTTTGGCTAAATATTCAAAGCAAAACTCAATAACACGCGTTTACCAGACTGAATTCGTGAAACACTGTGCTCATACTTATCGGGACGAAAAAAATAAACTCTGTCAAACAGGTTTATAATGCAGTTTGAACACTCGAACACACCACCAACTTTAGGCTGAATTAAGACAAAGTTTAATTTGTAATAACGGCCTTTTTGCACGGGATCACAGTGCTTCATAACGCTGTGGTTAGTAGGGTAGGTGACATAATTAATTGAAAAAATTCTACTACTGAAAATTGCTTTGTTGGTTACTCTTTCCGTCATATCTAATCCATTATTTTACGTGTATTAAACGTCTCTTAACGCATCTCAAGCTAATTGTATTGGTGGTAACTTAGTTGAATACTAGCGTGAATAATGTAATGAAATGTTCTACTTAATCTGAATTTTCGACAATGAATACTTGATAGGCAAGCGAATCAGCAGCTTATGGATAATTACATTCGTTTTGCCAACGAATTACATCAGAACTGCCAGTCATTATTATTTCATACTGTCATCGGATGACTGACGTTTACGATGCTCACTGAACATTCAATATCAAAGTTATTTAAGATAGATAGCTTTTTTGCTGATAACATTCTTTTGAGAGTATCCCAATCAGCTTGGTTCAAACGCGCCAATCGGCCAATTTGCTCAACTAAGATCACATCGCCCTTATGATATGAGCATCTTCAATCAGTTGCATAAGCTTGGGTCGCACCAAGATGGCTCCTAATTCGTTTTCGATATAGAAGGCGGCAATCTTGTGGCCATGATCGTTGGCAAAGGCTATGAGTTCGCTTTTGGCACGCTTAGCGTCTTGTTCTTTGGTAGACGCTCGTAGATACGCTCTGATAAACATAAACACCTAAAATAGTCTGTTATAAGTAGTCTATTAATAGGTTTGAAGGGTGAAATAGCTGGTTCCCTTGGGGTATACTAATAACGAACTACAAAGTCTTGTGGAGAGAATTTATTACAAATAGTGAATAACAGTAAAACTCCAATAATCATGCCAATCCACGCTCCCGTTAAATCACTTGAAGCATCAATTAAAACACCAGCCATGAATGGGAATGTGGATGCAATTAAGTATCCACCACCTTGCACAAAAGCTAATAAAGTCACAGCTTGCTTGGCATTAGAGGCATAATCAAGCGCTATGATTAAAGATAAAGGAAATAAAGCACCAATCCCCAGTCCTAAAATTATCACCGTTAAAAAAGCAAGCTTTGAGGGAATATAGATAAGCAGTACTAGACCAACTAATATGAGTGATAGAGTGACAAACAATGGCTTTCGGCGATCGGTAAATTTTTTGATAAATATAGAAATTAGAATACCAGAAATCACTTCTGCTACCGTTAAAATACTTAGTAAAGCGCCAGAAGCATCTCTACTCCACCCAAGCTGAGTGTAATTTAACGGTAACCAAGCTAAAACCAATGTATAGGCGCCTGTTCCTATGCCAAAGAAAAGCATTAACAGCCATGCATTTTTAGATCTTATAGGTAGAGGTAAATAACTGTTTCCACGGCTTTTAATATGTGGCATACCAAAGGAAAACAGTATAACTGCCAATATGGCAGGGATAGCCATAATTGATAAAGCAGCATTCCATCCAAAAGCTCCTTCTAATGGAGAGGTTGTAGCAGCTGAGATCGCAGCCCCAGCCATAATGCCTGTTGTAAATAATCCCATAAAAACGCTAGCATTGTCTGGCGAAATTCTTTTTAAGTAAGCGGGCATCAAAGTTTGGATGACTGCTATACCAATGCCTCCAATGAGAGACGTCAGCAATAGAGGTAACGTAGAGTCAGCAAAAAATCGGTAGCCACAAGAAATTCCTATCGCCAACAACCCCGCTAATATACCTATATACTCGCTTACTCTAGATTGAATTCTAGGACCTAAAAGTGCAAAGCAACCCATCATCGCAACTGGCAAAGTAGTCAATAATCCAGCAGTTTGATTATTGATTCCTATAGTATCTATTAAAACGGGTATGATTGGAGATATGGAAGCCATAATAGGTCTAAGATTAAGACCTACAAGTATTATTATGGTGGCTAGTAGCCATTGATTATAACTAAACTTACTCATTTTCTATCTCACTCTCTTGGTTGTATTTCTTTTTTAGTTATAAGTTGATGCATCATCAATATTTAAAAAATCAAACTTCCTAAGTTTTATTAGTCACTTCAAGTTTTTGTTTTGATAATGTCATCATCTTCATACCACCCCATGTAACAAGTGCAACACCGAGTGCAATCAAAGATGCACCTAGAATGAGTCCGTCCGGTGGAGACTCACCTTGTAAAAAAACAGCGACAGGCACACCTACAATTGCGCCAACAGACCCCAGTAAGCTAAGTAAAACCGGACCCCCCGTTTTTTGAAGTAGAAACAATAATTGAAACTGACCGGCGAATATGAAGGCCTGTAAGGCAATTAAACCAAGTGGCAGGAAACTTCCCAGTGGAGCAGTAAGTGAGAAGTCCGGTAGAAGGCTTGTTGCGCCCAGTAAGACTACAGCCGCAATCAGCATGCCTGGAGCAAGCGCATTGGGAGACGCTCCTTCCGGCCAACGCAATGTACGATAGAGATTTCCGATAGCGAGCAAAACAGGGCCACAGAGTGCTATCAAAATCCAAAACACACTGGCATCTGGTGCAGAAAATTTACGGGCAGCTAGCACACCTGCACCGGCAAGTGCAGCTGCAACCCCAAGAGCTCGAACCGTCTGAAATCGCTCCATTCCTAGCGCTAGCGCCCCAAGATAGGTGAGAAGCGGTGGTAAGGATATAATTAGGGCTACAAAACCGGCACCGACATGGGGAATAGCGGAGAAGAAAAGTAAGTTAGAGCCTGCAACGCTGACCAAAGCAGAGATAAAGTAATATTCAAAGCTGCGTTTATTGAGAGGTGGAAGTTCATGGCGTAGTAACGCAATAACTAACAAGATTGTGGCAGCACCAGCAATTGACCAAAATAAAAAGGCAAGCGGAGATAAAGCGATTTCACCCGCATATTTTGCAACGTTGGTAGAGATACCAAGTAACGAGCCTCCAACTAGAAGACAAATTAAAGGAACTAGCCATACACTTCTACAAGGAGAGCTATTTCGCTCTGTAAACTTAGTCATATAATATCCTAACGGCTGGAAATGACCTTGATGTCAGAATACCATTTAATATCTTGATGTCAAGATAAAAATATTGCTATTATTACTGCTTATAAGCAGTTTCTCAGTAGGAACAGACGTTTTAATATCTCCAAAATCATAAATATTTTGATCGTAACGAGGAGTAAATTAATGCAAACTGAAGAGTGTATACAGGAAGATGCGGTACAGAAGATTATTAGTCAGTGGCAAAACCAAGGATTTGCTTCTGATAGCTTGTTGGCAATGGAGACTATAGGGCGTATAAAGCGGTTAGAAGTGATATTAATGCGAAAGTTATCTGCTAACTATAAGATAAATTATCAAATATCACGCTGGGAATTTGATGTGTTGGCAACATTGCGACGCGCGGGAACCCCATATTTAATGAGCCCAACTGTTTTATTTGATAGCATGATGGTCAGTTCTGGTACGATGACCAATCGCTTACAGCATTTAGAAAAGAAGGGATTTATTGAGCGCATTGACAACATAGAGGACAAGCGAAGTTTATTAGTTCAACTGACTCCTAAAGGTCTTAAGTTAATTGATATAGCAGTCGTATCACATGTGCAACTAGAGAATGACTTAATGAAGGATATTAGTAAAGAAGAGCTGCTTATCATCAATTTGTTACTAAGGAAGGTTGAGAGTCAACTACCTGTTGACTAGATTGTATTTACCTTTATATAGAGATAAAAATCATATCAACTAAAATAACTAAATTTACTATGGAAAAACTCACTACATGTACATCACGAAGTACACCGTGACTATTTTAGTGAGTTAAAACATTGCTACCACTAGCCCACAGCCTACAGTTCAAGTCCTAACTAGGGAACCGCTATTGTTCTCACAATATAAGCAAACCTATCTCAATATTTTGTTGATCCATCGATACTTATCGTTTCTAAACCCCAAGCTTCATAGTATGAAGAGGGGTTAATACTTGGCCATCAACAACTCCACCTTAACCTCAAAATAATACTCCTCTTTGATAGTAATACTCACTCTACCTTTATGGGCATTAGCGATGGCCTGCACGATAGACAATCCCAATCCTGTACCTGCGTACTTATGACTAGTCTTATCATGACGATAGAATCGCTCGAATAATTTATCAGCCTCTCTCTGATCTAATGGTTTGTCTAAACGATTGGTCATCGCTATCCTTAACCATTGCTGCTTTGAGGGTCGAACCTCGTCTTTAGTCACATTAAGTGAGGTGGTTGAGGTGAAGATTGTAGCGGATATCATGATAGTACTATCACTAGCTGCATAATAAATGGCATTTGATATCAGGTTGGCAAACAGTCGTTGCAATAAGCCTTCATCACCCAACACCATTTCAAAATCACCCGATTTCTCAAAAGTTATCCCTCGATCTTCGGCAATCATTTCATAGTAATCAACGAGCTTGGTGATTAAGCTATCCGTATCCACGTGACTGATTTGCGAGTCACTTAACCCTTTCTGGGTTTTTGCCAGTAGCAGCATATTGTTAATCATGGCGGATAACTGCTCTAACGTATCATGCTGATGATGTAGCTGCTCGATATATTCGTCGCCTTCTCTTGGCTTAGTTAACATGACCTGCGTTTGTGTACTCAGCGTCGCTATTGGCGTACGTAGCTCATGAGCGATATTGTCTGAAAACCGTGATAATGATTCAAAGTTGCTTTCAAGCTTGATCATCATCGAATTGTAAGACTCTGCTAGTGGCCGCAGCTCTAACGGCATATCGCCAACCGACACTCTCTCATCTAACCTTTGCAGGTTTATGCCTTTCATTTTTTGTACGATAGTGGCCAACGGCGCAAACCCCCAATACACACTTAATGCCGCTACTGAAACCAACAACAAGGTGATGGCTGTGAGTATCAAGCTCAGCTGGCGATTAAACTGGATAAGATATTGATGATGCACATCGGTAGGTAGAGCAATAAACGCCAAAATCTCTTGATTTGGAATAATAATGGCTCGGTAATGCCTATTGTTTATCTTGATCATAAACTGCTGATCGTGATGTTCCTGCCATAGTGATAACAAGCTAAAATCGGCTGGCAAATTATGAATGAAGTTACTGGGGTCACTGGATAATAACTTGCCTTTTTTATCTGCTACTAAGGTTTTTAAATCATAATCCAGCCAAGAGGAATGCAAGTGATTGTCATCAATGAGTGATTGGGACTTTGACACAGTAGACTTTGATACTGTGAATGGTTCTATAGGCTCGTTAACACTAACCATGCGTTTACGCAGATTAAAAGCCGCATGGGTAATAATCTCTGAGTCCATTTGCTCAAAGTGTCCACTCACAGAGCGCTGCACCCACGCATAGATGATGACCTGAGAGATAATAACGAAGACTGTCAATAAGGAAATCGTTCGCCATAGCAGTGACCAGCGCCGGTTTCTGAGTGTATGGTTCATGCTATTTAGAATCGTCTCCGTCCGCATCACTTTGAACCTCAGTAGCCAGCGCCTCTAATCGATAGCCCATGCCGCGCACAGTATGAATGAGCTTTGCTTCATGATCATCGTCTATTTTTATACGAAGACGCCTGATCGCCACATCAATCACATTGGTATCGTTATCAAAATTCACATCCCATACTTGGGAGGCGATCACGGTACGTGGTAGCACTTCACCTCGGCGCTCTAATAAAAACTGTAGTAAGGAAAACTCTTTTGCCGTGAGCTTAATAGGCTTGCCGCCTCTATATACAGTGCGCTTGGCAATATCCATCTTGAGATCTGCTATTTGTAGGATCGTACTTTGATAGTCGGCTTGATTGGCGCGTCGTAATAGACTCTTTATTCTGACGATCAATTCTGCAAACGCAAAAGGTTTGGTCAAATAATCATCACCCCCAATCTCAATCCCTTTTATTTTATCGCTTAAGTCATCTTTTGCCGTTAGAAAGAGTACAGGCGTTTGCTTACCCGCTGCTCGGTAATTGCGAACCAGCTCAAAGCCGCTAACATCAGGCAGCATCACATCCATTAGGATCACGCTAAATTCTTCAGTCATCAATGCATGATAGCCATCTAGACCAGTTAGGTGATGATCAACAATAAACCCGGCTTCGGTTAAGCCTTTTTTTATATACTCGCCAAGCTTCAACTCATCTTCTACCAGTAGGACTTTCATTGTAATTTCTCAGTACGATTATGATTGTTTAATGTTCTAACCAGCACAGATGACAACATTGACTGCTAGCTGACAAAGATGTCATGTCCTCGTAATCAGATTGTCAGTCTTCTTTTGCTAATCTATATAAATGAAACATAGTGGCTCGTTCCTAATATCTAGCAGCTATGAATTATTCTTACAGGTCATTAATTTAATGACCTAATAACTCAAACACCTAACAACTTACAAAAGAGGCTTTATATGAAAATACACGGTTCATTCAAAAAAGTAGTACTGCTGTCGGTATCTGTACTTATCGGTATTACTACTGCTAATGCGCATACTACTGATCTGAGTACTTCAATCATCAATAACTGCGACGCTGTTACTGACTTTGCAAAAAACTTGGATCATAACGATGCTCAGCTTTCTAGCGCCCAAATGAAAAGCTATATCGATGCTAGAGTGGCTTGTGAGATTGAACACAAAGATCAACATCTACAGTCTGAAAAATACTTCATTAACAAATATGGTAGCGATAAGTAGTATCAGCTCTGATGTCATACTAAAGGATTGATGACAATATTAAAAACCATAAATAGCAAGATGACAGAATTGTAATCTTGCTGTCATCTCTCTGTCAGAATCAATAAAGTATGCTTTAAAGTAACTTAATATTTTAAAGTTTTTCGACTTCATACCAAATAAAATAAGGATTTACCATGTCACTATTCAAATCAATACCACTGTCTAAATCAATCGTAGCAACTGCTATAGCCTTAGTTGTTTCAACCTCTGCTTTAGCGCATGACCCAAAAATGCATGCTGAAAAAGATCAGATGAATTGTGAAAAAATGGAAAAGCACATGCAGATGATGGGCAAAATGGATCATAGCAAAATGGATATGAACGATCCTGCTATGAAAGCCATGATGACTAACATGAGCAAAATGAAAGCGATGTACCAAAAGCACTGTGTTACTAGTAAAAGTGACTCTTAGACATTGATCGTAGAAATTCAACATTGTTGTTAGATGGTTTTGTCGAGCCGTAGTTAGGTATTAACAAAAATGGATTTTTAGGACAAACCTATGAAGTTTTTACTAGGGATACTTTTTACTGTCTTTGTCGCTATTGTGGGCATTTTTATTGTGGTGACTAGTGGCGTGATAAATATCGGCGCTGATCAAGCCCATAGTCCGCTGGTTTACGATTTTCTAGAAACGGCCCGCACGCGTTCAATAGAAAATGCTAGTCAGGACATTGCGGTTCCAAACTTAGAAAAGACAGAAATGATCAGCTCGGGCGGGGCAGACTATAAAGATATGTGTGCAGGTTGTCACTTGTCTCCGGGAGTGGCACAAACTGACTTTAGCGAAAGTTTATATCCAAAGCCGCCCAGTTTTACCAGTGCTGCATTGGTTGAACGCTATAAGACCGATGCCGGTGCTCAGCAAGCCTTTTGGGCCATTAAACACGGTATTATGGCATCAGGCATGCCCGCATGGGGTGCTTCGCATGATGATGATAGGATGTGGGCAATGGTTGCTTTTATCAGATCGTTACCTGAATTAAATGAAGCCCAGTACACCATGTTAACGACTAGGATAGACGATGATATGTTGGACATGTCATTTGATGGTGAGATGGATATGCCAAGTGATAGATCGGGCATGCAACATTGATTTTTTGTAAGAGAGGCAGTGCTCAATAGTGCTGCTTTTTGCGATTGTCATTTTAAGTGATACCAGTATTACATGACTCAGTAATACGGCTTTGATTTTTATAAATTTGATCGTCAGACAGACGCTTAGGAGTGGTTTTATGAGACGCTATACTAATAGATTTATTAATGCACATCATCAGATATCTGGTCGTGTGCTCTCAGCGATCGTGGTATTGCCATTATCGTTAACGATTGCCGCTTGTAGTCAACCTAACGCCACTGCTGCTGACGCAACACCAGCGACTGAGCCAACTGCCGCTACGCAAAAAACAGCGCTAATAGAGCAACCACAAGCCGAAATAATACCTGTCAGTGCTCATTCAGATACCCAGTCAACTATTTTACGAAATGTGTCAGCCACCGTCTATAAAGACGCCAACTGTGGTTGCTGTAAAGAGTGGGTCAGCCACGCAGAAGACAATGGGTTAAGCGCAGTTGCCCATGATGTTGCCGACGTATCTTTGTTTAAGGATCGTTATGGTGTACCACAGCAAATGCGCTCTTGTCATACTACCGTGACGACTGATGGCTTTGTCTTTGAAGGCCATGTCCCTGCTAAGCACATAGCGCAGTTCTTGAAAAACCCGCCAAGTGATGCCATTGGTCTTGCCGTACCTGGTATGCCAGTTGGTAGCCCTGGTATGGAGTATCAAGATAAATTTATGCCGTATAAAGTGATGCAGCTTAACAAAGACGGCACCACAGAAGTTTATGCCACTATTGAGTCTCCTCAGCAGCAGATATAGTTTGATTAAAACATTACATAGCTCATTCTGCTTTATCAAAATCTGCCAGATATAGAGAGCCAACACTCATTTCATGGATTAAGTTAGGTAAATTATTATGAACAAGAATATGTTCAATCGCAGGCGTTTCTTAACAGGGTCTTCTACTTTATTAGGGGCATCCATGCTATCTACGCTGCCGTCTATTGCCAATAGTGCCCTCGGTAATGGGCAACAAGATGTAGCCGTCAACAGTGATAAAGCTGACCATATCGTACCCATCCTAACCGGTACAGAGTTTGACTTATACGTCAGTAAACAGTTCGCTATTGTGAACGGTAAAAAGAGCATGGCGACACTCATTAATGACTCGCTACCAGCACCGACGCTAAAGATGCGTGAAGGCGATACAGTAACCATCCGTGTTCATAATCAGATGGATGAGTCGACCTCTATTCATTGGCATGGTTTGCTCGTACCGTTTGAGATGGATGGAGTGCCAGGTATCAGCTTTGATGGTATTCCTGCGAACAGTACCTTTACTTATAAATTCAAACTTGTGCAATCAGGCACCTATTGGTATCACTCACACAGTGGGTTCCAAGAGCAAACCGGTATGCTCGGCGCTATCGTCATTGAACCCAAAGGGCGTGAGCGTCATCCAATCGAGGAAGACCATGTTATTGTGCTCAGTGATTGGACCAGTCGCAACCCGCACAATCTACTAAAGCTGCTCAAACAGCGTGCAGATTTTGACAATTATCATTTACCAGATTTCAAGAAACTGCTGGCCGATATTGCAGCAACAGATCTAGAAGCCGCTCATGACAAGCGCAAAATGTGGAATAAGATGCGCATGATGCCGACTGACTTCACCGATCTATCTGGTGAAAAAACCTTTACTTACCTTATGAATGGTAAAACCACCGCAGCCAATTGGACACAGCTAGTGAAAGCGGGACAGCCTGTCAAACTGCGCTTTATCAATGGCTCAGCGCAAACCATCTTCGATGTGCGTATACCGGGTCTCAAAATGACTGTGGTGGCAACAGATGGTATTGACGTCGCACCCGTTGCGATTGATGATTTCCGCATTGGGGTGGCTGAGACTTATGATGTCATTGTCACGCCTACTCAAGACGCGCATACGATATTTGCCCAAAATATCGATCGTTCGGGCTATGTCGCGACCACGCTTGCAACCAAGAAAGGCGCTCGTGCTGCAATACCTGCTATGGATAAGATCGAATGGCTGACCATGGCCGATATGATGGGTGCGATGGGTGACAAAGGCTACAACGCAAAGCATGCTAAGACCGAGTATGACTTTAAATCTGATATGCGTGTCGACAGTCCACGTATGAACCTCGATGACCCCGGTATCAACCTGCGTGAGATTGATAGAAAGGTTTTGACTTATGACCAATTACGCTCTGTCGATGAGGCCATATTTGCGGAGCAGCGCCAGCCTACTAGAGAGATCGAGCTACATTTAACGGGTAACATGGAGCGCTATATTTGGGCCTTAGATGGCGTTATGTTTAAAGATGCAACCCCTGTCAATATTAAGCCTAACGAACGCGTACGTATTACCTTAGTCAATGACACGATGATGAATCATCCGATGCATCTGCATGGAATGTGGAGTGATTTGCGCACGCCATCTGGAGACTTTCAGGTACGTAAACATACGATTGTGGTGCAACCAGCGCAAAAGATTAGCTTTGATGTGACGGGTGAGTTTGGACGATGGGCATGGCATTGCCATCTGCTTTATCACATGGAAGCCGGTATGTTCAGAGAAGTTGCTGTCGTTTAACAAACCTTCAAATATGAGGCTTATTATGAAAATATTTAAGAAAAATCTGCCATTCGTTGGTTTGTCATCGCTAGTCTTGCTCACATCATCTTTTGCAACAGCTGCTGAGATGTCTGATATGGATCACAGCGGCATGGATATGTCGGGCGATATGATGTCTGGCATGGATATGTCAGGCATGGATATGTCTGATATGGATCACAGTGGCATGGATATGTCAGGTGATATGTCTGGCATGGATCATAGCGGCATGGATATGTCAGGCATGGATATGTCTGATATGGATCACAGTGGCATGGATATGTCAGGTGATATGTCTGGTATGGATCATAGTGGTATGGATATGTCAGGTGATATGTCAGGTGATATGTCTGATATGGATCATAGCGGCATGGATATGTCAGGCGACATGTCTGGTATGGATCACAGCGGTATGGATATGTCGGGCGACATGTCTGATATGGATCACAGTGGCATGGATATGTCAGGCGACATGTCTGATATGGATCACAGTGGCATGGATATGTCAGGCGATATGTCTGGTATGGATCATAGCGGCATGGATATGTCTGGTATGCAAGGTGGGCAGCCACCAGCCGATGCTCGCAGTCCAGACTATTCAAATGGGGTTCCCTACGGACAGTATGGTAAGCCAATGATGATGGGCAGCATGCCATTATGGGGAGTGTCAGTAGACGACTTGGGCTATCAGTTTGATGAAGATCAAATCAACTTCGAGGCGACGGGTTGGTATGGTACTGATAGCAATCGTATAAGGCTACGCACGGAAGGTAGTGCTCAGACTAAAGATGATAAAGAAATCGATAGCTTGAGCTCGCTTGCTTATTGGAAACCACTGAGCATTTTTTGGAATGGTGAAGCTGGTGTCGCTTACGATACTGAAAACGATAAATCTGCCCTTATGGCAGGTATTGTCGGCACCGTGCCGTATTTCATCGAAACAGATGTGAGAGCCTACTTATATACCGATGGTCAACTTCGTCTTGATCTGGGCGCAGAGTACGAATGGCGTTTGGATCAGCATTGGGTGGTCATACCGGAGGTGGGATTGACTGCCTTTAGTAAAGATGACCATGATAATGACATTACCAAAGGCTTTAATGAGATGGAAGCTGAGGTTAGGCTGACTTATGAGACGTTTAGTCGCCAGCTAGCACCTTATGTAGGCTTTAGTTATGAGACAGCGCTTGGCAAGGCTCGTGGTCAACGACGTCAAGAAGATGAATCGGTTGATAGCAGTAGTTTGACTGCGGGGGTCAAATTCTGGTTCTAATATTATTAAAATAATAGGAGATATACTATGAATACTTCAGATCAAAGCACCATGAATCATCAACAGGGCATGAACCCGTATGTAAAGTTCACCCTGATGATTGTGACGTCTACGATTGTGATGTACATCATGATGTATTTCAATACTTATGAATGGGATCATATTTATTTTAGTGAAACCCGAGCTTATATGGCGCTCTACATGGGTGCTGGTATGGCAGTGGTCATGTTGGCATTTATGACCAATATGTATAAGAAGACCAAGGTCAATTTGATGGTCTATGGTCTAAGCGTATTAATGTTTGCCGTCGGTATTTGGGGCGTTAGATCACAAGCAACTGTGGATCAAGTCGATTGGATGCAAGCGATGATACCGCATCACTCGATTGCTATTCTCACCAGTAGTCGTGCTGATATTGAAGATCCGCGTGTACAGCAGCTTGCTGACGATATTATAAAAGCACAAAAACGTGAAATTGATGAAATGAAACAGTTAATTGATGAGTTGGAATAAACAGTCACAAATTCTGAGCACTCTGTATTAGGTATCATTAAGTAAGTAGCCTATTGAAAGGTATATGTTCACACGCCAGTACTATATCATTACTTATACTAAGGAAATAACAAGTAAGGAGTACTCATCATGATTATTATGATGCACGGTATGATGAGCGGGCCTATGGATGGCCTCATGAATGGATCGATGATGCACGAGATGAGCTGGGGGATGATGGTTCTATGTTTAGTATTTGCCCTACTGTTTTTGGCCATATTGATATTAATTATTATGTCGCTACTCAAACACCTGCGTAAACCAGATTGAGTCTTATTCTTAGATAAGTTATTAAGCGTATAAAGTAAGAGTAGAGACAACGGCTATCAGCGGTTGATATGACTGAATCAGAATATTTACTTATGGTCTTCAAGGAGTAGTTTTTATGAAACATGTGGCCAAGCAAGCGCATATCAAAAGCGGTAAATACGACAAAGTGCCAGAGGGCTACAGCGGAACTGTTTATACCTGTCCGATGCATCCAGAGGTGAAAGACGTTACAGATAGCGGCTGTCCCATATGCAAAATGTCTCTTAAACCTGAAGACACTGTTGTCGAGATGGTAGCAATGAAAGATGACCATACAAGCTGTCATAGTCCGTCAAATACCGAGGCCCATCCTACTAAAGAAAGTAAGTACGACAAAGTACCGGAAAATTATAGCGGTACCGTTTATACCTGCCCTATGCATCCCGAAGTGAGAGATGTGGAAAAAAGCGATTGCCCAATATGCGGTATGTTTCTCAAACCTGAGGGCGAGGTTACTGATTCAAATGATAATGAAGACAGTCATGCACACCGTCATGGAAAGGATACTGACCGTACTAAGGTAAACTCTATAAAAGGCGGCAAGTACGATAAAGTGCCAGCTGGCTACAGCGGAACCGTTTATACCTGTCCCATGCATCCCGAAGTCAGAGATATTGAGAATAGTGGTTGTCCCATATGTGGTATGGCACTTGAATCAGAGACTGTTGCTATTGGTGAAGAGGATACCTCAGAGCTCGATGACATGACTCGGCGTTTTTGGATTTGTACCGTGCTGACCGTCCCTTTGTTTTTGTATGCAATGAGCGATATGGTAGGTATAAATTTAGACAGCTTCATTCAAGGCGGTCAGGGTGATATCGCTGGGCAGATTGCTCAGTGGATACAGTTTACGCTTGCGGTACCAGTGGTGCTATGGGGAGCAGCACCTTTCTTCGTGCGAGGTTGGCAATCCATAAAAAGTCGCAACCTAAATATGTTTACCCTAATTGCGATAGGTGTAGGCACAGCATTTGGTTTCAGTCTGATAGCAACCTTTATTCCGGGCATTTTCCCAGACAGTTTTAGGGATGCATCCGGTCGAGTCGGTGTTTATTATGAAGCAGCAGCAGTTGTCACGACGTTAGTACTACTAGGTCAGGTGCTAGAGCTTAAAGCCCGAAGCCAGACTTCTGGCGCAATTCGTGCTCTTCTTGAGTTGGCACCACCAAATGCAAGGCGGGTAGATGAGCAAGGCGTTGAGACAGAAGTCTCCCTTGACGAAGTTATCAGTGGCGACAAATTACGGGTTAAGCCAGGAGAGAAACTCCCTGTAGATGGTATTGTGCTTGAAGGCAGTAGCAGTATCGATGAGTCGATGGTAACGGGGGAACCTATTCCGGTTTCTAAAGCAAAAGGCGATACGGTTACTGGTGGCACGGTAAACGGCACGGGAACCCTACTGATTGAAGCGGTTGACGTGGGTGATGACACGGTTCTGTCCAAGATCGTCAAAATGGTTGCTGAAGCCCAGCGCAGTCGCGCACCAATACAGAAACTGGTGGATAAGGTGGCTGGATGGTTTGTGCCAATTGTCCTTATCTGCTCTATCATAACTTTTATCGTCTGGGCTATCTTTGGGCCTGCGCCTGCCATGGCTTTTGCACTGGTCAACGCTATTGCAGTGTTAATCATCGCTTGCCCCTGTGCGTTAGGACTCGCCACGCCTATGTCGATTATGGTCGGTACCGGAAAGGGTGCTCAGAATGGTGTGCTTATCAAAAACGCTGAAGCGTTAGAGAGCATGGAAAAAGTCGATACCATCGTTGTCGATAAAACGGGAACATTAACCGCAGGCAAACCAGAGGTCACTGCTATCGAAGCACTTGGTGGCTTAGATGAAAATGAACTGCTTATACTTGTCGCTGCGGTAGAGACTGCCAGCGAGCATCCTTTGGCAGAAGCTATCGTTAAAGCTGCGCAGGAAAAATCTCTTGATATTGCTAAAGCCAGTGATTTTAGCTCAACCACTGGCGAAGGCGCGCAGGCACTGGTCAATGGCAAGCAAGTCGCTGTAGGCAACTCAAAATTCATGCAACGTCTTGATAGCTTTGACAGTACGCTTTCAGAACGTGCTGATAAGCGCAGAAAAGACGGCGAAACGGTAATGTTTGTAGCAGTAAACGGCCAAGCTGCTGGTTTAATATCAGTCGCTGATCCGATCAAGCCGAGTACTAGCGAAGCGATATCTTTACTGCATCAGGCTGGACTAAAGGTGGTCATGCTAACAGGTGACAACGAAATAACTGCTAGAGCCGTTGCCAGTAAGTTAAATATTGATGAGGTACATGCTGACGTCTCTCCAGAAGACAAAAACCGTATTATCAAAGAGCTACAAAATAGCGGCAAGGTCGTGGCTATGGCGGGTGACGGTATTAACGATGCTCCCGCTCTTGCACAGGCTAACGTTGGCATTGCCATGGGCACAGGAACAGATGTGGCTATGGAGAGTGCTGGCATCACGTTAGTGAAGGGTGATCTGATGGGAATTGTCAGAGCCCATAAACTGAGTCATTCTACGATGCAAAATATCAGACAAAATCTGTTTTTTGCGTTTATCTACAATGCGCTTGGTATACCGCTTGCGGCAGGCGTTCTGTATCCATTCTTTGGGCTGTTGCTCAGTCCAATGATAGCAGCCGCTGCGATGAGTCTGTCTTCAGTATCTGTTATTGGCAATGCGCTGAGATTGCGTCGCTTGAAACTGTAATTTTTGTACGGTAAAGAGGGTCTTAAAGCACACATACACATACTGGTCTTATCAAGACTTTAAAATATAAGGATCACGTTATGGGCAGTTTTTCTATTACACATTGGCTGATTTTATTAGTAGTGGTGGTGGTCGTATTTGGCACTACTAAGCTTAAAAATGCTGGCAAAGATTTAGGCGGTGCAGTAAAGGGTTTTAAAGAAGCAGTCAAAGATGAAGAAACTTCGCGTGCTCGCAATAATCGTTCACTTGACCATGAAAATAGTACACCAGTTTCAAACAATGGTTCAAATACACAGGTAGGGGCTCAGGCTGATGATACAGAAATCAGTCCTGTCACCACTGATGATCAGCAAAAAGTATAAAGGCTGCATCTTGTTCCCGTAACGTGCGTTATGACAAATAAGGCTTGATGTAAGAAGATTAATTCACAATAGCTAGCTTTTCATCTGTAATAAGCATCATATGCACAAAAAACCGTAGTAGCGGTGAGTGCTGCCATTTATTCGTTTGCTCTCTAGGATCTCGGCTAGCAATACCGATATGGAGAGCGCTTGTCGAATCATTAGATTGCTGCTTAATGTCTTGATAATCAGTATGTGACATATTTTTCATCCATAAAGCTTCGTTGCTACTTATTAGCCAATGTTTCAAAGGCAGCAGTTTCTCAGCAATATTGATGAAACGCTGCAACTCTTTCTCATCTCCTTTTCTAAATGGTAGGTATGCTCTGCTATTAGAGAGTTTTTGACTACATATCTCAATAAACCAAGCCCAATCAGTTCCTGACTTTTCTCGTAGACGATAGGCATTATTTAATAAAGGTGACAGCAATCTTAAATCACTTTGGTATTGAATGTGCAGTGGGCTTAAGACAGTAGGTTCTGAGTCTATGAGCTTTACAAAACGAGGTTTACCGCGTTTAGTAGTGATAGCGACAACTTCGTTGGCACGTTTTATTAAAATATTTGCATCTTGAATAGGAATATGTGCCAACTGGGCTGCTTTATCTAATGGTATATTTTTATCATAAGTCTGTAGCAGCAGTTGAACTCGGTTTAGACCATAACGACCAAACAGTTCATTAGTGGCTAGCGTATTGGTACTCAAGAGAAATTGCTTATCACAGCTTTCGATCGTAAATTTCGGTGACTTGCGTTTGCCTTCTATGATATTTTTAAATAACAGCGTACGTATACTAGGCATATTGATCACACCGTTATCATCAATGTCAGCATTATCATTGATCTTTCTTTCGCTAATTTTAGTAGATTTGGTAAGATTAAGTAGTGTTTGTTTAGGTAGTTTTATATTAGAGACGCTTAACGCATAAGTAGCCATCAAAGTGGCAAAATGGTTGTAATACTCAAAGCTACGCTCAGGCGATAAGTGCCCCATAATACCTGATAGGGCGTACCAACGATCTTGTGCATCAATATGCTCACCCAATAAGCCATGTTTGATACGTAAAATATCGCTTTTATCATAATCGGTTAGTGCCTCTATGAGATCTGGATGACCTAATAGTGCTAAAGATAGGTTGCTCACAGCCGTATGTCTAAATCCATGAAAGGTATGCTCTGCCACATTGTCATCTACCGATATGTCTTTTAAGACTCGTTTGAGTAACTGTAAGGGAACATGATCACCAATAGGGCGCTGATCTGATGATAAGGTAAAGATAAATTTGTTTGAGTTACTGCCAATATTACTTTGTACAAAGGTGATAAAGAGATTCAATTCGTCAGGCTTTAGAAGGGCAAATATAGGAATGCGGCGGATACTACTTTGAGTCTTAGTTGAGCGGTAGCTATTAGGCCTGATCACCACTGAGGGTGTGGCTACATTTAAACCTTCGATGTCACTATACTTAAGTCCCAACAGCTCTTTTTTGCGCATGCCAGTACGATAGACTAAGATAAATAAAAGTGCGAACATCTCCCGCTCTAGTATATCTACAGAACCCAGTATTTGCGTGATAATGGTTTGGTACGCTTGCGGTGATATCAGCTCGGCACGTACACGCCGACCGTTTTTGGAGTGTTGAAAATTCACGGAGGGTAGATTATATTTGCTCTTAGCAAAGTTGTGCATACTCTTCAATAAATTGGCAGAGTATCCAATGTCAGTATTGTTCCGTACGACAGCTTTGTACTCTAAAATATCTTCATAAAGTTCCTCAAACTCTTCTTCTGACCAAATATCAAGCGGCTGCGCCGTTGTAAAATATAGCCATTCATAGCCTATAGTTTTAATATATTTCAAAATAGACTCATTACTAGGTGATTTTGACTTTTTTCTATTTAGTAAACTTAGTACCCAATCTAATAAAATTTTTTCACTTAAGTCATCATATTGCTTATAGCGTTTTTCTACTCTTTCGATAATTGTGTACGGATTGCTATTGGATTTTTTCTTTTCATATTTTTTATGCATTTTAAAGTCTTTAGTGAGACTCATAATCAAATCAGACTTTCTAACCTCTATTTTTTTGGTAGAAATGTTGGCCGTCTCTTTTTGAGCAATAGAGCTTTTACTGATAGATAGCGCTAAAATATGTTCTAGATTATAGTGCTCAACTTTATGTTGATATTTTTGGTTCAAAAAATTATCAAAATCCTGCGTGCTCAGTCCAGCAGTGTTATGCATACCTCGAAGTATACCAACTGAAGCATGATCAATATCAGCGCCATCGAGCATCTCCCAGTGGTAGCTTGCGTAATATAAAAATTTTGAAAAGGAGAGGGGTTTAATATTTAAAGGCTTGATTAGGTTAGATAAAACAGTGGTCAAGTATAGCTCAATCTTATCTGCTGACAGCTTGTCAATGATATGATTGATATCTGTTTGACTGCTGTTTTTATGGTAACGGATCAGCCAACACTGACTGACTACATCTACGACGATTTGCTTGGTGTTATAAAGCTTGTCACTTTCTTCTTCTCGTTCATTACCAAAGCGCTTTTGCACAAAGCGCGGTGAGATTATTATCCTTTCTTTGATGAATGGCTGATGTTTTTTGGCGAGCAATGAGGTAAGCCACCCTTGGAGCATCTGTATTTCATTAATACCACCATACACAATCCCTGAAAATATCAGCCAGCCTAAGATCTGATCTTGGCTATAATCAGCTGTTTGATTCCAGTGTGTTTGTGCGACACGAATAATCTTGACCAGTGACTTGCCATTTTTGACCCAGTCGTTATTAATAATCAATGGATTGAACTTTGTGGGCTGCGGCGCGACAATCTTAGGGTAATAGTGTTTTGCAAGCATGTAATATTGATTTTGATAATCAATAAATTGACTAACAGTTTGCCATGCTTGTGTTAATTTTTTGGTTGTTTTATAGGCTTTAGAAATTTTGTCTTGAACAACAACTTGAAACTTATCGAACCCTTCGTTAGATAAGGGTTTTAGTTTATTATCAAAGTCACGCTGAAATTGGTCTAGTTCTTGACTCTGTAATAACCATAACTCATCAGCAAAACTTATAGGGCTCGGTATAACTAAAAAGGTGCGATTACTTGGCCAAAGTACTTGTTCGTAATATTTGTCAAAAGATTTGGTGAACCTAATATTACCAGGATGAGTTCTTTGCAGGGAATCCCACTCAGTCTGCAGGTCGGCCAGTAGCTGTATGTCGTATTTTTTAGGGCTATCGTCTTTGAGTTCAGAAGGATAAGGCACGTAGCGTCTTTTTCTGCCATCAAAATTTGCCAAGCCATCGATGATTTTGGGCAGGTGAATATTATCTATCAACATGGTCTACTCCCGCATATATTCTTTCAATATGGCTTATCTTAGAATAGTTGTTTATCTCTATAAGGTTTAACCCTAACTGTTCAGCGATCTGCTCAAATACAGGTGCTACACGTCTTATATCTCTTTTACTGCTCGATGAGAAACGTCCTAATACCTCTTGACGAGATTTTTCATGACCAATAATAGTGTTGATGAGTGGCAGCTGAACACTACGTTTCTCAAGCTGAGTACGCACAAAGTGACGAGTCCAGTAAGGGTTGGCATCAATAACGTTTTTGGTAAAATTATAGGTGTCACCGCGCTTAATATCTTTTAGGTTACTTACACTTGCAGACAAAATTTTCAATAACGCTTCATCGTTACCTAAGCGAATATCATCAATGGTAGTGCTGATGTCATGCTTCAATTGATGCTTAGCCTGATAGTCAATTATATAGTCTCTATATTCTGTCAAATGGCGTACAAGGGTGAGGCATAGTGGTATCAGACGATCACTTTTTACTTTCTTAACGGGCTTATCGTTGATCTCTAGCCACCCCATATCAAGATCGATATCGTACATCTTGCCAAGACCGTTGTTCGGTCGCACACCCGTTAAAAGGCAAAAGATAAACCATATAAAAATACTGGTTCTATTAAAGTGCTCATCATAATTTGTACTTTGATCTACCCAAATTTTTATCTCATCTATGATGTTACGAACGGTTTCGAGCTTGAGTGCAAACCCAGAGCCTATGGTGTATTTATGCCAAGGGGTGATATAAGCTAAGTCAAAACTACTTATATTGCTGAGTACACTTAGCGCCGACTTATAGTGAGCGATGATCCCTTCACTAGTATGGCTGCTATAGTACATCGCTGGAGCATGGGGCGCTGGCGTGCGGCAAATGATATCGGCAATATGTGCATGACAATCTGGCGTATAGCGAGAGAGTACAACATGTAATATTGTTTCTATTCGATTGACCGAAAGATAGGGCAGTCCAAGGCTATTACGCAAGTTGGCAAGATAAGTCGTAAACTCTTCTTTTATAGGCAACTGACAAGCCAGCAGGTTATCAATTAGCCATAATGGCAGTGGAATTTTAATAGTGTCAGAATGATTTTCGTAATCTTCCTTTGTTAACGTTTGGCTAACAGATCGTTTAGTAATACCAAGGCTATGTTTAATATAAGCTCTTTTGTCATGGATGCTAAAAATACTAGGATGACCGACATAGCCTGGTATTATTAAGGACTTAACTGGAAGGCCAGTAAGCATTGATAGCAATAAAATGCCAGCGCAGGTTTTATTATTATCTGACTCTGGTAAAGATTTAGCATCTTGGTGTAGTGCTGCAAATAGGGTTTGATAACCAGCAACGGAAAGTAAGCGTGTGTTAGAGTTGAGCGCGAGATTACGCTGGGACATATAGTTTTGCTGCAGCGATAAGTCGATAGTTTGCAGCGGTATAGAGTTTCTAACTAGAGGGTTTGGATAGTTGTCGTAGCTGATATAGGGCAATTCATTGTGATCGATGTACTCTTCAAAGCTCGTCGTTAACCCTTCATAGGCTTCGGTATTAGCTTCCAGAAATGCTAGGTCTATGGTGGTAGAGTTGTGTTCGACATCATCAGGTGTGGTGTTCCAATTGTCTTTATCAGGCTCACTATTCCAGTTAGAGTTTGTAGCTTCATAATCGAGAGGATATATTGGTTTATCATCGGATAGGTTTATGGGTTTAATGCTGTTATTTTTTGGTGGCTTCTTGCGTTCAGGTTTTGGTGCATGCAAGTCGTGTGCGTGTTGGTAGGCAGTCGTTATTTTATCTATCTGGCTCAGCTTGGCTTTTATGTCAGACTTGTCTTTTTTTACTTTCTCTGTATGAGTAGCTTGGCCATTGATTAGTGCTACAAGTTCGCTTTTTTGCTGATCTAATAGACTATTAAATACCGATAATATACGCTCTATACTCATCTCAGTGTGGAAGATGTCAGGAAGTGCGTTCCAAAGCCATTTGCGCCTAGAAGATGCTGAGAATTGTGCCATCTTAAACTGCATCAGTATATTATTGGTATGAGTTTTCTTATCTTGAATGATAAGTAAAGCTGCAGTGTGCATTGCTATTGCTAACCAAACTAGGTGTTGCAATGAGTGGCCTAATTGTTGTTTGGTGACAATATTCTGCATTAGGATAAGCAGCTGCATCATCAGTGGTTTTTCTGCTAAATGAGTACGACTGATTTGCATATACTTAGAGGCAATAGGCTCATCTTGTAGTATTAGTACAGTCATCTCTAATAAAGGTTCAATAGAATTATTAGAGGGTTTATAACTGTCATGTACTGCGATAATGATGGTAGAGATAGCATCTATAATAGCTTCTGGGTAAACAAACGCTTCCTCACTCTTTAAATAATCAATGGTCTTTGCAGACAGCCATTGTTCCTCATTGGGTGAGGTGTCATTATCTTGAGCCATCACGATACTCCAGTAGGACGACGTTTATGATAAGTCTGCTCATTTATTTTTATAAGCCGACAAAATGTAGTAATAGCAAAAGTATTTTTGCCAAATAGTTTTTGGTTTATTTCTTGATCCAATAGCTCGTTTAGCTGCGTATAAACGAGCTTAATATCTATCTTTTTATTATGTTGAGCAATGAGGTCAATCAGCTCGTAAAAACTGATGCCAAAATCAAACTGACTCTTTGAGATGTATTTCACAGCCACTTCTTTTCTTAATACATCAAAATCAATATAAGGGCTTTTTACTGTATGAAATAGCTCAAAGTTGTTCAGCAAGAACCACTTTTTATCCTCTTTTATAAAGCGGGTAAGTTTCGAGCAAGCATTACTTTGCTCAAGTTCGATAGTCTTGCTGTCAAGCAGCGGTCTAATATGGCAGGTATAAATATCAAATAAACCAACGATTTCTGGATATACAAGCACATTGAGTGTTTGTAGCTTAGCAATCGATAGTGATTTCATATATTTCTCACTGAGATATCGAGTTGATGGTTTGGTCGTTATATCCTGTGTATTGACCTCCACTAATAATTTACGAGGATTAGCAAACAATTGAAAGCCAATTTGTGAGGTTTTGAGGAAAAATCATGAAATACACGACAGCAGGTGATGTCTTGCTATGCTTTTGAGCTTTTATAGACAATCTATGGTGATCTTATCTGAGGTAGTTTAGGAGTTTAGGAGTTTAGGAGTTTGTAGGCGTATGAATGGATAAGATAACTAGAAACGTAGTTTAGGGTGATAGCTTGGGAGTGGAAAGTGGAGCGAAAATGTTCTATTAATAGAAGAGTAAAGCTTAGATGCCTGATACAGATTGATCTGTAATTCTAAGATGTCAAAATAGGGTTTAGTTTTATTTCAAATCACTTCTTAAAATTTATAATATTTTTCATTCTTAATTCATATAGCTCAAGCTACTTTTTGTTCAATGAACACATGCACGACAGACTCGATTAATTATCGACATGAAAGAAATGTTGATCATAAACGCGAATACCTATGTGTCTAAATCATATAAATTTGGTGGCAAAGACAGGTGGTTTGTACTGAAGGTGGCTTTGACACCATTATTCACTCATATAGTTTATGATCTCAAAGCTATTTTCTGCCCAATACTGCAAACGCTTTTTGCTCTGCAATATATTGCCACTGCCATCGATCTGATAGCATTCGGACGAATTTTCATAGATATCAATATCTATACAGAGCCATGCAGTATTTGTGCTGGCACGTGATAGGGACCAAGTTAAGTTGTAAAAATCAACTGGTGTATTTTTGCTACTATCTGAGTAGATACGTTCAGTGACAAACTGATTTGAATCACCAATGCTCGCCATTTTAGGAATGACCACTGTCTGCGTCGCTAATGAATACTTGCCTGAAGGCTTATCAAAACCGTAAAAAGTTAAAGGATTAAGGGTGAAGTAGTTGATGCCGATAGATTCTTCGATTACCTCATCATCGTACCTATAGGTGAAGCGTTGCTCGGCACCTTGAACAAGTACGTTTTCAAATGTCAGGTTTCCTTTTGGTGTTACCTTGATTTCAATTGACTCTTTATGACCATATACAATAGCTGATAAGGTTCTACTGCTTTCTTTAGTATAGATATTGAGTAAGGCAGTCTCTACCGGAAATTGATTCACTACTTGATCGGTATCATCGAGCGATGAGTTGGTTTTTATCTCCGCCGCGTGAGCGCTTAAAACTAGGCTGGCTAGTAGACAGAATGTGACTGTTTTCATATGGACTTGTTCTATTATTGGGTTAATTCTCGATATTGAATACAGCCGTAGCGATTACCATTTTGACAAGCTTTAGCATACCATTTGGTTGCTTCAGCATCGTTTTGAGTGACTCCATCGCCATTGAGATATAACGAAGCAAGCATCAATTGAATAGAGTAGTCGTCTTTGCCACTTTCTACTATTTTATTTAACCATTTAAACGCTTGAGTATAATCTTGCGCGACATCTTCACCATCGTAGTACATCATTGCTAGCCCCGTCTGCGCCAGCAAACTCCCTTGATTCGCTGCTTTTTTATACCACTTTATAGATTCATCATGACTTTGAGCTACACCCTCACCCTCACCTCTAGAGTACATCCTAGCAAGCTCTGTTTGCGCGCTAGTATGTCTGTGCTCAGCCGCTTTTTGATACCAGTAGGCTGACTTCTGATAATCTTCTTCAGTACCATAACTATCGTAGTACATAAAGCCTAATGCGTACTGAGAACGAACAACATACTCATCGTTTGGGTCATCTCCATTAGCCATTTTTTTAAATAGTTCAAGCGCTTTTATTTGACTTTCATGATCGTCGTAGTGACCATGATACTCATATGCAAGATTAAACAAAGCGGGAACATAGTTTTGTTCTGCTGCTTTTGTAAGCCAATATTTTGATTTTTCTGGATCTTTAGGTACTTCATTGCCGTAAGCATATATTAGCCCTAAACCAAACTGTGCTTCGGCTACGTTTTCTTTGATTGCTTTTTGATACCACTTAAAGGCTTCAGAGTAATCTAGCTTGACATGTATACCATCATGATAAATACCGCCAACCTTCGCTTGGGCGACAGCATTACCTTGCTTAGCCGCTTTTAGGTACCAGCTCAAAGATTTTTTAGCATTTTTATCTACTGCTTTACCTTCATAATATAATTCTTGAGGTTCAAAGTTGACAACTTCACTATCCAGTTTTTCTAGCGCTTCATATTTTTCGGCAAGCTCAAGCTGAGCATTGACATCTCCTGATTCTGCTAATGCTTTAATAGACTCAAAATCTGCTGCTAATGCGGAACCACTTATACCCAAGACTAAGACTACTATGCCTATTTTCTGGATAAAGGTTTGAAACAAACTCATCTTTTTATCTTCCAGCATTTTAATAAACAAATGTTACACTATTTTAAGGGTGTTTCATAATTAAATGACTGTCAGTTTAAGATATCGACTATATACCCTGCTATCATTACCTCACTATAATAACCAGCAATTTTCCAGCGCGTTAAGGAATAACCAATGCCCGACAGTACTGCCAGTCATATTACCCAAATCAACCAAGACGACATCAACAAAGCGGTATGGAACGCCTGTGACACCTTTCGCGGGGTCATCAGCGCCGACACCTATAAAGACTTTATCTTGACCATGCTGTTCTTAAAGTACCTATCTGATGTTTACCGCGATGAGTACAACAAGCTGGTTGAGCAGTTTGGCGGTTCTGGTAACGAGAACCCTGAGCTGATCCATGCCATGATGTCTAAGCAGCGTTTTGTACTGCCTGAAGGTGCCAGCTTTTGGGACTTATACGAGCAGCGTCATCAGCCGGGCAATGGTCAACGGATTGACGAGGCGCTACATGCGATTGAGGAAGCTAACGGTACCAAGCTCAAAAACGTCTTCCAAGATATTAGCTTTAACACCGACAAACTCGGTCAAGAAAAGCAAAAGAACGAGCTATTACGCCATTTACTAGAAGATTTTGGCAAAGATATTCTGAACCTCTCCGCTGAGCGCGTCGGTAGCCTCGATGTGATCGGCAATGCTTATGAGTATTTAATCAAGCACTTTGCCGCTAGTAGTGGGGCGACGGCTGGCGAGTTCTATACGCCACCTGAAGTGTCTAACTTGCTAGCGACTATTCTTGAGCCTGTCGAGGGTGATGAGATATGTGATCCAGCCTGTGGTTCAGGGTCGCTACTCATCAAGTGCGGGGCGATGGTACGCAAAAACTCAAATACTAAGAAGTATGCGCTATACGGTCAAGAAGCCATTGGCTCGACATGGGCACTGGCCAAGATGAATATGTTCTTGCATGGTGAGGACAACCACCGTATCGAGTGGGGCGATACCATCCGTAATCCGCTGCTACTGGGTAGCGATGGCAAGCAATTATTACAGTTCGATGTGGTGACAGCTAACCCGCCGTTTTCACTGGATAAATGGGGTCATGAAGATGCCAGCAGCGATCCCTATGGTCGCTTTCATCGCGGTGTACCGCCCAAGACCAAGGGCGACTATGCCTTTATCAGTCATATGATCGAAACACTCAAGCCCAGCACTGGTCGTATGGGTGTGGTCGTACCGCACGGCGTGCTGTTCCGTGCCTCAAGTGAAGGCAAAATCCGTCAGCAACTCATCGAAGAAAACCTGCTTGACACGGTAATCGGTTTACCTGAGAAGCTGTTTTTTGGCACGGGTATTCCAGCCGCTATTTTGCTGTTTAAAAAGAACAAAACTGATGACAAAGTTTTGTTCATCGATGCCAGTAATGAGTTTAAATCCGGTAAAAATCAAAACCAGTTAACGCCTGAGAATATCAATAAAATCATCGAGACCTATAAGGCGCGAGAAAGTGTTGATAAATACGCGTATCTAGCGAGCTTCGATGAAATTAAAGAAAACGACTTTAACCTAAACATTCCACGCTATGTCGATACCTTTGAGGAAGAGGCGGAGATTGATCTGGATGCGGTGCGTGCTGAGCGTCTTGAGTTAAAAGCTGAATTAGAGAGTCTAGAAGCTGAGATGGCAGGGTTTTTAAAGGAGTTGGGTTATGGTGCCTAATGGGTGGGAAGTTAAACAGCTAGCCGATCTTACTACGAAAATAAGCGATGGTATTCATAGTACACCTCAATATGCCGAAAATTCAGATATCCATTTTATTAATGGTAATAACTTAAAAAATGGTTCAATAGTAATTTCATCTGCTACAAAGAAAGTTTGCGCTGAAGATGCTCAGAACCATGTAAGAGATTTGAGTGATAGAACGATTTTAATGTCAATTAATGGAACTATTGGTAACTTAGCTTTTTATAATAATGAAAATGTTGTCCTAGGTAAGAGTGCTTGCTATCTAAATGTGAATCATGACGTTGATATTAAATACATATATTACACACTGAATAGCTCTAAAACTCAGAATTTTTATACTACAGAGCTAACAGGTTCTACAATAAAAAATCTTTCGCTAAAGACTATCAAATCTACAAAAATATTGACTCCTCCGCTTCTAGAACAACAAAAAATTGCTAAAATTCTATCGACTTGGGATAAAGCGATCAGTACGACTGAGCGTTTGATTGAGAATAGTACCCAGCAGAAAAAAGCCTTGATGCAGCAGCTTCTGACGGGTAAAAAGCGTTTGCTTGATGAGTCAGGTAAGCGGTTTGAGGTCGAATGGGAGGAATTGAAATTAGAAAATGTTTTCAAATTATCTAGCGGTGATACTAAACCAAAAGATGTTGAAAATGAGCCTACCGAGGAACAGAAAATCCCTGTATTTGGTGGTAACAATATTATGGGTTATTCCGCTAATAGCAACTCAGAAGGCGATGTGATTTTAATTGGTCGCGTAGGTGAATACTGTGGTGTAACTAGACTTATTCAAGAAAAATGCTGGATTACTGATAACGCTCTTTTTACGAAGGAGTTTTCTGACGAATTTGATAAGTTGTTCATAGTATACCTTTTGCAAAATTTTCAATTATCACGTCTACGAAATAAAGGTGGTCAGCCTCAGATTTCTCAAAAACCAATTTACACTCTAAAACTCAAAATACCTTTACTTAAAGAACAACGAAAAATCGCCACTGTGTTAACCAATGCCGATAAAGAAATTGAGTTGCTTGAGCAGCAATTGGCTGATTTGCAGCAAGAGAAAAAGGCGCTGATGCAGGTGTTGTTGACGGGTAAGAAGCGGGTGGTGGTTGATGGGGAGGTTGTTTGATGGATATTGATATTACAAATAACGTCAACCCGAGAAATATTCAAGATAGAGAAATAGACATTTCATTTAAAGATGCGACAGGAAAAGAGTTCAAATTTAATACTCTATATAAACTACAAGATTTTATAGCTTCTGAAACAGAGTTTTGGATTAAAGCTGAAGAGCCTCTTCAAATAAATGAAAGAGTGAGTCTTGAAGAGCGAACTCAAGTGCATAACTTTAGAACAGAAAAGACCCCTTTAGTTTATTTAATAATGAGCACTGGTCGATGCTTCCAAGATTTAAATCACAGATTTGAGATTGAGATACATGGATATTTATTTGATACCCAGCCAGACCAAGACAATAAAATAAAAATGGCTATAAACTCTGTCCAGTATGGTCTTAACGGGGGTCAGTTCAATCACTGGATATGGTCCGAACATGTACTTTGTAGAAAAGGACTTAATATATTTAACGAGTCCGGCGCAATAGCAGCTAGTAGTTTTTTTGAAGCTTTCATTGAAAAACCTACATTTACCAACCTAAATAGTTTAGAAGGCTTCAAAGGTGCTCTAATAGCTTACGAATTTCAGATGCAAGGTGAGAACGGTTTAGAAAATAGGACAACTCTCGAAGCCAAATCCGTGAAAGACTTAAAAGATAATATTCTTGAGATACGAGATAACTTGTATACAGACGTGAATAAATCTAAGGAAGAATTCGATAATTGGAAAAAGGGTACAGCCGAATCATACAAGACGGATACCAAAAATTTACATGAGTCTCATAATAAAAAATTCAATCAATGGCTTGTTAAAGTTGAAAACCTTGAAAATACGTATAAAGAAAAATTACGTTTAGAGCCTGCTGCTAGCTACTGGAACACCAAAGCAGAGGACTATAAAAAGTTAGGCAATCGGTGGGCGTTCATTCTTTCAGGATTTGTCGCTGTTGGACTTGCCATTTTTGGTGTTTTATTTTATACGTGGGTAAATGCTCAAGCTACTGAGATAAGTATAGATAGTCTGCAGGGGGTTGTCCTGTTTATTACCCTTCTTTCAGTCTATGCCTTTGCTATAAAAGCACTTTCAAAATTGGTATTTAGCTCTTACCATTTGCAACGTGATGCAGAAGAGCGAGAGCAATTGACCTATCTATATCTGTCATTGACTCATGAAAAAGATGATTTTGATACCGATGCACGCAGTATTGTATTACAAGCCTTGTTTAGCCGAGCAGATACAGGGCTTATATCAGGTGATTCTAGTCCAACTATGCCTGGAGTACATGAAATTATTAATGCGTCGTCTAATAGATAGAAGCGTAGTGTGCGTGTCAGCGCACCGATTAAAAAAAGAGAAAATCAATGAATGTAGAGAGCTTTAAAGAGCTTTATGATAGTTTTGGTGTATGGGCACCAGTAATCATAGTTTCAATTACTTTGATAAGGATATTACTAAACCCCCAGAAGCTTAGAGAGTTTATGGATACATTTTCGTACGCTCGCCGAAGAAGTATTAGAGATAAAGAAAAGTCTTTAGAATCACCATATCTAGACTCACTAACTCGCGAGAGTATACAAAAGCAAATAGCCGAGGACTACTTTTATCAGTCTACAGGCATGAGGTTAGACTTTTATTTACGTCATGCTATATTGCAGTTATATGAGTATTCAAAGGGGAGTATAACCTTATCCAACTTTAAGAGATCTAAAATTCATCTATCTTACGAGGATAATCGACTTAAAGTTTCTATAAATAAATTTGAAAAATTGTTTGGAATATTCTCTGGTATTTTCTTCTTAGTATTGTCTGCTATAGCAACATTCTTAACGTTATACCTTATAAGCTTTTTGCTTATGACAGACTCTACTAATATTTTATCTAAAGATGATATAGGTTCTGCTATTGTCATCATTATCTATATTATAGTGATGTTATGGGGCTCATTTTTATTTCTAAATATTTTTTCTGAAATGAAAAGTTCTGAGAAAATTGAGAAATATTTGAATGAAAACCCTGATTTTAATGACGTGTATTTAACGAAAGAGTCAGTGTTTGATATATCTGCTGATAGGACACAAGCCATCGAAAATCAAGATGAGTCGTAAAGTAACTATAAAGCTGACTCTGCCATCACCGCCACGCTAAGCTAAGCCCTTTGGGTAACGCGCAACATTGGCGGTTCTTCTTTGCCTTTTTTATGACATTATCAGTTACAATCGATAAGACCAAACAAACGCTATGTCTAAAATGGGTAAATATGACCAACCCCAGCATCAACTTCCAAGAAGAATTTGCCTCAAAAATCCCTGCCTTAACCTTGCTGATAACATTAGGCTATGAGTTTATTCCACCTAGTCAATGCAGTGCCATGCGCTTAAAAGTGGCTTCAAATAAAGCGACTAACCAAGTCGTCTTATTGCCGATCATGCGTGCGTTTTTAGCCAAGCAAACCTTTACATTTGAAGGTCAGGCGCATCATCTATCAGACAGCGCCATAGATAAAATCATGCACGAGCTAAACCCAGCGATGAACTTAGGGCTGCAGGCAGCAAACGAGGCGCTATATAACGCTATGCTTTATGGCGTGACCGTGACTGAGTTCATCGATGGTAAGAAAACTTCGCAGACCATCGCTCTGATAGATTGGAATAACATCGACAATAATAGCTTTCACGTTACCGAGGAGTTGGTAGTACTCAATAGCGAGGGTACGAGTAGTCGTAGACCTGATATCGTCTGCTTTGTGAATGGTCTACCGCTAGCAGTGATCGAAGCCAAACGCCCGGACTCCAGTAGAGAGTGGCAATCGACCAATGCTCAAGCGGTATCCCAGCATATCCGAAATCAAAAGCCAAAAGAAATCCCACATTTATTTGCCTATAGCCAACTACTACTGGCGGTCAATGGTAATGACGGTCTATACGGAACGTGCAAAACGCCTGAGAAGTTTTGGGCAAAATGGGTCGAAGAAGAAATCTCTGAGCCTGAGTTTGCCCGCATAAAAAATCAAACGCTCAGCGATGAGCAGATTGAGAGTTTGTTTAGCCATCGCCCTGTCTCTATTAAAGAGGAATATAAATCATTAATTGATGGCGGTGATCTAGCCGTCACTGACCAAGACCGCTTAATCATCAGTCTTTTGCAGCCACAGCGTCTGCTTGAGATGACGCGCATGTTTACCTTGTTTGATAAAAAGGTGGGCAAAATTGTTGCTCGTTATCAGCAAGTCTTTGGTATCAAAGCCCTGATTGAGCGTATTAGCAGTTTCGATACTTCTAATCACAAGCAGGGTAGTCGGCAAGGTGGAGTGATTTGGCATACCACAGGCAGTGGTAAGTCTTTCACGATGGTGTTCTTCTCCAAAGCACTTATTTGGTTAGAAGAACTCGCCAAGTGCCGTGTCATTATCGTCACCGACCGTGTTGATCTAGAAACTCAGCTTAGTAAAACCTTTGCTTCTGGTGGTGTGCTTAGTGATCGCGATAAAACTGATGCCATGGCAACCTCTGGTCGCCGCCTAGCGCAGCAAATCGGGCATGGTAATGAACGCGTTATCTTCTCCATTATTAATAAGTTTGGTTCAGCCGTTAAGTATGATGAATGCTATAACGACAGCCCAAACATCATCGTCATGGTCGATGAGGGCCACCGTAGCCAAAACGGTGAGAATAATATCCGTATGGCGCAAGCCTTGCCAAACGCTGCCTTTATTGCCTTTACTGGTACGCCGTTGCTTAAGGATGATAAGACTGAGAATAAATTCGGTAGCATTATTCACTCTTATACCATGCAGCAAGCGGTAAAAGACAAAACGGTTACGCCACTGTTATACGAAGAGCGTATCCCTGAATTGAATACCAATGACCAAGCCATCGATGCATGGTTTGACCGCATTACCCAAAAGCTCACCGATGATCAGAAGAGTGATCTCAAGCGTAAGTTCTCCCAAAAAGGTCAAATCTATCAGGTTGAAGGTCGTATTGAGCTGATCGCTCATGACATCTCTGATCACTTCCAAAACTTTAAACAGCAGCATCTAAAAGGTCAATTAGCTTGTGATTCTAAAGCCTCTGCTATCCGCTATAAAATGGCATTGGATAAGATTGGCAAAGTGACCTCAGTGGTTGCCATGTCGCCGCCTGATACTCGTGAAGGGCATGATACTGTTGATGGAGAGTCAAAAGACATCGTCCAGAATTGGTGGCAAGATAATGTCGCCAAAGAGTATGGCGGTGACGAAAAAGCCTATACCAAAGCCATTATAGAAGCCTTTGGTCAAGATGATGGTCCTGACATTATGATCGTTGTCGATAAGCTACTAACGGGCTTTGATGAACCAAAAAACACCGTACTATATATAGACAAGCCTTTAAAAGAGCACAACCTGATTCAGGCAATTGCTCGTGTGAATCGCTTGCATGAAAAGAAACGCTTTGGTTATCTGATTGATTATCGTGGCATCTTAAAAGAGCTGGATGTCACCATTGAGAAATACCAAGACTTAGCAGAACGTACGCAAGGTGGCTTTGATATCGAAGATCTTGAGGGTCTGTATAACGCGATGGATACCGAGTATAAGCAGCTACCAAGACTGCATAGTGATTTATGGGCTATCTTCTCATCAGTGAAGAACAAACAGGATGGGCAAGCGTTAAGACAAGTACTTGCACCAAAAATGCAGGAAATAGAAGGTAGGGTAGTCGATACCAAGCTAAAAGAGCGAGATGACTTTTATGCAGCTTTGACCGAGTTTTCTAACGCCATGAAAATTGCGTTGCAATCAGCGTCTTTCTTTGAGGATAAGTCGTTTGATAGTAAACGTGATCGCTACAAAGCCGATCTAAAAGCCTTTGTTAATCTACGCAAGCAAGTGCGCGAGGATGCTGATGAAACCATCGATTACGATGAGTATGAAGCAGATATTCGCAGCTTACTTGATAAGCACATCGCAGGGCTTGAAGTGAAAGAAGCAAAGGGCATTTACCTAGTCGATAATTTAGGTAAGGATGTTAAGCCTGAAGCGATGAGTGAGGATGAAGCCCGTAACCAAACGGATAAAATCACTGGTCGGGTGACCAAGATGATTGAGCAAGATCTGGCTGATGATCCTTATGCCCAAGAGTATTTTTCTAAACTGCTCAAGCAAGCGATTGCAGATGCTAAAGCCATGTTCGATGCACCAGTAAAGCAGTACATGATGTTTGCTGACTTTGAGCAAGCCGTCAAAGACCGTGATGTCGCTGATGTGCCAAGTGCGTTTATCGATGATAGTGGTAAATTAAACAAACATGCACAGGCGTATTTTGGTCTGTTTAAGCATTTATTTGACGCCGACTTCTTAGCAGACAAAGAGCTAGATAACGACAAGCTAGTCGCTTACGCCTTTGAGATTGATAATATCGTTAAAACAGCAGTGGCTGAGTATTCTATTAATCCAGCAGAGATCGAAAATGCTATTAGTGTCAAATTGCTGCCGATGTTATTTATGGATTTGGGTATCGATAAAGCGCAACAGCTCATCGAGGAAGTACTAAAGATTACCCGTCTTGGACTTTCGAGAGACAAGTAGCCTAAGAGTAGCAAGAGGGTAGTAGGCAATGACTGAGAATGGTGTGTTTTATTATGGTCAAGATAAAATTGATTATGAAGTTGTGCGTAAAGAAGTAACTTATAAAGGAAAGATAAACAAGTCTAGAAGCGATGAGCTAATTACTGAAAAGACCAAGCCTCGCAAAGTGGTCATCAAAGTACATCCTAATCAGCGTGTGGTTGCCACCGCACCTGTCGATGCTACCGATGAGATGATTTATGATGCCATGATGAAACGTGCTCGCTGGATATGGCAAAGCCTACAGGACTTTGCCAAGCAACAAGATCATGTATTGCTCAAGCGCTATGTCAGCGGTGAGACCCAATTTTATCTGGGTCGTCGTTACGTGTTAAAAGTGATAACCAATATAGAAACTGCCAATGTAATACAGAGCACTGTGAAGCTTAGTCGCGGTAAGTTAAATATAGAATTGTCTCAAAGTGATTCTACATTAAATATTGAAGAACGAACTGCTATCGTCAAAAGCCTAATTGATGAATGGTATAAGAATAAAGCCAAGCTTATCTTTATAGAACGCCTAGAGGTGGTATTACCTAAAGCAGCGTGGGTAACTGATACGCCAGCTTTCAGACTGTTAGTTATGAAGAAGCAGTGGGGTAGCTGCTCTACTAAAGGTAATCTAATACTTAATCCTCATTTGGTTAAAGCATCAAAGGAATGCATCGATTACGTGATACTACATGAGCTGTGTCATATAGCTGAGCACAACCATAGCGAGCATTTCTGGCGGTTACTAATGCAAGTAATGCCGAACTGGAAAGAGGTAAAAGCGAGGCTTGATGAGATGGCTGAGCTGTATTTGAATGAGTGAGTATTAGTAACTACTGCTACAGCAATTACTCTAGGATCATAGATAGTCTCATCTATCGAGACTTTCATCAAATGCATTCTAATTTCTATAATCCGTCATTCTCTAGGTTACTAATATATATTATTGATATACTTGCCTGCTGTATAAGAACAAACAAATGTCTTTATCGTTGATTGATGACAATAATTTTAGATCCCTTAGAAAGTTATCATAAATGTTAGATTGATTTCACCTTTTATCTCATAAAAGCTCATTTTACCCTACTTTGCAATTACCAGTTAACTTGATCTAAGTATCAGCTGTATCTTTACAGTGCGCTATTAGAAAAACAGCTACCAGACTATTTCGAGAAATGAAATGCTTATATCTTCCATACCTACGTCTACCCAGCATAGTTGGAAAAACATAGAAAATATTCCTATTATTGAATCAAATGAATCATTGCTAACCATCCCAAATACTGAAAACCTAAAGCAATTTCCTATTTATTTTGATCATAATGTTCCTCATGCCATCAATATTTGTGTTGCTAGGCATTCTGTTACCCAGAGATTGCAACAAGCTGCTAACTTACTTCCTGACCATTTAGGTATTTTGGTACTTGATGCTTGGCGTTCTCGTGCTGTGCAAAAAGCCATTCAAGAAGAAGTTGGTAATACTATTGAGATTAAGTATCCACATCTTAGTGTCAGTGAGCAACAACAGCTTCTATCAGATTTTGTTGCGCCCGCGCGAGCAGATTTTATTAGCCCGCATTTAACAGGGGGCTCTGTAGATATCACTCTGTTTGAGCGTGAGACAGGTGAGTGGCTAGATATGGGTGCTGATTTTGATGAACCTACAGAACGCTCACATACTCATTTCTATGAAGATCAGCCTGAGCATCCTGCTTGTCAAAACCGACGCTTGTTATATTCAGTTATGAGTAATGTGGGTTTCACCAACTTACCCACTGAATGGTGGCATTTTGATTATGGAAATCCACTTTGGGCCTATTATAACCAACAAAATCATGCCGTTTATGGCGCCGCTCATTGGGATGCTGTAACCCATTAATGGTTACTACTTCTCTATTTTGAGACGTATCTATGTCAAGTTCAAGGAGGGACATTATGGAAACATTGATTCAAGCAGATGATCATTTAGCCTTATGGGCTTTTGTTATGGTCGCAGCAACCTCTGCTATTTTTATCGAACAACGTTATAAATGGGCAAGTAAAATTCCAGGTGCGGTCATTGCACTATTGATTGCCATTGCCGCATCCAACCTAAAAATCATCCCAACAGATGCACCTACATATGACATCGTTTGGGGTTATATCGTTCCTCTAGCAATACCTTTGCTATTGTTCAAAACCAACATACAGTCTCTTATTAAAGAGAGCTGGAAATTATTACTGTTGTTTTTAGCTTCGTCTATGGCAACTATGGTTGGTACTATTCTTGCATTTATGGCTCTACGTCATTACATTCCAGAATTAGACAAAGTAAGTGGCATGATTTCAGCGTCATACAGTGGTGGAGGGGTAAACTACGCCGCCATGTCAGCCAAGTTAGCACCAAGTGAAAGCATTAATGCAGCTACTATTGTGGCTGACAATATGATGATGGCTTTTTACTTCTTGATATTAATTGGATTGGCTGGAATACCTATTGTACGTCGCATATGGGGTTCGCCACATACTGATGCAATTGAAAAAAATCCGGAAATGTTAAACAGTCGTACATTGTCTGAAGCATTCTGGAAGCCCAATCTTATTTCCTTAAAAGATATTGCGATTTGCTTGGCTGCCTCAATGCTAATAGTATTAATTTCGTTCAAGCTGTCAGCATTTTTACAGGCGCTATTGGGCACTAGCGACAATATTGTAGTTGGCCTTATTATTAGTTTGATTACTGATAAGTATCTTTTGTTGACGACAATCACGTTTATAATAGTTTCTATCTTTAAAAGCTCTTTTGAAAAGCTTAATGGTAGCCAAGAGTTGGGTACTTACTGCATTTACTTGTTCTTTGTAGTCATCGGTATTCCAGCATCAATTGGTTTGATAGTGACTCAAGCACCACTGCTGTTTGTATTTGTCTTGATAATTGCTATGGTCAATTTAGCGATCACCATGGGTGTGGGTAAATTGTTCAAGTTTAGCGTTGAAGAAGTAGTGCTGGCTTGTAATGCAAATATTGGTGGTCCGACGACTGCGGCAGCGTTAGCTATTAGTAAGGGTTGGACTAACTTAGTAGGCCCTATCTTGGTTATCGGTACGGTAGGCTATGTAATCGGAAATTATGTAGGCACTATTGTATATTTCCTAGTGACTCAGATTGGTATGTAGTTATTAAAATAGAAAATACCATCAGTGTCGACTTTTGACATCTTGAAGGTTAGACAAGAAAAAACCATATCAGTTGTACGTTTTTATATATTGTTCAGGAACTATAGACTAAGAAAGAAAAAGTAAGCCATTTTTAGTGGCTTACTTTTTATTTGCGTTCTGAATAACTTTTTAGTTATGGCGTACCTGCATACCTCACACAGTTAACATACGCCCTTGGTTTCTACCTCAAATGAGGCTTTATCCCAGATTGGAAAGTTCCACTTAAAAAGATACAAAAGAATATCTTGATGATGTAGAGTCTTTAGGACTAGATGCTTACGGGTTCTATGATAAGGCTAAAGAAGCCAGTGTAGTTTGTAAGGTGTAATCTTATAAAAGTTTTAGTTAAAATATATCCAAACTGACTAAACTGAAAAAGCCTCAACTTACGAGCTGAGGCTTTTTTTATTTTTCCTATTTCAAACTAACCGCTATCTCTCACTATTTGAAGCTCTACCTACCTAAGACAAGCCGTCCACCAGAAAAACTGATACATCCCTCACAAAACCAAGAGTTTAATCTCCTTGCATAAGGTATATCTGCTGGAACATCTAATTGATAGGGACGACCACAGTACTCGCAGTGTACGTCATCTAAATAAACCTGACATTTCGTAAGCGTAGCAAACAACTTATTAATCTCCATGTTGTGGCCACAACAAAGCAGTTCCAAATGCGCTATATAATTACTAGGCGACACATAGGACCAATACTCATGGCACAAACGCTTTTCTGCATTCCCTAGAGCTAAATCAAAGACGAAGTTCATACTCATAATATTCTCCTTAGTACCCATAGCCAGTGTGTGGTAGTAGCTTGTAAAGCTCAATCTCCAACTGACCACGCATCTCATCAAGTATATAATCAGGATTAGCGTCTAAGCGCTTCTGTACCCATACCCGCATTGCCATATGATTATCGAAGCAGCTATCTACATTTAATAAACGAGCCAAACCAGCACCTGATTGAATACAGAGCTCACAAATGAGGTGGTTACCTATATTATTTGCGTCATTACTGGCATAGCCACTAGGTTTAAACGTTGCATGCAGTTTATCGTAATCAATGATTTTCATTGTGACGTCCCCTTGTCAGTAGATGCCTGTACAGTCTGACTACGCATAACTAAGGCCTCAAATGCACTGCCATCTTGGCGTGTCATATTTGGCACATAGCGGCTATAAGTATTGAATAGCATCTTAGTCGTAGAGTGTCCCATTTGGCTGGCAATCCACTCAGGACTTTCGCCAGCAGCTAGCCATAGCGTTGCTGCGGTATGACGGCTCTGATAAGCATTGCGCTTCTTGAGACCCAAAATCTTAAGAGTAGGATGCCAAACACGCTTATTCACGTTGTTGTAATCAAGTGGTTCACCTGTATGCGCGCAAAACACATAATCAGAGCGTCCATAAGTAATCGTTTGCTGTTCTTTTAGAGCATCATAGACCCAAGGTGACATTTGAATTGCACGGTAAGACTCCTGAGTCTTAGGAGGAACAATTTTGCCTTTAACATAAGCTTGTTTGATCACAATCTCACGTCGATCAAAGTCAATGTTCTCCCACGTCAACCCATCAATCTCACTCGTACGCATCCCTGTGAAAAAACGTACCAGATAATAATTGCGATAGTCTGCTCTCACACCATTAATAAACGTCCAAACCTCATTCAGTGTGAATGGTTGAATATCCGTTTTAGGCTGCTTGAGCGCATTGATATCGTAATAAGGGCTGTCAAACTGATAGCGTTTAGCCGCTTCTTTTAGTATCATACCTAAAGGTACCATGATCGAATTGATGCGTGCCGCTGACAGATGTTTGTTAGCTTTTCCGTACGTTACTTTGGCGAGCGATGAACGGAAGGCTAATACATCTGTCTTTTTTATGAGATGAATGGGCTTAGTCCCAAACTTAACAATCAAGTACATATCGATAATCTCCTTTATTTTGCGCTTATAAGTATCACGCCATTCAATTTCTTTTTCAGAAAACCATAATTTTGCAAACTGCTCAAAGGAAGGTGTATTCGTATTAATACATTCCTTGCGATCGTTCAACGCTACCATTTCTGCCGCTTTATCACTTTTTGGAAAGTACTTAGCGTAGTTGAATAAACCTAGGATGATTTCTGCTTCCATTTTCTCAATCACTTTTTCAAGCTTTTTGCGATTCGCTGGCGTGTCCGTCAGGTTTGTCGTCTCCCGACAGCGTATACCCATATAATAAAAATCGACGAATAGCATATTGCTACCTCTGCGGGTTCTAATACTAGCCATTCTATTTCTCCTTATTGTAGTGCCATGGCGTTGATACTACCGGCGATGCCAGTGCGCATATCTTTTTCAATCTCCTCCCAAATGTACAAAATCTTACGACCACCGAACGGGCGTATATAATGAATGCCTTCGATCAGCACACTATCCTTGAGCTCATTACGGATAGTACGAGGGTTATATTTGATGAGCTCAGAAAGCTCTTGGGTAGTTAGGTAGGTATGTGACATAATAAATTCCTTGTAAGCCAATTAAATAACTAGGTTGTTTTATCGAGATAACAAATAATTCTATAAAAGTAATTTGTTATTCGATAGAAGTACTTTACTAGTTATCGTTAGTCGATGCAAGTACTTTTTTAGTCTATTAAGGAATTATTAATGATTTTATGTAATTTACCAGTGCTACTAGCTGAACGTCGTATGAAGGTGGCAGATCTAATAAGAATGACAGGAATTAGCAAGTCGACAGTGCACAAGATCTATAACGAACAGACTTCAAGAATAGATTTTGACACTATGGATAAAATTTGTGAGGCACTAGATATTGAAGTAGGTGATTTATTTACTTATGTACCTAACGACTCGCTAGATAAAAAGAAGTAAATAAATATTGAGAGTGTTTTAGATAATTTAGGGTAGAGGTCGAAAGTGCGACTCTGAAAGAAAGGCAAAATAGAGAGCAGGCGCAACTTAGGCACAATTTAGGCACACACGTTTTTTGATGACGTTTGCGGAAAGTGAGAAAAGAGGAAATTTGCATCGACGTATAGTTTCCTTTTTCACTACAGCCCATATTTCACGGACAAAAAAAAGCCCCAATCGTGAGATTGGGGCTTTCTAAATTTGGTAGGCATAAGCAGACTCGAACTGCTGACCTCTACCATGTCAAGGTAGCGCTCTAACCAACTGAGCTATACGCCTATTTAGGTCATGCATTTTAGCAAGTTTTTCAAACTTTGCAAGTCTTTTCTATAACAATAATGACTTATTATCATAATATCTGATACAGCCTCAGATATTGAGTATTTATTAGTATATTTTATTTAGTTTTAATAAATACTAATTTAATTAAGTTTAGTTTTTATTGTTAATTGGGTTGCAAACTCTACTATTTATCGAGGTAGAGCTGATAAGATATATCTTTAACTTTAGTGATAATGATAACGATTTCAAGTCAATCGTGTTCATTAAGAATAAAACGAGCACAAGTTGGAGGATAATATGGGTCTATTGGTAGACGGACAGTGGCAAGACAAATGGTACGATACAGAATCTAGCGGTGGATGCTTTGAGCGTGAAGATGCCGGATTTAGGAGCTGGATCACGGTAGACGGTAGTGCAGGGCCATCAGGCGTAGGAGGCTTCAAAGCTGAAGCCAATCGTTACCATTTGTATGTTTCACTAGCTTGCCCTTGGGCACATCGTACCCTCATTTATCGTAAGCTAAAAGGCTTAGAGGATATAATTTCTTTATCTGTCGTTCATCCGTTTATGGGTGAGAATGGTTGGACGTTTGCAGCGGGAGAAGGGGTTATTGCTGATCCATTGAACCATGCATCGAATGCCTATGAGATTTATATCGCGGCAAAACCAGACTATACAGGGCGCGTCACGGTGCCTATCTTATGGGATAAGAAAACCAATACCATCGTTAGCAATGAGTCGTCAGAAATTATCCGTATGTTTAATTCAGCTTTCGACGAAGTTGGTGCTGTAGCAGGTGATTTTTTACCGACCGAGTTATTAACAGAAATTGATGAGATTAATGCCTTTGTCTATTCTGCGATAAATAATGGTGTATATAAAGCAGGGTTTTCGACCACACAAGAGGCTTATGAAGAAGCCGTGACCGCACTATTCGACGCACTAGATACGTTAGAGGTACGCCTGTCAGGTCAGCGCTATTTGGTAGGCAATACCATAACAGAGGCTGATTGGCGATTGTTTACGACTTTAGTACGTTTTGATGCTGTGTATGTCGGGCATTTTAAATGTAATCTGCATCGTATCGTTGATTACCCAAGTCTATGGGGATATCTGCGTGATTTATACCAAGTGCCAGGTATTGCAGAGACAGTAAATATGGTGCATATCAAGCAGCATTACTACACCAGTCATGCCAATATTAACCCCACTCGTATCGTACCTGTTGGGCCAGTGATTGATTTTAATGAGCCACATAACCGTGCACGTCTATAGTTTTATAGTCAGCGAACTGCTAAACCGCTACGGTGTTACCCTCCTTAGATGTACTATTTGTACAATCTGCAGTCGGCTGCCTTGTACCCATTTTAGAGTTCTTTGACTATATTTATCAAAAAATATTCAAAAAAAGCCCCAACTTCTTAATAGTAGTTGGGGCTTTTTTTGTGAGATTAAATGTAGTTTAACTATTATTAAGCATTGTTTAGCTGACGTGCTGCTTCTAGGGCAAAGTAAGTCAAGATACCATCAGCACCAGCGCGGCGAAAGCCAATCAGTGACTCTAAAATGACCGCATCACTCAACCAGCCGTTTTGAATGGCTGCCATGTGCATGGCGTATTCACCAGAGACTTGATAAGCAAAGGTTGGTACACCGAAAGTATTTTTAACTTCACGAATCAAATCTAAGTATGGCTGACCAGGTTTAATCATCACCATATCAGCACCTTCATTGATGTCCATGGCCACTTCATGCAACGCTTCTGCACGATTGCCAAAATCCATCTGATACTGTTTCTTATGACCGCCTTTTAGGTTGCCCGCACTGCCGACGGCATCACGGAATGGGCCGTAATAAGAAGAGGCATATTTAGCCGAGTAGGCCATGATAGCGGTATTGACAAAGCCTTCAGATTCTAGGGCATCACGCATGGCTTTGATACGGCCATCCATCATATCGCTCGGTGAGATAATATCAGCACCTGCGCGTGCATGTACCAACACTTGCTTCACCAATACTTCGACAGTTGCATCATTGACCACATAACCGCTGTCATCGAGCAGACCATCTTGACCATGTGAGGTGTAAGGGTCTAGCGCCACATCAGTCATGACCACCATTTCTGGTACGGCATCTTTCACCGCTTTTACCGTACGTGCTGTCAGGGCATTTTCGTCATATGCTGATCTGCCATCCGGTGTCTTTAGTGAGTTATCAATCACAGGGAAGATATCGATGGTCGTAACACCTTCTGCCAATAGTTCTTTGGCATATTTAATCAGTAGGTCAATGGATAGGCGCTCGACACCTGGCATGCTCGCAATTGTTTCGCGCTGGTTTTCGCCTTCTAATACAAAGACGGGAGCGATGAAATGCTTAGGATGTAGTTCAACTTCACGAATCATCGCTCGCACGTTATCGTTATAACGTAGACGGCGCAAGCGAGTAGCAGGGTATTGGCGATTAAAAGTATAAGTCATCATAATTCCTTATTTTAATTACAATCAGGGTTATTCGGATGTTAACTGCGTCAGGCTCTGTTAGATCTGCTTTATAAAGCAGTCCAATTTTTTATAGAATTCATATAGGCAACAGTGTGTTCGATAAAATGTCACTATAGTCATATCATTATATAAGTATTACTGCATTAACCTCGCTTGAAGTATTTAATATACATCTACACTCGGTTGCCTTGTACTACTTTTAAATTGAATCGACCATACTATAACCAATAGTCGCTACCGAAAGCAAAAAGCCCCACCAAGTCGGTAGGGCTGATTGTACGTATCGACTGTCAATGTGAGGATATCGTTACGTTACAAGATGATGATTGTATGATTTAAGGCCTAACAATCTTTGTAACGTGAACTGACTCTACACTATTTTTTAATTAAGCGTGTTTCTTCAGTGATCACACCTACGGCAGCATCTTTTTTGCCATCATCGTTAACATCGACTACAGCAGTAGGGGTAAAGGTAGTTGTTTCTACAGGTTGTGCCTGTTTGATAGCCACAGCTTCTTGCTGAGAAGCAACACGTGCCGAACCAGCCGCATCGATAGCCTTGGTCGCTTTTGCCTTATTGGTATTGGCAGCTACATTGGCGATTTGAGCTAAATTAGTATGTTGCGGCACAGGGATAGCAGTCGGGATGTCTAGATTGGAACCACCACCAAGCACTTGATATAACTCAATCTGGCTAATGATTTTTTGTAGCTCTAAATTCAAGATACCTTGCTGAGTTGAGAACAACGAGCGCTGTGCATCGAGAACGTCTAGATAGTTAGAGATACCAGCTTTGTAGCGAGCATTGGCAATCTGATACGTCTGGTCAAAGTTATCCTGCAAGCGATACTGTGCGTCGAGCTGATCACCCAATGTGGCACGTGTCGCTAGGACATCTGATACTTCACGGAATGCCGTTTGAATAGAGTTCTCATAGCTAGTAAGCGTTTGCTCACGTTCAATCTGCGCCACATCGTAGTTGGCATCCAAGCGACCAGCATCAAAGATAGGCACGCTAATACTAGGGCCAAATGACCAGCCAACTGAGCCAGTGTTAAATAAGTCATTCAAGCTACCACTACTAACACCAATGCTACTGGCTAGACTGATAGACGGGAAGTAAGACGCACGCGCCACTTCGATATTGGCACCAGCGGCTTTTAGATTGTATTCCGCTTGCAGTACATCTGGGCGATAGCGTAGCAGTTCACTAGGCAGTCCAGCACTAAATATCTGCTGGTTAGTGATGTTAGTAACAGATGCGTTCGGAATAAGATTGCTAGGTATTGGTGCACCGACTAAATACTGCAAAGCATTACGGGCTGTTAATACACTGCTCTGAGCACTCAGCATCGCAAGATTGGCGTCTTCTAATGAGGCGCTGGCTTGCAAAGAAGCAAGCTTGTCATCGATACCAGCTTCAAAGCGCTTGGTGGTAATAAACAGCGACTCTTTACGGCTTTCATAAGTTTTAGAAGCCAGTTCAAGCTGTGCTAGGCTATAACTTAAGTTAGCGTAGCTTTGAGCAATATTACTGATTAGACTGATTTGAGTGGTATCTTTTGCGGCGCTGGTGGCCAAAAAGTTCTGTAAAGCCTGATCTTTTAGGCTTGAGATCTTACCCCAAAAGTCTAGCTCGTAGTTTGCCAAACCTAGATTGACGTTGTAGCTGCTACTAGGGTTACGATCCACGCTGTTTTGAGCGCTGCGAGAATAACCACCGCTACCATCAATCGTTGGCAAATCACTAATATCAGTGATTCGATATTGTGCACGGGCTTTTTCGATGGCCAAGCGTGCATTCTCAAAGTCTTTATTGTTTTCAAGACCGAGCGCAATCAAACTCTTTAAACGCTCATCGCTATAGAAGTTCTGCCAGCGTTGACTGGCGATACTTGCCTGATCAGCACTACTGACAGTTTCTTTGTCATACGCGCCATAGGCTTGCTGAACCGGAATATTAGGCTCAGCAAGTACAGGACGCATATCCGCTTTTGGGATGGTGTTACAGGCAGCCATGCTTATTGCTAAAGCGGTCAGGCCTATTAGACGACTGCCATTTCTGCGGGCGCTAGATAGTGATAAAGGGATAGAGGTCATGGGGCGCTCATCTGTCGTTGCGCACGCGCTGGCAGTAATGCTGACTGCCGCGTGTGCTGAGTTTGAGGTAAAAAGTGAACGAAAACTCATTGTGTATTATCTCCTAAGTTCACAGGCTGATAACTCTTAGAGAGAGTCGGGCTTTGTGGATCACCGCTTTGTGGATTACCGTTTGGTGTATGCGGCGTATTACCACCATCATCTCTGTCATTTGGCTTATTATTCTCATACTTATGAGGGAAGATGCTACGTATCCAAATATAGAACATTGGAATAAAGAATACACCTAACAATGTTGCACTGACGACCCCACCAACCACACTGGTACCGATCGCACTTTGACTGCCAGAGCCAGCACCAGTGGCTAAGAATAATGGTATAACACCAAGACCAAAGGCAAGCGATGTCATAATAATTGGACGTAAACGTTGGCGTGCGGCTGTCATCACGGACTCTTTGAGACTATAACCAGCTTCTTGATAGTCTCTCGCAAATTCGATAATTAGAATAGCATTCTTAGCAGACAGTCCGACTACGGTGAGCAGACCTACCTGCAAATAAACGTCGTTGGCGAAGCCACGCATCCATGTAAATACTACCGCTCCTAAAACACCAAGCGGAACGACCAATAGGACAGAGAACGGAATAGACCAGCTCTCATACAAGGCGGCTAGACATAAGAATACCACTAAGAGCGAGATTGCATATAGCAATGGAGCCTGAGCACCTGATTTTTGCTCTTCAAGTGACGTGCCTGTCCACTCATAACCGACGCCTTCCGGCAGATTGGTTATCATCGTCTCTACCGCAGCCATTGCTTCACCCGTACTGAGTCCAGCAGCAGCAGCACCCTGAATGTTCATAGAAGGGAAACTGTTGTAACGGGTCAGACGTGGAGAACCTGACTGCCATTCACTGCTAGAGAACGCATCGAATGAAATCATATCGTTATTGTCATTACGTACGTACCACTTACCAAGATCGTCAGGGTTGGTACGACTACTCGGCTCGCCTTGTACATAAACGCTCTTAATACGACCACGGTCAACGAAGTCATTGATATAACTTGAGCCCCATGCGGTCGAGATAACGCTATTGATACTGGACATCGACAAGCCATAAGCAGCGGCCTGTTCTTGATTGACATTGACCTTGAGCTGCTGTGCATCTTCTTGACCATTAGGACGTACACCAGAGACTTGGTCGTTTTGAGCGGCCATGCCCAACAACATATTGCGAGCTTCGAGCAGCCCTTCATGACCGACGTTTCCGGTATCCTGTAGCATCAAGTCAAAACCACTGGCATTACCAAGTTCAGTAATAGCGGGCGGTACAATCGGGAATACTTGTGCCTCATTAATCTGAGTAAAGAAATAACCCATTGCCCGGCCAGCCACAGCTTGCGCGGTATTTTCATCACCTGGGCGTTCATCCCAATCTGACAAGCGTACAAACGCCAGACCCATGTTTTGGCCTGATCCGGCAAAACTAAAGCCTGCAACGGTAAAGATAGAGGCAATATTATCGGTTTCTTGAGTATCGTAATAGTTTCTAACTTTATCTAGTACGTCTTGTGTTTGATCGAGTGTAGAGCCAGATGGGAGCTGAACTAAGGTAAACATAATACCTTGATCTTCTTCTGGCAAAAACGAGCTAGGAATGCGTAAAAAGACCACCGTCATAATACCAATAATGGCAGCATAGCCAATTAAATATAACCATTTACGACCGAAGCTTTTACCCACGAAGCGCTCATAAGAGATGCTTGCTTTAGAGAAACTACGGTTAAACCAACCGAAGAAACCTTTTTGAGTGGCCATATTACTCTTGTCATGGCTCTTGCTACGTTTAAGCAAGGTCACACACAGGGCAGGGGTAAAGATAAGGGCAACTAAAGCCGATAGTACCATGCTGGTAATTAAGGTAATGGAGAACTGACGATAGATAGCACCAGTTGAACCGCTAAAGAACGCCATAGGTACAAATACTGCTGATAGAATCAGAGCAATACCGACAACAATCTTACTAATTTCACCCATCGATTGAATGGTAGCATCTTTGACAGAAATGTCAGGATCTTCTTCCATAATCCGTTCGACGTTCTCTACGACTACGATGGCATCATCGACCAGTAGTCCGATAGACAGTACCATCGCAAACATGGTCAGAACGTTGATACTAAAACCTGCGATATACAGCACACACAAGGTACCGAGAAGTACCACAGGTACAGCCAGTGTCGGGATAATCGTTGCACGCCAGTTCTGTAAGAAAATGAACATGACGATAAATACAAGCACAATAGCTTCGATGAGCGTATGTACTACTTGTTCAATAGACAACCGAACGAATGGTGTCGTGTCATAAGGAGTAACCGTGGTTAGGCCAGCAGGAAAGCTTTGTTCCAACTCAGCCATACGAGCACCAAGTGCTTCGCGCGTATCAAGTGCGTTAGCGCCACCTGCCAAGGATATACCCATACCAGCGGCTTCTTGACCGTTAAATAGTGAGTCAACACTGTAGTCTTGACTTCCAATCTCAACATCTGCCACATCGCTTAAGCGTACTTGCGCGCCTGAGGCATCCGTTTTCAATAGTATGTCTCTAAATTCATCAGGTGTTTGTAGGTAGCTTTGTACTGTTACAGTTGCGTTGATAACCTGTTGTTCAGTGTCAGCGGGCGCTTGACCTAACTGGCCTGCAGAGACTTGCGCGTTTTGTGCACTGACGGCAGTAATGACATCAGAAGGCATCAAGTTATAGCTACGTAAGCGTGCAGGGTCTAGCCAGATACGCATCGCGTAGGTAGAACCAAACACACGAACTTCACCAACACCTTCGACACGGCTGATCTGATCAACGATGTTTGAGTTAATGTAATCGGCGATATCACGGCGATCCATACTGCCATCTTCAGAGATGAATGCTTGCACCATCAAAAAGCTGCTAGAGGATTTGTTGACCGTGACACCTTGACGCTGAACGGATTCAGGTAGTGAGCTTGTTGCCGCTTGAAGCTTGTTCTGTACCTGTACCTGAGCGGTATCAGAGTCAGTACCAGTCTCAAAGGTTAGCGTCACTGATGCGCTACCGTTTGACGAGCTGGTTGATGACATATACATCAAACCATCAAGACCTTTCATTTTTTGTTCAATGATCTGAACCACTGAGTCTTCGACGGTTTGCGCACTGGCACCAGGGTAATTTGTGCTAACTGTAACAGTCGGCGGTGCAATACGTGGGTACTGTTCGATCGGTAGATTAATGACCGATATCACCCCGATGAGCATGACTAAGATAGCCAATACCCATGCAAAAATAGGGCGATTAATAAAAAAACGTGACATAGTATATCCCTAAGTCTTCCTATCTTTGAATGGAATTAGTTAGCTGCATCTTCCGCAGGTTTCTTGGCCGTGTTGCTCTCAGCAGGTTTCTTAGTTTCTGTTGCTGCTTGCTGCGGTGTTTTGGCCGAAGTACTAGCAGGCGCGCTATTTCCAGTTGATGCTGGTGTAGCGTTTTCTACAGGTTTGGCAACGACTTCTTGATCAGGCTTAACTTTTGAGCCACCTATGACGACCAGTTTTTCACCTTCTTTGAGACCGTCAGTTACTACCCAATTACCGTTATAAGTACCATTCACTGTGACAGGGCGTACTTTGATTTTATTGCTTTCATCAACGATATAAACCTGAGTCTCACCTTTGACAGAGCGTGTGACCGCACTTTGTGGTACCAGTACCGCATTGTTGATCACACTTTGGGTCAAGCGTGCGCTGACATACATACCTGGTAGTAGAATACTGTCACTATTTGGGAAGATTGCACGTAAGGTGACAGCACCTGTTGACTCATCAACCTTTGCTTCAGACAGGGCCAGTTCGCCACTGACAGGATAAACCGTACCATCTTCTAATACCAACTCAACGGTATTCAAGCCCGCTTGAGCCTTGCCAGCAGAAATCTGTTGACGCAGTTTAAGTAGCTCGGATGAAGACTGGCTGATATCGACATAGATAGGATCTAGGCGTGAGACAGTCACTAGTGGATCAGCTTGACTTGCGCTAACCAATGCACCAGCAGTAAAGCTCGAACGATCGCTACGACCTGATATTGGGGCACGTACTATAGTGCGGTTTAGATCTAATGAGCTGGCTTGCAAACCAGCTTTTGCGCTTTCAATACCTGCTTTTGCACTTTCAATACCTGCTTTTGCTTGACCAATAGAAGCATTGGCACTTTGTACAGCAGCTTGAGCCGTACGGACAGTGGTTACCGCTTGTTCATATTGTTGTTTAGAGATGGCATTGATTTCGACCAATCCGCTCAAGCGCTGCAAGTCGTTTTGAGCTTGAGACAGTGTGGCTTGTTGGCTAACCAGATCAGCTTGTGCATTGACACTATTGGCCACTGCTGTCTGATAGTTGGCCTCTGCCTGTTGTACGGCTGCTCGACCACTCGTCACAGAAGACGCATAGTTGTCTGTATTAATACGATAAAGTGGTTGACCTTTTTTGACTGTACTTCCCTCACGGAACAGTATTTCGTCAATGACGCCATTAACCTGTGGGCGGACATCTGCAGTCTGATAGGCTGAGGTACGACCAGAAAAGGTTTGTACTTGTGGTACGGTTTCAAAGGTTACGGTCTGTACGTTGACGACGGAGGGTGGCATTTGCTGCTGTGCGGCATCCCCAGCGGCATCTTCGTTACTGTCACAGCCCACCAGTACAGCTCCAGATAGTACAGCTGCTATTACAAGCGCAAGATAAGAGTGCTTCATCAATGTCCTCGTCAATAATATAATTGCGGTATAAATAAAAGAGTAATAATCAATAGTAGTGTTCGAGATATTGTTATTTGTTCTATAGTCATTCCACTATAAAAGTATGACAGCGTTAACCTCGCTTGAAGTATCATATATACATCTACGCTCGGTTGCCTTGTACTACTTTTAAATTGAATCGACTGTATGACAATCAATGCTAAGCGTTATGAATAATATACATAGGCGTTATAATATTGATTGTTTAATAAATATAAAGATGGCTATTGGTACTAAATATATAATTAAATAGTTAGATTTAGCCAATAAACATAGTCCGCTATTATAAACTAAAGGGTTAACCCCACAGTCAAGCTAATAAAAACAGATATTCTGAAAAAGAAAGCCACATTTGTTCTCATGAACTGTACAAACATTGAAGGGGTAAGCATCACAAGAGATAACGTTTACCAAAGCGTAACGTTGTGACAGCGCAATATAGTGTTGTTTTTTTGTTATATAGTCTATTTTTATATACATATCTGAGATTGTGCTTAAGAAATGTTGCGCAGACAGCAAAAATGTGATTTTAGCAATACCTAAAAACATCTTTAACCTGAGCGAACGTACATGGTGTATCAATCAAAGCCTCTTGATCAAACATTATCCGACCGTCAAAACAATTCTTACACGATTATAGTACTGCGAGGATTTATAAAACTTAAAGAAAGGTAACGATTCAGCTAACATACCGGTTCTTAAAAGTATGAATTGTTAGCTTTCCATGCATTAGTCACTAAAAATGCTACCCAAAAAGGAGCCGTCTTAATCAATCAATAATAAAGACGACTCACATTTAATTATACTAATCGAGCGCTAGCAAGTTCAGTCAATTGATATAAGCCTGTGCGATAGCGGTTGTCAGGTAAAGTACTAAGGGCGTCTTGAGCCAGCTTGGTTTCTTCCAACGCGCGCTGTTTGCAATAGTCTAGAGCGCCTGAACGACGTACCAAGTCAATAAGTTGTTCAGCGTTTGGTGTCTTGCCTGTCTGCACAGCAATACGTAGCTGCTCATAGCCTTCGGTGTCGCTGTTTTTTAGCAGCTCAAGTGCTTTGATGGTTGGTAGCGTAGGTTTGCCTTCAGCAAGATCATCGCCTAGGTTTTTTCCCATCACTTCACTATCGCCACTATAGTCGAGCACATCATCGATAATCTGAAAGGCGTTGCCAAAGTGTTGACCAAAATCACCCAATGCCGCCATGTGCTCTGTTTTATCTTGCAAGATAGCCGCCCCTTGTGTGGCCATCATAAACAGACGCGAGGTTTTGCCATCGATAATGCGCAAATAGTCATCTTCTGTGGCAGTAGGATTATGCTGATGCTGTAGCTGCAACACTTCACCTTCAGCAATATCACAGGTGCCATCTGAAAAAACTTGCAACAATGGTAAGCTTTGAAAGCCGACCAACAGATTGAAGGCTCGGGCAATCAAATAGTCACCGACCAGTACGGCTGTGGCATTATCCCATGTGGCATTGGCGGTTGGCTTGCCACGACGCTGACCTGACTCATCAATGACATCATCATGAACGAGCGTAGCGGTGTGCAGCATCTCGGTGATTGCTGCTAAATGCATGGCTTTTTCTGATGGATTGTCATTGAACATGCGTGCACACAACAACGTAATCAGCGGGCGCATACGTTTACCGCCAGCATTAATCACATGTTGCGAGACGCTCATTACCAATTGAACTTTGGAATTAAGACTACCGAATACTTGCTTGTCCATGATTTCAAAATCATCAGCCACGATACTTTGGATATCAGCATAGTTAGGTGTTGATTGAGTCATTGAATCTGTATTATTTGAAGGGGTACTGGTCATAATAAATAGTCATATTAATAAGAGTAGAAAGAGTTTTTAACCTTGACGCTTTTTAAACTTGATGCTATGGCAGGTAAGGCGTTTTTCTATAATAGCATAGCTCTGTCTCTAAATTGTTGGTTAAAGTATTTAGAGAGCAGCGCGATTATCCTTTATACCATACCTATAATACATAGTTATTGGCATAACACATTAAAATCAATTTAAATGATAACTATGTAAATCTAGCTATCTCTGTTGTGTTTTTATAGGCAGGCATGAGTGATAAAGGGCTATAAGTAACTGATTATATAAGTTATAATAACGGCTGTTAGGCATAAACTGTTATTCATTATTTTTATGCTGGCTGTTTTTTATTGAGTAGTATCTTAGATACGTTCACAATCAACAGCTTATATAGTAATAACGGATACGGTTATTAGGGTCTGTTGAACATTCAAATGTGGTGCTGGCGGTCACTATTTTTTAGACAATATGCAGTGAAATTTTTGATGCCTAGTCATTCTAGGTTAGACAATTTCGCCATATATTGGCAAAAAATAGTACTGCCCCAAAGGGCTGATGCTAAAATCCCCCCAAACGTTGTTACAAGCCTAGCTAAGGTCTCGACATTATCGTCGACTTGCGCCTAGTTTGGTGAAATTTTAGCGATCAGCAGCCCTAATATTTGAATGTTCAACAGACCCTAGTGTAACCACCTTACAAAAACAAGATGAGCGGCTTGCTTTTATGAGCAAAAAGCCGTAAAATCTTGCCTTTAATTTTTCCCTGTCGTGTTCGTCGTAAAAGCGTTGGTATAACATCAGCCACGGCACACGGGTTAAACGGAGTCATACAATGTACGCAGTAATCAAAACTGGTGGTAAACAGCACCGTGTAGTCGTCGATGAATTGCTTAAAGTTGAATTGCTAAAAGCAGAAAAAGGCGAAACAATCAAATTTGAAGACGTATTGATGGTTGTTGACGGCGATAACGTCAAAATCGGTCAACCTGTCGTTGAAGGCGCTAGCGTAGAAGTTGAAGTTGTTGAGCATGGTCGCGGCGAAAAAATCCGTATCATCAAGCACAACCGTCGTAAGCATTATCACAAAGAACAAGGTCACCGCCAATGGTACACCTTGTTAAAAATCAAAGCCATTAATGCCTAATTACCCATTTAGCAATTATTGCTAAACAGTGCACTAAATGCTTAAGAGTTATCGCATCAGCGGTAAGTCAAATTAACAAGGAGATTTTCTCATGGCACATAAAAAAGCTGCCGGTTCGAGCCGTAACGGTCGTGATTCAAACCCAAAAATGCTAGGCGTAAAAATCTTTGGTGGCCAAGCTATCACAGCTGGTAACATCATCGTTCGTCAACGTGGTACAGAATTCCACGCAGGCGAAGGCGTTGGCATGGGTCGTGACCATACTTTATTTGCACTGAATGACGGTGTTGTAAAGTTTGCGACCAAAGGCAAATTTAACCGTCGTTATGTGACGGTTGAAAACGCATAATTATCTATTTAAGTCATTTTATTCTTTGAATAAAATGATTGGATAATTAAAAAAGCTCCTATTGCCTTATGGTAGTAGGGGCTTTTTTTACGTGTATTCATTCTTATTGAAGCTTGCCAGAAGTAGTGAAAAATAATAAGAAAAACGGCTCATACTACTTAATAGTGTATAACCAATGCGTTTACAAGCGTGTATGGCAGGCGTAGTAATGATTGCAAATCATGACTAGGCGCGCAATAAAAAAACTGGCACACTGTTGTCATTGTTTATGGGCACCAATTTTATATTGGTCAGATAAGCACTTATAGAAAACAAAAAATTTAATGAGATGTTTTACTTTTAAGCGACTATTTTTTAAAAGCTACTATGCTTTTTTAGAGAGGATTTATAATGACTTTATCAATGAACAAATCAATCAAACAAAAAATGATGAACGGTGCTTTAGCGGGTGTATTAATGACATCGCTTGGCGTAGCAGCTCCTATGATTGCGATGACTCAATCGGCAACGGCAGCCCCTGCAGATAACTTGACCGCTGCTAAGCGTTTGAACACGCTTTTGACCAACACTAAGAGTATGACAGCCAACTTTACCCAAACGACTAAAGGGGCAAACAGCGGTACGTTTAGTGGCTCTATGAGCGTTCAACGTCCGAATAACTTCCGTTGGGAAACAAAATCGCCATCACAGCAGATAATTGTTGCCAATGGTAGCTCAATGTGGGTTTATGACAAAGACTTGGAGCAAGCGACCAAGCAAAACGTCGATAGCCAAGTAGGTAACACTCCAGCACTATTGCTATCAGGTGATCCGAGCAAAATTGATCAGAACTTCAAAATCACTCAGCCATACTCTAATAAAAACTACTATGTGCTCTATCCAAAATCAGATAGTGCTAGCTTCAAGAGCTTATCAATGAGCTTTAGCGGTGGTAAGCCAGTGATGATGGTATTAAACGACAGCCTTGGTCAGACCACATCGATTAAGTTCAGTAATATCAAACTGAATCCAAGCATCAGTAGCAGTCAATTCAAATTCACACCACCAGCAGGTGTTGATGTTATCAATCAATAACAATCAATCACGACGCTGTAGTTAGTGATTCAATAAAAAAGGACAAATCTTAAGTGATTTGTCCTTTTTTGTGGCAGTGAGTAGGGCTGTATCTTTACAACGATATTGTGTGTTGAGTATATTCAAAGATTTAAGACATGGCTTTGATAGCATTCATATCTGGCATCGGTGGTAATTCATCTAAATCACTCAATCCAAAGGCATCTAAAAACTGCGGTGTGGTGTGTAGCAATGCAGGACGACCTAACGTATCTTTATAACCGTCTTCCTTGACCCAGCCTTTATCAAAGAGCTGCCTAAGTATGTTGCTCGATAGCGTCACACCGCGTACATACTCTATGTCACTACGGGTGACGGGTTGTTTGTAAGCAATGACACTTAACGTCTCTAGTAACGCTTGGCTGAGGCGTTCCTGACGTTGTGGAAAGACAGTCTGAATGAGGGCGCTGTAGTTATCTGCTATTTGTAATCGATAGCCACTAGCGGTCTCGTGTAAGCTAAGTACACCCGTGTCCAATCGCGTCTGTAATAATGCGAGCGCTTGTTTGAGATCTTTGGTAGATAAATTCAGATGCTTCTTTAATACATTAGCGGTCAGTGGCGTTTCTGAAGCATGTAACAGTACTTCGATATCTTTGCTGATACTTTCAAATCTTTGCAGCTGATCATTAGGCAGTGATGAGCGTCCGGCTGCTGATATCGATTTTTGTGTCTTATCGTTTAGTGCCATGTCGTTTGGTGTTATGTAATTTGGTACTGTGTCATTTAGTGTCATGTCGTCAATATCTACCATCGAGAGTATGCTCTTTTATAAGTATTGTATTTTTCATATAGGGCAGGTTAAATATAGTCGGTTCAATAGCATCTAGATAAAAGGAAGGCGAGTGAAATTACGACAAGTAGCAGACTAACACCGTATCCAGTTTATAGAGGATCGATTATATGGCTAAGCCAACCACTGCAAGGTCAACGGCCCAATGTACGAGTCGTTTTCAGAACCACTATCAGCAGTGGGGTTGCTTGCTAAATCAGTATCCACGACACCGACTAACTGCCGTTTTATTAGCTCTAATACCGCGACGAAACTGACCACCACACCTATCTTACCTTGTGCTTTGTCCAATAACTCATAAAAAGAGCGTGCACCATCAGTACTGAGCTGCCGACTGATACTTGCGATACGATCAGCAAGCGGTACAGCATCGACCTTAATATTGTGCATCTGATAGTCGGGCTGTAGCTGCATTTTAAACAAACTATCAATTAACAAATTTGGTGAGTAGTTTGGCAGTTCGGTATTCATGATTTCTTGACTGGGCATACTCACCATGGCCAAAAACACATCGCGCTCAAGACGAACCAAATTGTCTAGGCGCTGACTGGCTACCTTAATCTGAGCATAAGCTTCAAGACGTTCAATCAATTCTGCCTTTGGGTCGCGCTCATCGGTAGGTGCTTCTGGTTTAGGCAGTAATAGCTCTGTTTTGATGGCGATTAACGTCGATGCCATCAGTAGATAGTCACCTGCCAATTCAAAATGCTCAGTATCTAACTCACCAATGTATGCCAAATACTGCTCAGTGATGGGCAGTATTGGCATCTGGGTCAGATCAACATTGTTCTTTTTGACCAAATACAACAGAAAATCCAATGGTCCAGCAAACTGCTCTAGCCAAATGGCAAAGGCTTGCGGTGGCACATATAAATCTTCTGGCAAATGTTGTACTGGCGTCTGATAAATACGCAACGACATATCATGAGCGTTGGCAGAGGATACTGGTATCATTTCTGGTACATGGTATGTCTTCAATGGATTACTTAAGCTTGGCAAGTGGACGAATACCAATGGCACGGCGAGTCTTGTCTAGTTGCTTACGGCTATGACGACGTGCTTTTTCTGCGCCCATTTGTAAGATTTCTTCAAGTTCTTTCGGATTGGCCATCAGTTCTTGATAACGCTCACGGAATGGGGCGATTTCATCGTTTATTTTTTCAAACAAGGCTTTTTTTGCATCGCCCCAACCAATACCAGCTGCAAACTTCTCACGCATATCAGCAATTTCTTCAGGCGTTGCAAAAGCTTTATAAATCTCAAAAATAGCAGAGTCATCAGGATCTTTTGGCTCTTCAGGCAGCTGCGAGTTGGTGACGATTTTCATGATGGCTTTATGCATCTGTTTTTCGGCGCTGACTTGCGGATTAGAGTCACCAAATAGAGGAATGGTATTGCCATAGCTCTTACTCATTTTACGGCCATCAAGTCCCGTCAATAACGGGATATTGTCATCAACGACAGCTGATGGTAGCGTGAATAAGGTTTTGTAACGATGATTAAAAGTACCAGCAATATCACGCGCCATTTCGATATGCTGTATTTGGTCGCGGCCAACAGGCACATGAGTAGCATTGAACATCAATATATCAGCTGCCATGAGCACAGGATAGCCGAATAGCCCCATATTGATACCTTGATCAGGATCGACATCTTCTTTGTCCATATTGATATCGACCGCTGCTTTATAAGCGTGAGCACGGTTCATCAAACCTTTGGCACATGAGCAATTCAATACCCATGCTAGCTCTGGAATTTCAGGCACGTCTGACTGACGATAGAAGGTCACACGCTCTGGGTCTAGACCACAGGCAATCCAGGTCGCGGCAATCGCTTTGGTTGACTCATGAATGATAGCGGGATCGTAACAGCCAATAATGCCGTGATAATCTGCCAAAAAGAAAAATGCTTCATCGTCACTGTTTTGAATAGCTTGGATGGCTGGACGAATCGCACCAACATAATTACCCAAATGTAGGGTGCCAGTTGGTTTAATACCAGTCAAAACACGCTTTACAGCTGCTGCCTCAGTAGAGGTTTGATTGTTAGATGTACTATTACTAGTCATAGGAAATCCGTTATTTTGTTTATCAAATTATTATAAATGCGTTGTTATTTATGAGTCGATCATATTGAAAATATTGGTCACAAAGTATAACAAACTTTTCGACCATTTTTCTTTGGAATAACGGCTACTTATAGATATCCGTGCGACCTTTCGGACCATGTTTAAAGCGCCGATGAAACCACATCCACTGGGTGGGATCGATACGAATAAGCCCTTCTAAGACTTCATTGATCTGAGTGGCATCAGCGACTTCATCATTACTTGGATAATTACTTATCTCAGGCGTAATCGTCAGATGATAATGCGGACGTTTACCACTGGGTAAATTGTCAGGCGTTTGACGATAGGTATGTAGTGCCATGAACACTGGCGAATGGGCCTTATCGCCTAATTTAGCCATACGTCGTGAGGCAGTAATAGTGGCAGCTGGCACACCGAAAAATGGTGCCATAACACCTTGTTTAAGACCATAGTCTTGATCAGGAGAGTACCAGATAACGTGTTTTTCCTTGATGGAGCTGACCAAACTCCGCATATCTCGACTGGAGATTTGCTTACCAAAGATATTGGTACGACCGTTATAAATGAACCAATCTAATAAAGGATTATTTTGCGTACGATACATACAGTCTAAGGCAAAAAACTGAGCACAAAACAAGCCACCCAAATCAAGCATCGTATAGTGGGCGCCAAGCAAGATAACTGGACGGCCCTCATTTTGGGCATTAACGAGATGCTGAAGTCCGGAAATAGAAACCGTACGAGTAAAGACGTTGGGACGAAACCAAGCACACAAGGTTTCAAACACTCCAATACCCTGATTGACAAAGACTTGCTTGGCCATCAATTCACGTTCAACTTCCGGCTTTTCTGGAAAGGCCAGCTTAAGGTTAATCAACGTATCACGTCGGCGTGAGCCTGCTACTTTATAAAGTAAAGTACCCAGTTTACGACCTAGCCAAAACTGATAGCGTAAGGGTAAGTAAATCAGTGGCAATACCAAAGCGAGCAATAACCATATACCCCAGTATTTAGGCGATAAAAACTGCCATTCAAAGGGTTTCTTATCCGCTTGCGCTGTACGCTTATGGGTTTGCGTAATCGTTGGCGTACCAGCAGGTAGTGCCGGTGACTTAGCCGACGGCTGTATGCTCGGTGAAGGCATGCTGTCTTTTGAAGGTTGCTTACTAGGGTCGTATTGTTCGGGCGCTTTCATAATATCCTTTTGCAGCACTTTTATGGCATCGGGTTATGGCATCTTATAGCATTGTCACTATTGATGAAAAGTTATTATGATAATGGGGTAGTGGCAACGGGTTTACAAGTTGCTCTTTGGCAAAGTAACTCCATAAACATGCTATGAATTGGCGTATCTATAAAATATGAAAGATAACGCTCTATCTAATAAATAGCCATAAAAAAACCTTACAAGCTGCGAACAGCTTGTAAGGTTTTGCAAATCTACTCTTTCATTTAATGCGAATACTGTTGCTCTGAGATAAAGACAACAGTCGCAAAAAGATAAGAGATAGCTTTGATTAACGTTTTGAGAATTGTGGACGTTTACGTGCTTTACGTAGACCCAATTTCTTACGTTCAACTTGACGTGAGTCACGAGTAACAAAGCCAGCTGCTTTTAGAGCAGGTTTCAAAGCTTCGTCAGCTTCGATTAGCGCACGAGTGATGCCGTGGCGGATTGCGCCAGCTTGACCACTAATACCACCGCCTGCAACAGTTACATATAAGTCATATGCGTTAGCAGAGTCTAGTAGTTCTAATGGTTGACGTACTACCATGCGTGAAGTTTCACGGCTGAAGTATTCGTCAAGTGGCTTGCCGTTAACGACAATGCTACCAGTACCTTTTGATAAAAAGACACGAGCAGTAGAAGTCTTACGACGACCAGTTCCGTAATTGCGTTCCATAAGTGTATCCTTAGATGTCTAGTGCTTTAGGTTGCTGTGCTTCATGTGGATGTTCAGTACCCGCATATAGTTTCAGCTTCTTGATCATCGCATAGCCAAGAGGGCCTTTTGGAAGCATACCCTTAACTGCTTTGTGTAGAACATCTTCAGGCTTATGTGCAAGCAATTTACTGAAGTTAGTTTCTTTGATACCACCTGGGTAGCCACTGTGACGATAGTATTTTTTATCTTGTGCTTTTTTACCCGTTACCGTGATTTTGTCAGCATTGATGACAACAATAAAGTCACCAGTATCAACGTGCGGTGTAAAAGAAGGCTTATGCTTGCCACGTAAGCGAGTAGCAATTTGAGTGGCTAAGCGACCAAGGGTTTTGCCGTCAGCATCTACGACATACCAGTCATGGGTCACTTCAGCTGGTTTTGCACTAAGTGTTTTCATGATAAAACCTTAAAATTAGAATTCGTTGAGAGTTTAGCTGGGAACGGGGCTCTCAAAAAACAGACTGCACATTATAAGCAGTAGAGCCTACGCTTGCAAGCTGCATTAGGGTTTATTTTTGCCTTATATACATTTAACTGCAGCGTTTGGCCAGTTTTAAGCGGTTTTAGACATTTTTAGTGGGTATTAAATGATTTCTCAAACAAGACAAATTACATAACCGTCAATGTTATGTTTGGTAATCACCGTGCAATTATGACGATGATAGCCGATAAAGTCCAGCGACAACTTGTCCGACTTTGGTTTGTTTCAAGCATTCAAACGCCATGACCTCTAGGGTTGTCTGCGCTTGAGCAGTTAAATTATTATTCAAAATATTTGCCAATTGCTGCAGTTGACTCTCTAAATCTTTGTCAGCTTCCAAATAAATGAGCGTGTCAGTATCAATTAATGTTTGAGTCATTAGGGCTGTCAAAATTGGTTGCCACAGATCTTGAGCATAAGGCGGGTCAATGAACACGATATCAAAAGTTTGCGGGACGACTTGCTGCTGGCTCAAGACTTTCTCTGCTGTGCCAGTGATGATTTGATGGCTGTCAGCATCAATGCGCAGTTGTAAAGCGCTTTGGCTTAGCATGTTGCTTTGCGCAGCATTCATTTCAATGAAAGTGCAGTGTGCAGCGCCACGCGATAAAGCTTCGAAGCCTAACACGCCACTACCTGCACAGCTATCCAGCACATAAGCCCCATGGATATCAGCCAGTAGCCAATTAAACAATGTCTCGCGTAGGCGATCAGGCGTTGGTCGTAAACCTTCTGCGTCGATAAAGCCCACAGTGCGGCGTTTAAATTGACCACCAATGATACGCACATCGCCACCAGCAGATGCCTTTTTTGCTTTATGGCTTTTTTTAGTATCTCGGCTGCTTATAGACTTTTTCATGATGTTTTCTCGCTGACCGTCTTTTTATTCAGGCGTTGCTGCTTCTGTTACAGTTTCAGTTTGCTCTTTTAGAGCCTGCTCTTCTTTATCACGCAGCGCATCCCGCAGCGCTTTATCAAATGCCTTTTGACGTTTGATGGCTTTCAACTCATCAGCTGTTGGCGGCAGTATAGGGTTGGTTTTGCGTTGTAAGACCCAGTAATCAAATAGGGCACGACCGATAGGTGCAGCGACGGTACTACCACCACCACCGTTTTCGACCAATACAGCAAGGGCAATCTGAGGGTCTTCTACTGGCGCAAAGCCATTGAACCAAGCATGATCCCAATGTCGCTTATCTATTGCGGATTTATCATAACGCTTACCCTGTGCAATCGATTTTACCTGAGCTGTACCTGTTTTGCCGGCGATACGATAACGAGGGGTATAAATACCGTGTGCAGTACCACTTTTGACAGTGTTTTCCATAGCATCGTGCATACGTAACCAATCAGAAGGCTGGCCGTTGTATTCAATTTTGCCATCAGGTTTGGTGATAACTTTGACCTCTGCTGCACCATCGCTATTTTTTAATAAGTGCGGCGTAATATGATAGCCCTTATTCGCCGTCATGGCTGTGGCATTGGCCACTTGCAGCGGCGTGGCTAGAAAATACCCTTGACCGATACTGACGGAGATGGTTTCACCTGGTAACCAACGTCTATCATAAGTGTCTTTTTTCCATTTTGGCGATGGCATGACACCTGACTTTTCATTAGGCAAATCAATCCCTGTTTGCTCACCGAAACCAAAGCGTATCATCCAATCATGTAGACGTTGTATGCCCATCTCGTAGGCCAACTTGTAGTAATACGTATCTACTGACTGCATGATTGATTTTTTGAGGTCTACCGTGCCATGTCCGCCTCGTTTCCAATCACGAAAACGATGTGAGTCACCTGGTAAGCTAAAATAACCGGGGTCATAAATAGTCGTGTTCCAGTTGCGCAGACCATAATGAATACCGCCCAAGCCTTCAAAAGGTTTGATGGTAGAGCCGGGTGGATACATACCTTGCAAGGCACGATTGTATAACGGCTGATCAAGATCATCGCGCAAATCACCGTAGTCTCTAAAGGAGATACCCGAGATAAAAGGATTGGGATCATAGCTTGGGTTACTGACGAAAGCCAATACATCACCATTCTTTGGATCGATTGCGACAATGGCACCGCGACGACCATCTAGTTGCTGTTGGGCGATCGTTTGTAAGCCATAGTCCAAGCTCAACGTAATATCGTTACCTGCTACAGGAGGCTTGGTATCTAATTGACGGACAATATTGCCAAGGGCATCCGTTTCGACTGATTGATAGCCCGGCTGTCCGAGTAAAATATCTTCATAGTAATCTTCGATACCAATCTTGCCGATGAGGTCAGTACCAGCATAGCGTTCTTTATCAATACGTTTGCTTTCTTTGTCATTGATACGACCGACATAGCCAATGACGTGTGCAAATAGTTTGTCATAAGGATAAGAGCGCGTTAGCTTACTCTGAATGCTGACACCACGAAAAAAGGGCTTACGTTCACTAAACTGTGCCAGTTGTGCATCAGTCACGTCGATTTTGATCGTGACAGGGTCATTTTTGCTTTTGCTCAGGCGCGCCAAAATATCAGTAATGTCTTTTTCTGTCAGATCAAAAATAGGTGCGAGTAGCTGTAATGTACGCTCTGGATTTTCAACTTCGTTGGGGCTTAACATCGCCGTAAATACGGGTTGATTGTCCGCGAGTATGACCCCGTTACGATCATAAATGTAGCCACGGCTAGGCGGTGCAGATATCAGCTTGATTCGATTGTTATCAGCTTGTGTGGTGTACTTGTCATGGGCGTAGACTTGTAGGTAGCCATAACGCGTTATCAGGCCGCCTAAGCCAATGAATATTAAAAACCCAAAGACAATGATACGGTTGGTAAAAATTCGATTGACCTGATCGGTGTTGGGAGTTATCGGTTTATTCATATAAAGTCAGAGCCCAAACGGTCAGTAAGTCAATTAAAGAGAAATAAGATAGGCGGGGTCGTTAACCAAAGTGCGGTGAGCAAAAAGGACAATACAAAGGATTTCAAACACATAAGCGATATGGTTGGAAATGATGACATATACAATCTGTCTATAGATATTCGTTGTCACTTAATCACAAATTATAACAGAACAAACGCGAGGACGCAGTACTTCACTGTCTGTTTTGTCTTTATTATTGGCACATCAATGATAGCTTATATTTCTGCGTTTGCCGTCTGAGGTGAACGATAAAACGTGTCATGTCTGGTCACAACTTGGCTAGGGTCTACGTGTGCTAATGGATAGCAAGTATGCTAAAATCAGGCGGTTTATTTTATAGTCATTATTATGGGTAGAGCGTGTGTTTGTGCAGCGTTCTAATGTGCTAACGGTATGTTATTAGCAACGACAATCAACCTGTCAGGGACAAGATAAGTCATGGACACAACTTCATTGTGGCAGGCGATAGCTGAGCACCCAGAGTTCTTTGCCATGCTAACCATTCCGCCGGTAACGGCATTCGTTACTTGGATACATGTGTGGATGGCGCTCAAAATGCTGTTTTATCCGGTTAAGTTTTGGGGTATTCGTATTCCTAACTTTCCGTTTTTTGGGTTGCCGGGTATTGGCTGGCAAGGTATCGTACCGCGAAAAGCTGGCAAGATATCAGGTGTCATCGTTGATCAGACGCTGTCAAAACTGGGCTCGCTTGATGAGTTCTTTCAGGCGATGGAACCTGAGCAGATGGCCGTCTTTATCACTGATACAGTCGATAAAAACCTTGAGGCACTGATTGATGAAATTATGCTGGATCATTCGCCTGCGCTGTGGGGCAATCTGCCTTATGCGTTAAAGCGTCGTGTCTATGCCCAAGCACACCAAGAGCTGCCCAATATTATGCAGTCGTTGGTGACAGACTTGACCCATAATGTCGAAGACTTGGTTGATATGCGTAAGATGATCGTCAACACGATGGAGGGTGATCGTCGGTTGATGGTTAATATGTTTTTAAAGGTAGGCCAAAAAGAGATCGATTTTATTTGGCATATCAGTGCCTTGATTGGTTTGATTTTCGGTCTTATCCAAATGTTCATATTTTTGGTAGTACCGCAGCATTGGACAGTGCCGTTTTTTGCAGCAATTTGGGGCTTTCTCACCAATTGGATCGCTATTTGGATGGTTTTCAATCCGGTCGAGCCACACTTTATCCCCTATGTTAAGTTTTTTACTGTACAGAGCCATTTCCCATTTATAAAACCACAGATACCGCGTATTGATCGATACCGTCTACAAGGTGGCTTTATGAAACGTCAGGAGGAAGTCTCTGAAGTTTTTGCTGAGATTGTGGTAAAGGATTTGGTCACGCTTGAAAACATCATGAATGAGATGATGTATGGTGACCGTGCTGTGCAAACACGTGAGCTGATGAAGTCACATTTATATAAAGTATTAGAGTCGCCGGTGATTAGTACGACGTTGCGCGTGGGATTGGGTCGCCGTGAGTATGGTCAATTAAAAAACACGATTATAGATAAATCCATTGTCGCAACGATGGTGCCACTGCGTGATCCTGAGCTGAATGAGAGCCGAGCGAGTAAGATATTTGGGCTATTTCGTGATCGTATCCGTGCATTGACGCCAAATGAGTTTCAAAATTTATTGCGTCCCGCTTTTCGTGAAGACGAGATGACGCTGATTGTATTGGGTGGTCTGACAGGGTTTTTGGCTGGTTGGCTGCACCTTATTTTGGTCTTTTTTCCATCGACTTAACCAGATATTAAATTTTATGCGCTTTATACACATCGCATACAGAGTGGATACAAAAACGTGACAAGTTGGCGCTAATGTACCATGCTGTAAGCGTCTCAAGCTGCAAGGGCTAGTGACGCTCACCATCGCACTCATAAATATAGCAGTCACAAATACTGGATGCTTATAACGTCTTAACATTCTAATCCCTCAAATAAACTATGACCGTATCAAGGTAAACAAGGTTAGACCGTATGTTAATCACAGAATTGGGTTATTTTGCCTTGCTCGCCGCCTTTATGTTGGCGATTTTGCAGGTAGTATTACCGACCATCGGTATTATGCGCGACCACGTTGCATGGCAGCGTCTAGCGCCAAGTTTGGCATGGGCACAGTTTGCCGCAATGATTACCTCATTTGCCGCGCTGATGGCAGGCTTTTATTACAATGACTTTAGCCTCGTCTATGTCACTCAGCATTCCAATACTCTGTTGCCTTGGTACTATAAGTTATCAGCAACGTGGGGCGGACACGAGGGTTCATTGCTGCTTTGGATGACCATTATGGCCACTTGGTGTGCGCTGGTCTCTTATTTCAGCCGTGGTCTACCATTGTCTATGCGTGCGCGAGTATTGGTGATATTAGCTGGCGTGCAGATGATGATGCTAGCGATGCTTATCTTTACCTCATCGCCGTTTGACCGTACATTGCCTAATTTACCTGTTGATGGTGCGGATCTAAATCCTGTACTACAAGATTTTGGTTTGATTATTCATCCGCCGATGCTTTATATGGGCTATGTGGGTTTAGTCGTGCCATTTGCTTTTTGTATGGCGGCATTGTGGGAAGGTCGTTTAGATGCCGTATGGACACGCTGGTCGCGTCCATGGGCGCTAGCTGCTTGGGGCTTTTTGACCGTTGGTATCGCACTAGGCTCATGGTGGGCTTATTATGAGCTTGGCTGGGGTGGTTGGTGGTTCTGGGATCCAGTAGAGAATGCGTCTCTGATGCCATGGCTGGCAGGTACGGCATTGCTACATTCGCTTGCGGTTACCGAAAAGCGCGGTGTGTTTAAAGCATGGACTATTATGCTGGCGATTTTTGCCTTTGCACTTAGTTTACTGGGCACATTCCTGGTGCGCTCAGGTGTTATTACCTCTGTGCATTCGTTTGCCGCTGATCCAACTCGTGGTCTTGTCATCTTGGTGATTCTTGGTGTGATTATCGGTGGTGGCCTATTGATGTTTGCTGTACGCGGCTGGCGATTGACGGTCGAAAGTCAGTATCAGTTAGTTTCACGTGAGTCATTCTTAGTTATTAATAACGTCATTCTTTTGATTTCGACTTTGGTCGTACTGCTCGGCACGCTATATCCTATTATTGCTGATTCCTTCAATTTAGGACAAGTCTCTGTCGGCCCTCCGTATTTTAATGCGCTATTTGTCCCATTAACTTGGTTGATATTAGTCGCGATGGGTATGGGCTCCAATATTCGCTGGAAGAAAGACAGCCGTCCGCTATTGGGCGCCGGCATGGTGATTGCGGCAAGTAGTGTTGTATTGGCAGCAGTTATCACGTATTTCACTAGCCCGTCTGCGATGCTCAATATTGGCGTCACATTGGCAGTCAGTTTTTGGGTGCTGTTCTGGATGGTGGTGGATTTCAAAGACAAAACCAAAAATGCCCCGAGTTTTCTTAAGGGCTTACGTCAATTACGTCTGAGCTATTGGGGTCAACAGACCGCTCACGTTGGTGTGATTGTGGCGGTTATTGGTATTGCATTTACCAGCACATTAAGTATCGAGCGGGATGTCGCGCTTGGACCAAATGACAGCGTTCATGTCCAAGGTTATGACTTTACTGTCAAAGGCTTTAGTGAAGTAAAAGGCAGTAACTTTGATGCGACACAAGCTGAAGTTGAGATAACCAAAGACGGTCAGGCGGTGACCACACTGTACCCTGACAAACGTAATTACATTATTAGCATGATGCCAATGACAGAGGCGGCTATTGATGCGAGTCTAATGCGTGATGTCTACGTAGCACTTGGCGAACCTATCGCAGAAGATAGTAATGAATGGGCCTTCCGTATCTACGTCAAACCGCTTATCCGTTGGATATGGCTTGGTGCTTTGATTATGGCATTTGGTGCATTGCTCAGCATGCTGGATCACCGTTATCGTATTAAGAAAACCAAAACGCCTGCGCAAATTGCGGCAAACAAATCAGGCTTTACGACAGTGGCCGATTTGGATTCGCCAGCAATAAAAATGGGGGACAAGTAATGAGTACATCAAATCATTCCTCTGACCCAAGTCCGAAAAAAGACAAGGCAAGCAACACAAAAACCATGAACAAAAAACAGCTTAAATTATGGTTTGTTATTCCGTTGATTGTATTCCTTGGTTTTGTCGTCATGTTATATATGCGTTTGGGTAAACCAACGGATATCGTTACCAATACGGCACTTGAGCGCCCAGTACCAACATTTGAGCTGCCGCTATTATCAGACACTAGCCGCATCATGACCAATGAGAATTTACCTGATAAGCCCTTTCTAATGAATATTTGGGGCTCTTGGTGTCCAACTTGTATCATTGAACACCCGTTTTTAATGCAATTAGAAGAGCGCGGTGTCAATCTGGTCGGTGTCAATTATAAAGACGATATTGGCGATGCGTTAGGGTACTTAAACCGAGGTGGTGATCCGTTCTCGATGTCCATTCAGGATCTGTCTGGTCAGTTTGCATTAGACTTGGGTTTGACGGGTGCGCCTGAGACTTTCATCGTCGATGGCGAGGGTATTATTCGTCAGCATATCATTGGTGAGATCAATGAAAGCAATTGGCAAAGTCGTATTACGCCTTGCTTGATGGTACTCAATGAAGCCAATGATAAAAACATCAGTCCAGAGCTGAGTCAGGTTCAGGAGGCGTGTCAATGATCGCTTACCAAGTAAAGAAGGTGACGCTACAGTTAGCAGGCTTTATCATTGCTTGTCTCTTAAGTATGAGCAGTTATGCTGCAATTGAGGTCTATGACTTCGATTCTCCGCAGCAAGAAGCTCAGTATCGTGGTCTCATTGAAGAGTTTCGTTGCCCCAAATGTCAAAACCAGAATCTTGCAGGTTCTGATGCACCGATTGCTCAGGATTTGAAGCAAAAAACCTATGATTTGATAAAAGACGGTCGTAGTGATGGTGAAATTCGCGCTTATATGCAGGAACGTTATGGCGACTTTATTAGTTATAAGCCGCCCGTACGTCCATCAACGTGGATTTTATGGTTTTTTCCGCCATTATTGCTCATCATTTTGGTCGCAGGCTGGTTCTGGCAAAGCAAACGGCGCCAGCTTGTGGCTAGCGGAGAGAGTGGGGTGACAGTAAATAATACTGCTACGGCGCTATCTGCTGCCGAAAAAGCTGAACTTGATCGCTTGTTATCACGTGCTGATAGCGATGATAAGAAAGATCATGACATCACAAGTCTCGAGGACAAAAAATGACCATATTCTCTACTGTGGGCTTATTTATTGCTCTAAGCTTACTTACAGCCTTAATACTTGCTGTGATTACTATCATACCGTGGTTAAGATCGCCTCGTTCACAAGAAAAACAAGTAGACAATCAGCTATTAGATATCAACGTTGCGGTGTTCCGCGAGCGTTTAGCAGAATTAAAAACCGATAAAGATAGTGGCACTATTGACGACAGTCACTATGAGAATCAAAAGCTTGAGCTTGAGCGTCAGCTGTTAGATGCTCAGCGTGAAGTCACACCGATGGTCACACCTGGCGTTAAGAGCCGCCTGATTATTATCGTTTGGGTACCTGTATTGTCGGCTCTGGCGTATGTTATGGTCGGTGATCGTACCCCTGTGTTTGAGCTGTGGGCAGCCGAAGACAAAGTCAGCCAAGTTGCTGATGATTTACTGACTGGTAAGATTGATCAGCCACCATCTTGGGCGATCGAAGATGGTCAGCAGCTCATTAGTGCTATGCAGACCAATGTCTATCGTCATGCCGATGATCCTAATCGTTGGATGCGCCTATCGGAGCTTTTCTTATCATTAGAAGCGACCGATTCGGCACTAGAGGCATTGTCACGTGCTTACCGCTTAACGCCCGACAACGAAGAAATCGCGACTACCTACGCACAGATTAGCTTTTTTGCTAATAAAGGCCAGTTAGATTCTAATACTCGCCGAGTGTTAGAGGGCGTATTGGCTAAAAATCCTGCGCATGAAGGCGCGCAAATGCTCATGGCAATGGGTGAGGCACGCAGTAGTAATTTTGACCAAGCACAAGGCTGGATTAGACGTCTACGCGAGAGTATTTCTGCCAAGCCTGGCGACCATACCCAAGCGCTATCGAGTTTGGATGAGTTAAGTGCCAGTGTGAGTGCTCAGAAGCAGCAAGCATCTGAAGGCGTCGAAGTCACCGTGAAAGTGAATGCAAGTCTATTGCCGTTGGTTAAGGCTGACGATGTACTGTTTGTGGCGATACGTGATGTGAAAGGTGGTCCACCATTTGCAGCCAAGCGGTTACCAATTAGCGTCATTAAACAAGGTGAAGCCAATATTAGCCTAAGTGATTTGGATGCTATGATGCCTGAACGTACTTTGAAGTCTGCTCGAGACGAGAAGGTTCAGTTAGCAGTCATCGCACGCATCAGTCATAGCGGTACTGCTAGTGCTGAGTCAGGTGACTTGTCAGGCAATCCAGTCGTGATTGGCCCTGAACAAACTGAGGTCAACGTAGACATCAATCAGCAAATCCCTTAGCTGACTATCTGTTGCTGTCAGCCCCTATGACACAAGCGCTGTTGTCCAACACAGCAGCGCGCAACAGCGTTATATGAACAGGTAAGTCATCGCAACTTATCACCCCAAATAATTAAAATACTTGAGCTTTGCAGGGCCACGAGGTAAGGTAGCCTTGCAAACAACCAATCCCAACGTTGTATTAGTCCCAAAATCCTATTTATTAAGGAGAAACGTGTAATGATGCGTATTATTTTGCTAGGTCCACCAGGCGCCGGTAAAGGTACCCAAGCCCAGTTCATTTCGAAAGAATATGATATCCCGCAAATCTCAACTGGCGATATGCTGCGTGCAGCAATCAAAGAGGGTAGCGAACTTGGCAAAAAAGCCAAAGACATCATGAATGCGGGTGGCTTGGTTTCTGATGACCTTATCATTAACCTAGTGAAAGAACGTATCGCTAAGCCTGATTGTGTCAACGGTTGTATCTTTGATGGTTTCCCACGTACGATTCCACAAGCTCAAGCGCTTGCAGATGCTGACGTTGCGATCAACCATGTGGTTGAAATCAGCGTTCCTGATGATGAAATCGTCAACCGTCTGTCTGGTCGCCGCCAGCATCCAGGCTCAGGTCGCGTTTATCACGTCCATCACAATCCACCTAAGCAAGACGGTCTTGATGATGTGACTGGCGAAGCGTTAATCCAGCGCGAAGATGATAAAGAATCTACGATTCGTGATCGCCTAGCGACTTATCATGAGCAGACATCTGCACTTGTTGGTTTTTATCAAGACAAAGCCAGCAAAGGTGCTGATGCGCCTAAGTATGATAAGTTCGATGGTACTCAAGGTATCGATGACGTTAAGCAGCAGATTTTGTCTGCGCTAAAAGGCTAATTATCAATTTTAGCTAATTGATATAGTCATTAAAGACCCTGTTTAATAGCAGGGTTTTTTTATGGCTAATGATCTTGTATCTGATGGTTTTATATCTCACGAATCTATTTTTCGTAATGGCCTGTTCATTTAGAATTAAAAAGCACCCACAAAAAAACCGCTCACTCATCATAAGTAAACGGCCTTTTTATCAAAATATGTGACTGATAAAGCTCGCATATTTCTGATTAAAGCTTAGGCATTACCTTCAGCACCAACTTGTGCTTGCTGCTGGCTTTGTGCGTAAGCTTGATCAAAGTTTACTGGTGCTAGCAATAACTGCGGGAAACTACCACGTGTCACGATGTCACTGATGACTTCACGAGCGTATGGGAATAGCACATTAGGGCAGTATGCACCCAGGATTTGACCGATTTGGTCTTCTGGAATATCTTTTAATAAGAAAATACCCGCTTGATGAACTTCAGCGATAAAAGCTGCTTCATCAGCATTTTTAGCCGTAACGCTCACAGTCAAGATGATTTGATAATGATCATCATCAAGTTTTTCAGCATTGCTAGATAGGTTGATATCAAGCTCTGGGTTCCACTCTTTGGTGAATACACCAGCGCCTGGCACTTCAAGTGACATGTCTTTTACATAGATGCGTTCTAGTGCCAATTGCGGTTGTGCTTGTTCGTCAGCCATGGTAATTCCTCTAAAATTGAATCAAATAATTGGGAAAATGGTCATTTTAATCAAAGTTCATTGTAATATAAATCGAGACTGAATCTCGACATTTTTATCAATACTTTTTATTGCTAGTCTTGAACCTACCTCTTTCTCTCTATCTTTGTATAAGTAGAGGTGGGTTCAAAAACAGACAGCAGATTAACCCGCTAATAGCTCGTCAAGTTTGCCTTGTTGGTTCATCTGATTGAGCTCATCGAAACCACCGACAAAGGTATCACCAACGAAGATTTGTGGCACAGTGCGATAGTTATTGGTTTTTTTCATCAGTGCTTGGCGCTCTTCGCTACTCATGTCATGCATGCCAATTTCTTCATATGCAACGCCTTTTGTTTTTAGCAGTTGCTTGGCGTTTGAGCAGTATGGGCAGATAGGGGTCGTGTAGACTTTCACAGATACGGTCATGATGAATCCTTATTTATTTAGAAGGTAAACGTTTTATTGTAATCCGATACCAGTACATAAATTGATATTAAAAATATATTTGGTGATGCTCATTATTAAAGTGGGGATGAGCATATCAAATTCAAGATGCTGGCGCATAAAAGCGCTGAGGGTAGCATAAATGCCACAAACAAAAAAACACCTATCGATAAGGTGTCTTTTTTTAAGCGTATCAATCAGATATCAATTGATGCCCACTGAGCATTTTTCTAAATAGTCATAAGATTTGCTATTTATGCAAACTCGGCTTGGCTTTGCCTTTGTTCTTTGGCTTGACATCTTTTACACCAACCAACGGCATGCCAGCACCTTGCCAACCACCAACACCACCTTCTAAGCGGTAGACGTCATCTTTACCGATCATCTGAATCGCAGCGCCTGCTTGCACACCCATATCACAGATAATAATGACGGGTTGCTCAATGGCACGAATTTCTTCTATGCGGTCTTTGAGATCAGTGAAAGGTATGTTGCGGCTGCCTTGGATATAACCTGACTCAAACTTCTTTTTGGCACGAATATCGATCAGCTGCGCATTTTGCGAGTTAACCATCATACCAAGGGTATTAGGCGATATTTTTCTGCCGCTACGTTTGTTTTCAATAGCAAAAAACAGCACGGCAAGTACGGCCAATATACCAAATAAAAACGGGTGGTTGCCCACAAAATCCAGCGCACGATCCAAACCATACCTCCAAAAAATAAGTGTTCTGTTAAGCCGAGAAGCCAGCCCAACGATATTGAACAAGGCGCTATTATACCGATTAGACCATCCATAGTAAACGTGTGATGGTCAACCTAGTGATGAACGATTAGTAAGGCCGCGATTAATAAGGTTTAGTATCGGCCTCTTCTCTAAGGGTCACGAGGTTTTCGACACGGCGCTGCAATACTTCACCATCAGCCACGGCTTGCCATAATGCGCAGCCTTTGCTGTTGTGAGTGTGACGACAGTCACGGAACTGACAGTAGCCTGCTAGTGGTGCAAGCTCAACGAAGCCCGAGATAATGTCATCTGGACTCAAATGCCAAATACCGTATTCACGGATACCGGGCGTGTCAACGATGCCACCTTGGGTTAAGTCATCTGGATTAAACGGTAATAAGCGGCTGGTGGTGGTGGTATGTTGACCGAGCTTCGAGTTTTCAGAGATGATGTTTACCACTTGACCAGATTCTGGCAGTAGCGCATTGATTAAACTGCTTTTACCAACACCAGACTGTCCGGCAAAGATAACCAGTTTTTTATCTATGTAGCGTTTTAGCTCGTCCAGTCCTTCTTGCTCATCACTATCAGCGACGTTTTCAGGGCAGTCGACTGAGGTTAAGACGCTCTCATAACCAAGTGCTGCATATTGTGCCAATAGCTCATTGGTATCGACACCGTTCTCTTGCGCCAGTAAATCGGCTTTGTTCAGCACCAATAATGGCTTTACGTCAGCAAGATGACAAACCACTAGGTAGCGATCAATCAGTGTGGGTGCAGCAGCAGGCAGAGGTGCGAAGACAATGGCCAAAATATCGACGTTGGCAGCGACAGGTTTAAGCTTATGATAGCGGTCAGGTCGAGAGACTAGCGAGGTGCGTGGTTTGACGGACTCAATACGGCCAAATCCAGTATTGGAGTCGGCGTTCCAGCGTACTTGATCACCAGCGGCTAGCATCGGCAGGTTGGTACGCACATGGCAGCGCCAGATATCACCTAGCTCAAGCGTTTGCCAAAACGGCTCAGGATCATCAGGCCCAATCTCTGGTTGCTCAGGTATCACAGCAGGCAAGCTGGTGACTTGTACTTCTAGCTGCTTACCGTAATGCGCCATGACCACGCCATCCATCAAACTGTCATCGATGCTGTCTTGACTTAACAATTGCTGCTTGTCGATGCGACGAATCTGCTGTTTGGTCAGTTTGCGTTGCCGGATTAATGCCATGGGTTTGAACCTATTAAAAAAATATTGCTAAGTGTAGCGTGAAAATTTGCTAACATACAGCCTAAAGCGCCTATACCAGACGGTGGTTTTGTAATGTTTTAAGTTTTTGAGACGTTATGAATCCGTCAGCGCAATATAATATCATTTGAGCATGACCATTTATATGTGGTTTATTTAGTTCACATTGCCCCAAAGTTGTTCCAAGCTTTATTGACCATAGGACAAAATATGAGTACCGATGACCATCCCAATAAAATCAAAATCAGAAACCAAGGCAAAAAAGGGCTGGTATGGATTGACCTAGAAATGACAGGTCTTGATACCGTCAATGACGAGATTATCGAGATTGCCACTGTCGTCACTGACGAAGATTTGAATGTATTGGCAGAAGGCCCTGTATTTGCCATCAAGGTATCTGATCAAGTCTTAAATAAGATGGATGATTGGAATACCAAGCAGCATGGCCAGTCAGGATTGGTCGACCGTGTGCGTCGCAGTACCGTGACATTGGCAGAAGCCGAAGCTGAGACCATTAAGTTTTTAAACAAATGGGTTGATAGCGGCAAGTCGCCAATGTGCGGCAACTCAATCTGTCAAGACCGTCGTTTTATGGCTCGCCAAATGCCAGAGCTTGAGCGCTTCTTTCATTATCGCAATCTAGATGTGTCGTCTATCAAAGAGCTTTGCTTCCGCTGGCGCCCTGACATCTTAAGAAACTTTGAAAAAGGCGGCAGTCATTTAGCATTAGACGATATTCGTGACTCTATTCGTGAGCTAAAGCACTATCGTCAGCATTTCTTTAAGTTAATTCCTTAAAGCGGAAAGTGCTCTAGATATAAGCGAGCAGTTGCGAGAGAGTAAAAAGGGTCTGTTGTATCATCAACAGACCCTTTTTATTTTCAAAATATATTCAAAAATCACATCAAACGAGTGCTTTAAACTCAAACAATCCAAACTCAGTATCATTATTACTAAAGCTGTCATTTGTATATTCGGCGTCTGTTACTGCACCAATAACCGCACTGACCTTCGGCTGGCGTGTCTCTGTATTTAGTAGTCGCCAATCACCTAAGACATAACGAATTTTATCATTGGCAGTTTGATGAATGTCTGGACGATGCGTATGACCATGTAATAAGGCATCATTATCAGCCATCACTGTACTGACCGCGTCTGCATTGACATCCATGATATGGGTAGCTTTATTAGCGTTATTTTTCTGACTTTTTTGCCGCATGTTATCGGCGATCGCCAAACGCTTTTCTAATGATTTATTCAGTAAATACCACTGAGTTAAACGGTTGCGCATTATCTTGCGAAAAAACTGATATTTTTTATCATCGGTACAGAGCGCATCGCCATGCTCTAATCGGTAGTTTTTCTGCCCAACGTTTAGGGTGTATGGCTCATAAATAAGCTCACCACCGAATAAATTACAGAATGGTTGATCTAATAGAAAATCACGATTGCCATGCATCACTAAAATCTCACAGCCAGCCACTCGCAGCTTTTTTAACTTCACGATAAGCGGGGTGAGCCAATGGGTCTGGCGTTCATCTTCTGACAACGATAGATAAACATCATCACCCAGCCATACTTCGAACCAATCACCTAAGATGAATAGACGCTTGAGAGCAGGCAAGGCAAGGCAATCGTCAAGCAGCGCCAAAAAAGCCTGCACTAGGGCAGGCTCTTCAGGCGATAAATGCAAATCGCTAATCAAAACTTGCCGCACCTCATGAGGGCGGGTCGTGATTAAATGATTAAAAATTTGCATTTATCTTTATCCTCGTGACTTATCAAAATGCTTTCTTAAGAGGCTATTTTAATAAGTGCTTATTGAGTAAATATGACTACTTAACTGCTCCTAAGAAACAATTACTGAGTAATGATGGTCGCTGAGTTGATAACGACTGGCTCTTTTGGTACATCAGCATGCATACCGAAACGACCTGTTGGTACGCCGCGCATTTTTTCGATGACATCCATACCGCTTGTGACTTTACCAAATACAGTATAGCCCCAACCTTGCATGTTTTTGCCAGTGTGGTTTAGGAAGTCGTTGTCTTTTACGTTTACGAAGAACTGGCTGGTTGCTGAATGCGGATCTTGCGTACGCGCCATCGCAATCGTACCTTTGTCATTCTTTAGACCGTTGTCCGCTTCGTTTTCAACGGGAGCATTGGTTGGTTTTTCATTCATTTCAGCGTCCATTCCGCCGCCTTGAATCATGAAACCGTCAATGATGCGATGAAAAATCGTACCGTCATATTGACCAGATTTTACATAGTTCAAAAAGTTTTCTACGGTTTTTGGTGCTTTTTCTTCATTGAGTTCGATAACGATCGCACCCATACTGGTGTCAAGTTCTACTACTGGTGGCATGTCTACCATGGGGTATTCCTTTTTGGTCGCAGCGCCTTAAATGACGCTGTTAAGTGGTGGGTAAAAAGCTGGTTAATAAAAAGTCATGGGTAGTCTAACGGCTTTTTTAGTCTGTGTCATGTATCAGGCTGTTAATGCGTTCGCAAAAGCTGATAGAATAACGCAACTTTAACTTTTTATTATCATTTTTGATAACCTGTTTTTAATAGTTTGGTTTGAATTTTCCATGATGTGTGATGGCATGCATCATGAACTGACAATTTGCGTTAGGAGCAATACCCGATGAGTGAGAACTCAAGCAATAATGCACAAAAAGACGAACACAAAAACGACTTTATTCGTAATATTATTCGTGACGATATCAAAGCGCAAAAACAGCAACAGATTGTGACGCGTTTTCCGCCTGAGCCAAACGGCTATCTGCATTTGGGTCATGTAAAATCTATCTGTTTAAACTTTGGTGTGGCTAAAGAATTCGACGGTGTGTGTAACCTGCGTTTTGATGACACCAACCCAACGGCAGAAAAGCAAGACTTCATCGACAATATCGAAAACGATGTGAAATGGCTCGGATTTGAGTGGTCAGGTGAAGCGCACCATGCATCAGGCTACTTTGACCAGTTGCATGCATGGGCAGTACAGTTGATTGAACAAGGTGATGCGTATGTTGACTTACAATCGCCTGAACAGATGAAAGAGAACCGTGGCTCATTCAATGAGGCAGGCACGCCGTCTCCGCAGCGTGATGCCAGTGTTGAAGAAAACCTAGCGCTCTTTAATGATATGAAAGAGGGCAAGTATACTGAAGGTAAAGCCGTGTTGCGCGCCAAGATTGATATGGCAAGCCCAAACATGAACATGCGTGACCCTGTCATCTACCGTGTCATGCATCAAGCGCATCATCAAACAGGGGATAAATGGTGCATCTATCCTATGTATGATTTTGCCCATCCGCTCTCTGATGCGCTCGAAGGGATTACTCACTCACTATGTACGCTAGAGTTTGAAGACCATCGCCCGTTCTATGATTGGGTCATCGAAAAAGTTGGCTTTGCCACGCCGCCGCGCCAGTACGAGTTTAGCCGCTTGAATGTGGACCATACGTTGACCAGTAAACGCAAACTTAAGCAGTTGGTTGATGAAAACATCGTTAGTGGCTGGGATGATCCACGTATGCCAACCGTCGCTGGTATGCGTCGCCGTGGTTATACGCCAGAGGGTTTACGTGACTTCTGTGAACGTGTGGGCGTGACGAAAGTAGATAGCGTGGTTGATTTTCGCTTATTAGAGTTTAGTATTCGTCAGTCGTTAGAGACGACGACTGCCCGTGGTATGGCAGTACTCAAGCCATTAAAAGTGACCATCACTAACTTTGCAGAAGCGGTTAGCAGCTGGGACTCTCTAAAAGCGGATAGCGTCAACGCGCGTTTTGATGATGCCGCACAAACCTTATGGTTGACTCAGCCGAACCATCCCAATGTCGATATGGGCGAACGTGAAATCCCATTCACTGAGACGATATATATCGATCAAGGCGATTACGAGATTGAACCGCCAGCAGGCTATAAGCGCTTGTCACCAGAAAAGCCAGAAATTCGTCTGCGTAATACCTATGTATTGGCAGTGACTGAGCATATTACGGATGAAGCGGGCAATGTGGTTGAGCTAAAAGCCACCATTGATCCGACTACGTTGGGTCAAAATCCTGAAGGCCGTAAGGTCAAGGGTGTCATCCACTGGGTATCGGCCAGTCAAGGTGTTCCAGCAACCGTGCGTATGTATGAGCAGCTATTTAGTGTTGAAGACCCAAGCAGCGTTGCTGATGTCCATCAAGCATTGAATACCAACTCGTTGACTGAACTTAATGCCGTGGTTGAACCATCACTTGCCAATGCTGACGCTGGCACGCGTTTTCAGTTTGAGCGTGAAGGTTACTTTATCTCTGATAGCGAAGACCACAGCACGGATAAACCAGTCTTTAACCAAATCGTTAGCTTGCGTGATAGCTATAAACCTGCTTAATGCATAACGAGCGATGCAAAATGTGTTCGTTTTGAGACAATACTGAACAATAGTAGTTTGCAAGCCTGCCCATTTCTAGTACGCTAGGGATGGGCTTTTTTGTGCATCTGTAAAGTTGAGTATCGTAATATTTAAGGAAATGAGAATGGCAAAGTTTTTGAACAGTAGTGGTACGACTTATCATTTAGAAGAGTTGATTAAAAATGCCTCTGATAGGCTGATTATTATTAGTCCGTATTTAAAGCTTAATGAGCGCATTAAAGAATTATTAGAAGACCGTAATCGTCTCAAAATTGATATCAGAATCGTTTATGGTAAAAATGACCTACACCCTGAAGAAATAAATTGGCTCAAAAACTTAACCTTTATTCGTACCAGTTTTTGCAAAAATCTGCATGCTAAATGCTATCTGAATGAAAATGAGTGCATTATTACCAGTCTGAACCTTTATGAGTTTAGCCAAGTCAATAATAATGAAATGGGCGTGCTGATTTATCGTAATGAAGACAGTAAGCTTTATGCTGATACTTATGAAGAAGCCCAACGCATCATCCGAATCAGTGATGAAGTGAGAATGTCGCTTGAAAAAGTGACTGAAATTGAATCTGGAACCGATGCTAGCACTGATAAAAAATCCGCGTCTAGTCATGCTGCGGTAAGTGCTAATAATGCTAATACAACGGCAAAATCTACCACAGAAGCGGCGACACCGAATTATTCTAGATTGACGACTGCCAAGCTTGCTAAAGAACTGGGGTTTAAAACTCAGGCGTTAAATGATAAGTTGTTGGCAGCAGGTTATTTAGAAGCGCAAGATGGCGAGCTAGTATTGACTGATGCTGGACGAGCAGCTGGTGGCACTAGTAAAAAGGGCAAGTTTGGTGAGTTTTGCTTATGGGATGCAGGGATGGTCATCTAGTTGACCCTCTAGAAATGTATGGGTTTATTTATTGCCAAATAGAATAACCGTATTACAATCCGTCACAAGACATTCATAACCAGTTTGTTAAGATAAAGTCAGTTTTTACTGAGGCGCTCTGTGTTATATTTGATCACGGAGCACGTCGATGATAATAATAGAGCGCGAGGCCGACGTGTCGATATAAGCGTTCATCAACATAGCTAAGGAATAGAGCATGGCACATTTACGTTTAGGTGATACCGCACCGAATTTTGATGCAGCAACCACAGAGGGTGATATCAATTTCCACGAGTGGGCAGGCGATCATTGGGTGGTGTTTTTTTCGCACCCAGCTGATTTTACCCCAGTATGTACCACTGAGCTTGGTCGCGCCGCTGCCCTTAATGGCGAGTTCCAAAAGCGCAATGTCAAGCCGATTTGTATCTCTGTCGATAGCTTAGAAGACCACAAAGCATGGGCGAGTGATATCGGTGAGACCCAAGGGACAGAGATGAATTTCCCAATCATCGCTGACCCAAATAAAGAAGTCGCTGAATTGTATGACATGATGCATCCAAATGCCGATAGCACTCACACTGTACGTAGCGTATTTATTATTGACCCAAGCAAAAAAATTCGCCTAACACTGACGTATCCAGCCAGCTGTGGCCGTAACTTTGATGAAATCATCCGCGTCATTGATGCGATGCAGTTGTCAGATGAGTACAATATCGCGACGCCAGTAGATTGGAAAGACGGTGATGATGTGATTATTCCACCAAGCGTGAAAAACGAAGACATTGCTGCCAAATACCCTAAAGGCTATACAGAAGTTAAGCCGTATCTACGCACCACACCTGCACCAAATAAGTAAGTTGAACGAACTTGCCCTATAGTGATAAATATTAAGCCCTGTAACGTAACGTTATGGGGCTTTTTGCTGTTCGTGTAACAACCAGCGTTAGGTTTTACTATAGTTAAAGAATTCTAAAATGGCTACAAGGCAGCCGATTTCAGATTGTACAAGTAGGACATCTAGGGACGATAACGCCGTAGCGGTTTAGCAGTTCGCTGACTATATGATGGCAAAAGAACCATATATTATGTCTAGGTAATATCGTCTTTGAATGATATATTTTTAATGAGCGTTACCTACTATAAAAACCAACAGCCTTCATTCACTTTTCAATCCATATTTTAAGGAGTTTGCCATGAAAAAACTATACGTCACCCGTACTGCACCGAATCCACGTAAAGCACTTATTTTATTAGCATCAAAAGGTATTGATGTTGATGACATGGACGATATTGATGTCATTGATATTGATTTTGCTGCTAATGAGCAGAGTTCAGATGAGTTCACTGCAATGAACCCGATGCGTACTGTGCCAGTGCTCAAGTTGGGTGATGGTACCGTACTCAATGATTCACAGGCCGTTTGCGAATATCTCGACCGTGTCTATGGTGAGCGCTCTGTGATGGGTAACGATGTCATACAACGTGCACAAGTTTGTTCTATGCGCCGCATTGCAGAGTTTGAGGTGTTATATAACTTCATGTTAGCGTTTCAGCACAGTAATCCCGCTAAAGCCCAACGTGTTGAGCAAGTGCCAGAGTTTGTCGCACCCTCTATCGCACGAGGGGTCAAAACACTCGCGTATTTTGAAAACATACTAGAAGGCCGTGAGTATTTGGTCGGTGAGCAATTGAGTTTTGCAGATATCGTGCTCTATTTAGGTTTAGATTTTGGTAAAGTGCTCAAAGTTGATCCCAATGAGCAAGGTGAAAATCTTGCCCGTTTTTATCACATGATGAATGAGCGTTTTAGTATCAAAAACATGGCAAAAGCCAAACCTACTCACGAAGAAGACTGAAGCAAACACTAAGAATTAAAAATCATTTATAATCAGCGGTCTTAGGTAGTTGATAGTAATGTCAATTGCCTAAGACTATTTCTATGGATGTATGACAAGTAAGAATAACCCGTAAAATAGTAGTTATACCAAACCCAAGAAGTACGATTAGCTGCGTCAAACTCGTTTAGTCTACAATGCGTAGTACTTGCACTTGTTTTCCTTGCTACTCTAATTTTTGTGGATGGTATTACTATGACTACATAAAATTAAACACTTTGTTACAACCGCCATAGTCATCAGCGCTATAGTGGTGAAATCATTACGCTTTTTGTATTAGATACGGTTCGCTATCTGACCCTAAAATTCGTAATTTAGCCTCAAAGAGTTGATGGTTTAAAGCATAGTTCTGCAAAAAGGATAATCGCGATGCATGTGAATGGCCAAAAGGTATGATTGTTATGACATCGTTTGTTAGAAAACAGCCTGTTCGTTTGGGGTCGCTACCTCGTTCGGTATTGCTACTAAGTATGCTAGCCACCAGTTTGGCATTAAGTGCTTGCCATGGACCTTCTGACGAAAATGAAGGGCCAAATGATACGGATGTAGCGGCTAGTGAAGTCACTAATAACGGTGCGGTTAATCAAGATGCTAGTAATACCGATGCGATGGATAAAGAGTTGATAGCCGATAAGATGAGTGTTGAAGATGTAATGATTAGCAATCTTTCACGCTATCGTTGGACACTGATATCTGCAACGGACAGTCATGATCAGCCATTAGATATGTTAATGCAAATCACAGACCAAGTGCGACTGTCACTCAACCAGTATCAGGGTCAGAATACCTTAAACTATAGTGTTGGTTGTAACACCATAAGTGCGACTTATCAGTTACAGGGTTCTGCTTTAACCGTTGAAGATAGCATGAGCACTAAAATGTCCTGTGGCGATCTTAATAAGGCTGAAGACAACTTAAGTACGCTGATGCAAGGTGATAGCGAACTGGTATTGGCGATAGCTAACAATGCTAGCGTTGACAGTCTCAAAAGTGATATACCAATATTGACACAGACTATCAGTGATGCCGCTACTTTAGTTTGGCAAGGAAAGCTGACCCCACAAGCCAGATATAGTAGTAAGGGCGAGGCTGTATTTTGGGCAGTAAGTGCAGACATGGTAGCGTGTGCTGATAATAACCCACAGATGTGTTTACGAGTGAAGCCCGTTACTTATAACAGTCAGGGTATTAAAATAAATGAAGGTAAATGGCGCGTATTTATTGGTGAAATCGATGGTTATCAGCATGATGGCCAGCATGAAGAGGTGTTACGTCTACAGCGCTATCGATTAGACGGCAGCGATACGGCAGAGGATGATACTTCCAACACATCAGATGAAGAATATGCTTATGTATTGGATGCAGTCATTGAAAGTTCAGTAGTAGAATAGATTCGTTCATTATCGTTATGAATATATTGGGTTAATGATTCAAAAAACACGCGTCCATGTTAAGCGTGTTTTTTTATGGTTTTTTATATTTAACGTAAATTACCTAAATCTTCTTCCGTTAAGCGCCAACGGCCTTTCTTTTTAGAAGCACCGCGTCCACGCATAGCGCTATTCAATATCAGTTTGTTCATTGAATGGCTTGAGTGTGCGTGACAGATGGCGCAGGCGAGTCCATCGGCAGCATCTTGCTGTGGTACTACATCTAGAGACAATATACGGCAAACCATCTCTTGAACTTGCTCTTTTGCCGCTGCACCATAGCCGCAGACGGCTTGCTTGATTTGGCGGGCAGTATATTCTGACACTTCTAGGTCCAGTGCTACCATGGCAGCAATCGCTGCACCTCGCGCCTGACCAAGCTTAAGCGCAGAGTCTGGATTTTCAGCCATAAACACCTGCTCAATAGCCGTATAGATAGGCTCGTCTGCATATTTTAAATGATGTTGGGTGATCCGTGTCAGACCATTAAAGATACGCTTAAGTCGTTCAGGCATCTCTTTGGTATCCGTACGAATAGTACCTGCATCGATATAAGTCAGTTTGTCGCCGGTTTGTTGAACAATTCCATAACCCGTCATGCGTGAGCCTGGATCAATCCCGATAATAATGGCCATAATATCCCGTCTTGCTTACATTTTATTTTATATTCAATCCTATATAAATCGGATAGGGAGTCAGACTCGCTCAGCCTACTCTCGTAGCACTTTTACTTACCGTCCTTGTATCCAAATTATATTGTACCGACTATATGGCTTAAAAATTAGCCGTAAGTTTGATAGTATAGCAATCAATCCCCATATACATCATATGTTAGCCATCTTAATTTGCATGGCGCTCAATTTATTGGTTTTTATTTTATAGGACGACACTTTATGGGTCAGATAGTTGGTATTGCCATCGTTTGGTTTATTATCGAGATGCTGCTTTGGTATTTGCTTGCTCAGTTTATGAGTGGTTGGTGGGTGTTTATGTGGTTTATCATTGCCGCCGTCATCGGTATCTCACTGTTGCGTAAAGGAATGGCAGCACTGAATCCAATGGCACAGCAGATGAAAGCTGGTGGGATGACGAATCCGTCGATGCGTCCGCAAGAGTCGACCATGATTAAAAGTGTCGCGATGGCAGCAGCGGGTGTCTTACTGCTCATACCAGGGGTGCTCAGTGATTTGCTCGCATTATTGGTCGTATTGCCACCAGTACAGAAGAAGCTTAAAGACTTTGCCAATAACTATGTCATGAACAATCAGCAAAAAATGATGGAAATGATGGCGAAGCAGATGGGTGGTCAAATGGGCGGCGGTCAAAATCCGTTTGGCGGCATGGGTGGTCAAAACCCATTCGGCGGAGCAGGCGGCACGAATGGCCAAAATCCATTTGGTCAGCAACAACAAAACCCGTTCGGCGATGTGTTCAAACAGCACACGACTGTGGACGGTACAGCAAAAAATATTCCTAAAGATGTGAAAAAAATCACAAAATCAGCCAATGATGAATAGTGTATCGTCTATAGACTAGGAATACAGAAAAAGTCATAAAAAAAGCCCCTTTCGTCGATGACAAAAGGGGCTTTCTGTTGGTTGTAACCGTACTATCGTAAACTTATTTGTTATGAATAAAACGGTCAATAACCGAATGAAACAACCGAAGTGCCGCTGTAAGATGGTGACCCATGAACCGTGAAGTTCAGGGCGGATGCGTCATCATCTCTGCAGGTTTCCTGATACACCGCAAGCGGTGCAGGCATACACAATGAGATGATAGGTACCACATCCTGGTAAAGCATTATCGGCTCAGGGAATAAACATCTACTAGCCAACACTTCAGAATATAATTATCTTAACCAATGAATTGAACGATTGCAAGTACGATTTACAGATTGATACGTAGGGTTGATGATTACAAGATTCATGTCGAGTTTTAACCCTTTTTCCAATGATGCAAGAGCATACTAGGCGCTTAATTACTAGTTAAAAATAGCGATTTTTCAGCTATTTTGAGATGTGTGTTAATATAGAGGGCTTTAAACATCCTAGTACAGCATCATAGGCGTTCATTCACTTGAGGAGCGGTAATTCATGACCCATAATCACCAACAATCAGAATTTATCAACGATAGTCAGGCTCAACTCAATAATAAAAAAGACAGCGATAACAATAAAAAAATACCGCATGTCTTAATGATATTAGATGGTTTTGGGCATCGTGAAGACGATAAGGACAATGCAATTGCTGCTGCCGATATGCCAAATCTTGATAAGATTTATCAGCAGTATTCACACGGATTGATATCTGCTTCAGGAGAAGACGTTGGTTTGCCAGACGGTCAATTTGGTAACTCAGAAGTTGGGCATATGAACTTGGGTGCTGGCCGTGTTCTTTATCAAGACTCAACTCGTATTTCAAGTGAAGTGAGTAATCGTGAGTTTTATAAAAACGAAGCACTAGTAAATGCCGTAAAAGCGGCAAACGAGCTTGGTGGCAACGTGCATATTATGGGGCTGTTGTCGGACGGTGGCGTGCATTCGCACCAAGATCATATCGAGGCGATGTGCCATTCAGCACTTGTCCATGGCGCCAAAAATGTCTTTGTGCATTGCTTTTTAGATGGCCGTGATACACCGCCAAAGTCTGCCGATAAATACATCAATCGTTTACGTACACATATCGGCAAGCTCAATGAGCACTATGAAGGTGGTCGAGTACAGATTGCGAGTATTATCGGACGTTATTATGCGATGGATCGTGACAATCGTTGGGATCGCGTACAAAAGGCCTATGAGCTTATCACTGAAGGTAAGGCTGATCGCTTGTCGACCCGAGCTGACGGTGCTGTACAAGCCGCTTATAAAGCACGTGAGACAGATGAGTTCGTTAGTCCTACTACCGTAATCGGACGTGATGAAGTGCCATACACGGTTGATGACAATGATGCTTTAATTTTTATGAACTTCCGTTCTGACCGTGCCCGTGAACTTGCACAAGCATTTGTACTACCGGATCATGAGTTTTCTGGATTTGCACGTAATAAACAACCTAGATTGGCAGCTTTTGTGATGCTGACCAAGTATTCAGACGTTTTAGCAGATAACTCAAAGACTAGCATCGCGTATTATCCAACGTCATTGACGAATACACTTGGTGAATATCTGCAAGATCAAGGTAAGACACAGCTACGTATCGCAGAAACCGAAAAATATGCTCACGTGACATTTTTCTTTAGTGGTGGCCGTGAGGATGAGTACAACGGTGAGACACGTATTTTAGTGCCTTCTCCAAATGTTGCCACTTATGATTTGCAGCCTGAAATGAGTGCGCCTGAAGTGACAGATAAGTTGGTAGAAGCGATTGAATCTGGTAAATATGACGTGCTGGTCGTGAACTATGCCAATGGGGATATGGTTGGACACACAGGTATCTTTAATGCTGCTGTACAAGCGGTAGAGGCGTTGGACGTATGTGTGGGTCGTGTTGCGACTGCAGTGCGAGCAGCTGGAGGTGATATGTTAATCACGGCCGATCATGGTAACTGTGAGCAGATGCAGGACTATGACAGCGGTCAAGTACATACTCAACATACTACTGAACTGGTACCTTTTATTTATGTTGGTGACAAAAAGTTAAAAGTGCGTCATGGTGGTAAGCTGAGCGATATCGCACCGACTATTTTGGCACTGATGAATATCGAAGCACCAATTGAGATGACGGGTGAAAGCTTATTATTACCAGTATCGTAATTGATAATTAAAAGATTTTAGCCTTCGTATTCTGATAGCAGATTATCGTTGTTAGACACTAAAGTCTTTGGACACTATAAAAGGAAAGATATCTATTATCTTTCCTTTTTTTGATACATTTTGCCTAAGTTATTTGCAATACTATTCTAGTCTTAAACATACGCTTGATGTTATGTTATGAGGCATATTTGATAAATATATCTATAATAATAACGTTGTACATTCTATTATTTAAACGAGTTCTCTTATGCATCCTACCTATTCTGTGCGATCGTCTGTCTCTAAGCGATTGGGTAAACCAACGCTGAAGCTACCTGCCACACCAACTTTTTTTAAGCCTGTATTCATGATAGGTTTACTGGGATTGAGTACTTTTAGTGTATACGCACAGGCAGCAATATTGCCTGAGAACGATGCACGTAACCCTACAGCCAACCTACAGCTGATCAGTTTAAATGATGACGAGATAGCGGCCAAAAACGACACTAATAATTTATCAGATATTGCTGATATGCTTGAAGCTGCAGACGATGCTGATGACTCAATAGATAGTGTGCCAGATGAAAGTGCTTTAACTGACGATACGGAAGATATCGATACCAGTATTCCTTCTGACGTTGCACAAGTATCACTGAATGCCATTTCTCCAGAGACGCTTAAGACGTTCGTCGCAGTAGTGGATTTAGTGCGCCGCGAATATGTGGATACGGTGAATGATGAAGAGCTATTCAGCAATGCGATGAGTGGTATGCTGACCAAGCTTGACAGTCATGCTGAGTTTTTAGGTGCTGAGGCGTACGAAAATCTACGCGCTTTTACAGAAGGTGATGTGGGCGACGTTGGTCTCAAAGTCACTTATCAACCTGTGGCTGGCTACTGGGTAGTTACAGACGTCGATGATGACTCACCTGCTGATAAAAAAGACATCGCTGTTGGTGACTATTTGCATCAAATTGGCGATCTCAAACTGGATGCTAATAAAGAAAGTAATGATATCAAGCAACTCCTAACAGGGATTGCGGGGACGCAAGTGGATATCGTAACCTCGAGAGCTGGTCGCCGCAAACATACCACTACCTTACAGCGTAATAATAGTCACCCTCAAGTCGTTGAAGCAAAGCTCATCAATGGTATTGCCGTTATTAAGTTGCCTGCGTTTCAAAATAATAGCCGTGAAAAATTATTGGAAAGCTTGATTGATTTAGAGGCACCCGTATCTGGTATTTTGTTAGACATGCGTGACAATCCAGGTGGTGTATTAACGTCAGCGGTGAGCGTTGCTAGTTTATTCATGACTGATACTGATGTGGTACAAGTGAAAGCTCGTCAAAGTGACACACGGACTCTATCGACTCAAGGTGCGGCATTATTCGAATCACTGCCAGTTGTTGTTTTACAAAATAGATATTCGGCATCAGCAGCAGAAGTGTTGGCCAGTAGCTTACAAGCACAAAAGCGAGCCATTATTGCTGGTGAGGTCAGCTATGGTAAGGGGTCAGTGCAGTCAGTCATCCCGCTCAATGATGAGCAAGCCGTTAAATTGACAGTTGCTAACTATATGACAGCATCAGGCAAAAAGATAGATGGTATCGGTGTAAAGCCTGATGTCACACTGTCAGGCAATGAGGGCACATGGGAGCAGCAGGCACTCGAGATACTACGAGCACAAAAGTTAGGTTCAGGTATTCGTTTTGTCCGAAAGCCTACTGAAAATAACAAAGCGCTATAGGCCGAAGGCAGTTGGCTAAGCGCTACTCATTATAGGTAGGCTATAGAGTCAAATCATCACTATAGTCAATCCTCTATAAAAGAGTGACAGCGTTAACCTCGCTTGAAGTATCACATATACATCTGCACTCGGTTGCCTTGAATCTCTTTTGAACTGAATCAGCTATATAAAGGTTTATGATTCAGACTCATCCTCAGATATTTCTAACTTTTTCATGCGGTAGCGCAAAGAGCGAAAAGTCGTACCTAATAGTTCGGCAGCCTGAGTTTTGTTCCATCCGGTTTTTTTGAGCGCAGTAATAATCAGTTGCTTTTCTTGCTCTTGTAAGTAAGTTTCTAGCCCTTGAACGGGCAGTTGTCCATCAGATAACTCGCTTAGATTGACCTTTGCATTGCCTTCTTGCTGGGTAGAGTCAGGTTCGATGAACTCTTCGTCGCTAGGAGCTGTTGTGGAATTGAATATTTCTGTTTGATTAACTGATGAACGCTGTCTCATAGCAGGGAAGTGCTGAGTAGTAGTGCGATAAGGGTGCAGGTTGGTTGGTATCTGTTGGATCTGCGGTGCTATTACTTCATGTGTTGGTTGGATGGTTTTTTCACCCGCTTCTAGCGTTCCACCCACTACCTTATCGTTTAACTCAGTTTCTGGTATTTGCGCATGACTGATATCAATATCTGTAAGACCTAAGTGATTGACGTCAATGTGTGAGCTCTCTGCTAGGGTCACGGCTCGCTCAAGGATATTGCGTAGCTCACGGACGTTGCCAGCAAAGTCATGATGCTGCAAGCGCTCGCAAGCCTCATTGGTTAATGATGGTGGCGTCTCTAACTGCCATTCATTAGTAATCATGGCCAAAAAATGCTCAGCTAAAACAGGTATGTCGTCACGACGTGCATTTAGAGTAGGGAGTTTTAGTTCAATCACATTGATACGGTAGTATAAATCTTGTCGAAATGCGCCATCTTGTACCAATTGACTTAAGTCTTTATGAGTTGCGGACAAAATGCGAATGTCTACTGGCACTTCCTTAGTATCACCGATGGCTCTTACTGTTTTTTCTTGAATGGCACGCAGTAGTTTTACCTGCATTGCGAGTGGCAAGTCTGCTACCTCGTCTAAAAATAACGTACCACCATTTGCTTGTTGGAACAGTCCTTGTTTGTCAGCGACAGCACCAGTAAAGCTGCCTTTTTTGTGACCAAAAAACTCTGACTCCATGAGCTCTGAAGGTATAGCACCGCAGTTGACTGGCACAAAGCTACCATCTCTACGTGGGCTTAAATCGTGAATCAGTCTGGCAACCACTTCTTTGCCTGTACCCGATGCGCCTGATAAAAAAACAGGCGCTTGTGAGCGTGCCAGTTTTAAAATAGTTTTTTTCAGAGGATGCATCACGGCAGAATTACCGATAAGCCTGCTGTCTAACATCTTTTGCTCAGGTGAGGATTCAGGTGTGGCACTTGCTACATTGTCTTGGTGTATAACCTTCAAGGCATTTTCGACCAGTTGGCGTAAGCGTGGCAGCTCAAGTGGTTTATTAACGAAATCAAAAGCACCAAGTTTGAGTGCCTCGATCGCTAGATCCATACTGCCGTGGGCGGTAATAACCGCTATTGGAGTGCTAGAGCTGTCACTTATTTCCTTCACTAACTCTAACCCTGACCCATCAGGGAGGTTTAAGTCGGTCAAGCAAAAGTCATAGTCATTGTCTTTCCAGAATGATCTTGCTTGTGACAACGTATATGCGACATCACTTTTGATGCCCATTTTGGTCAAAGTAATTTGCATTAATCGGCACAAATCTACTTCATCATCGACGACTAGCGCGGTTGTTGTCATACATTATCTCATTGTGTTCAATAGCTATAGTCTGTCCTATATAATTCAGGCACGATGTCAGGAGAGTTCAGTCTACTGTTTGTAGTACTTTCTCTCGCCCTTTTTGTATCTAAATTATCTTACAACTGACTATATAGAATTAAAAAAATAAATAGTAAACCTTAAAATAAACATAACTCAATGGTAAAAATTTTGCCACAGGATAAGACTGCTATTTACAAAACGCTTTTATTCACGTTTTTTTTGTTCATTGATCCGTACGTACCAGCATCAGCAGAAGGCGCTATCAAGCGAAAGCATGTTTTCTTATGCTCAGGTATATAAAGTAAACGAGTCTGGTTGGCCTCACAAAATGCTTGTGATAGGTACAGTCCTAAGCCTGTACCTGCTTGATCTGTAGTAAAGAACGGATTAAATAAATGCTTTAAACTTTCGGTGCTCACGCCAGCACCATCGTCTAAAACATCAATTATAACATCGTTGTCGGCACAATAAATCTCGATTTCTACATAAGCATGAGGCTGAGCATAGCTGCTATAGCGTAGACCATTATTGATTAAATTAATCAAAACTTGCTCTAATTGATGAGTATCGAATGATATGGTAGGTTGCGTTTTTACTCGTAAAAAAACGTCATGTCCTTGAAAATAATTTTCTAAAAATGTTGGCATCCACTCAGCCAATACAATCGACTGTTGACTGGCTGCTTGCTGGCGCGACAGTTTTAGGACGTCTTCTATAATGCGATTGACGCGTTTTGTTTGCGCAAATATCATCTTATAAAGCTCATAATTACCGGACAAATCGACATTTGAGTTACCAACCACCATATTCTCATCTGCGGTATTGCTTTCCTCGATTTCTATCACATCTTCCATTAATAGCTGACTGGCCTGAGAAATAGCCGCTAAAGGATTTCTTATTTCGTGAGCAATACTGGCGGTTAATTGTCCTAGAGATGCCAGCTTTAACTGTTGAGCACTGGCTTGCTCACGGCGTAAATCTTCTAGCATTATTAGTTTGCTACCATCCTTTAATGGAATGATATGTACGCGTAGTTTACCAAATATAGAAGCATTTGCTACTGCAGGCAGGTCGTACGTAAAGGTGCAAGATTGACCTGCTGAGACTGATAAACAGGCATGCAAGAGCTGCGTATGTTGTTTGCTAAGCTGTTGCTCAAAGTCGGTTAATAGTTCGGTGTAGCTCTCATGTCGTGTACTACTATCTGCTTCGTCAGATACGCTTGGTAATGATATTGATGCATTATAGGGAAGGCTAAGTAATTGATGAGCGGCAAGGTTAGCTAATACGACATGCTGATTATCGATGACAATGACACCATTAGCCATTTGCGTGATGACTTCTTGATTGATAACGTTCAGTCGTTCTACTTCTTTAGCATGACTCGCGGCTACTTTTTCTAGCTGTACTAAGCGATAGGAGATCGACCAACTCAATCCACCAACTGCCAAAAAACTGGCTGACATGAGTAAAGCATTACCTAAATTGGCCAAATTCATACTATTAGCAATGGCATAAAAAAATTGCTGATAAATGACAAAGATAATAGCAAGTAGCGTAATGATTAGTGCTTGTGAGCTGTGTAATAGCATAAAACTCGCTGCGACTACTACCATGTACAGCATGGTTAACTGTAAGTCAGGTGCGCCAGCTGTGTAAAGCAATAAGCTTAAGATAGTAACGTCTAAGACCAAGCCAAAGGCTAGCTGACGTCGCATCTTTTTATGGACGACATAAAACAGTCCCAGCAGGATTAAACTCAGTAAAATATAAAAGCTGAGGACGGTTTGTTGCAAAAAGCTTGGTAGAGAGACGATATTGCCAGTCTGAGCAGTGATATACACCATCAACATAGAAAATAGGCCAACGATGAAGCGGTAACTACTATAGATCAGCCCTAATCTGCGTAACTGTATCAGCGGAAGGGTTTCATCTTGATGCAAATAATGCGTAATAGCAGGCTTCATAAGTTGACCATGGCAAAGAAAGGAGAGTTAAGTGACTTATGGTTGGATAAGACCGTGACGAATGGCCAAATGAGTCAATTTAACATCACTATCCACACCGACTTTTTCGTAAATACGATAGCGGTACGTATTGATGGTTTTAACACTGACGAATAGCTGATCGGCTATTTGTTGAGGACTTTGACAGTTAACTACCATCATAGCTACTTGCTTTTCACGGTCACTTAACAATTCAAACGGTGAGTTGGCATTGTCTGATAATAGAACATCGGCCAATTGTTCAGCAACATCTTGACTGAAATAACGTCCGCCTTGATAGATTTTTTTGACCGCTCTTATCATCTCATCAAGTGGTGTACCTTTAGTGATATAACCGTTGACACCTGCTTTGATGAGCATTGAAGGATAGGGCTGTGCGGACATACTACTGACGGCTAATATTTTAACGCCTATATCAAGCTGAATTAAACGTTTGGTTGCTTCGAGACCACCGATATTAGGCATGTTGACATCAAGTAATATCACGTCAGGGCGCAGCTGTTTAGCCAGTTTAATAGCCATATCGCCACTATCAGCTTCACCGATGACTTCGATGTCGATACTGTCTGATAACATACGACTAATACCCATTCTCACCAAATCATGATCATCTACTACTAATACTTTAATCATAACGATACTCTTTATTATTTGTCAGAATGGAGGTGTTGAATGATGTTAAATGACAAGTAGTTTCAAGTCATCTGAACCATTTTTAGTTCCGAAAACATCATATACTGCTAACATATTGTGTCGTTATCGCTGCGCAATATTATGAAATATAAAAGGTTACTTTGTGCACGATGAACATATGTTTCTGAAATGTGAAGCATTGTTTCTATAGTATCAAGTGGTTGTAGCGAAATTTGAATTAGGTCGAAATAAACTACTAAATCAGTTTGATAGATTAAACTTAAATGCAATCCATGATACACTAAAAATACAAAAACTCTATATGAGTACTCATAAACACATCCATAAAGGCTACGTACGTTTGTGGCGTCAGGCAGTGTATAACTGGCGTGATAACGACAGCAGGGGGCATAATGAAGCAACTACCATTAACCAAACAGCAATTAATCGCTGCTATGATTTCATTGAGTTTGGGCAGTGCTGCACAAGCCGCACTTACGATTAATGGTAGCGCTGACAACGGTTCTAGTGCTCGCATGAGTTGGGGCGGTGCGGACAGTCTATCTGAAGCACGTAATATCATGTACAAGTCTAACAGCTCTACTATCAAAAAAATTGATAATGGTTCTGGTTCAACGACTTCTAATAGTTTCGGTAGTAGTAATAATAGTTACAATACCACTTACCGCGGTGCATTCGGTAGTAGTGATATGATTCCTATCAGCACTGACTCTCGTAGCGTCGCTGTCATTGATGCCGAGACTGGTGAGTCTATTTACGAAAAAGATGCCGATGTTGCACGTCCGATGGCCAGTATTACTAAAGTAATGACGGCTATGGTTGTACTGGATGCCGGTCTCGATATGCGTGAAGAGATTACCCTTGATCCAGAAGATTTCGTCGGTCCTAAGCGTGCAAGCTCGAACCTAAAGTCTGGCGATCGTATGAATCGTGCTGAAATTTTATTAATGGCATTGATGAAATCAGAAAATCCGGCTGCAAAAAGTCTAGCGCGTAACTATCCAGGTGGTTATAGTGCCTTTATGCGGGCGATGAACCGTAAGGCTCAAGACTTAGGCATGACGACCGCTTTCTTCGGTGACCCAACAGGGCTTGATAAGCGCAACGTCGCTTCACCAAAAGACCTCGTAAAAATGGTACGTGCTGCTGGTAATTATGATGTCATTCGCCGTTTCTCTACTACTAAGAGCTATGACTTTTTTGTCTCAAACTACTCAAGTGGTAACCGTACTTACAAAGCCAATAACACCAGTAGTTTGGTCCGTGATGGCAGTTATCCAATCGGTATCTCAAAAACAGGATTTATCAATGAAGCGGGTCGTTGCGTCGTGATGGAGACTCGTGTCAACAACCGCCCAGCAATCATCGTGATCTTAGGGGCGAACAGCTCAGCCACGCGTTGGGGTGATGCCAAAAATATTCTTAACAGTTTAGCGACACGTCGTACAGTGTAAGCTTATTGGTTTGGTACTTATAAAAAAGCTGTTATGTGATATAACAGCTTTTTTATTGTGTGAATATTAAGGACACATTGTATGATCCAGTCATCAAATTTTTTAATGCCAAAGCTATACTTGTTGACCAACGACGATGAGTTTTCACTTTTGTATCAGAAGTTAGAAGCAGCACTAGCAACTGGACTAATTGCGCTACTACAAATCCGCCGCAAGAAAATACTTGCGTTACCCGATGGTGACTCGCAGCTATATGATGAGGCGCTACAGATCGTTGATTTGGCCAATGTGTACAACGTTCCAGTTGTTGTAAATGATGATATTGGCTTAGCTGCTAAGCTTGGTATCGGTGTGCATCTGGGTCAAAAAGATGGGAATGTTAGTGATGCTAAACAGACTTTAGCACCGAATCAGATTATTGGTCGTACTTGCCATCATGACTCAGCATTAGTTAAAGAAGCAAAAAGTGATGGCGCAAGTTATGCTGCAATGGGCGCAATCTTTACTTCTACAACCAAACCCAATGCTAATATTGTATCCCATGAGCAGCTTGTTTTGGGTTGTCAGCAAGGCATAGACATGTGCGTGATAGGTGGTCTGACGGCTGAAAATGTCTCGACTCTAGCAGGGTTGCCAATTAAATATGTCGCAGTAGTAGGCGATATCATGGATTTACCAGTCGCACAAATCGCTAAACGTTGCCACCAGTGGCAGCAGGTATTTTCTGAGTGGGAAAAACCTACTTTATAGTCTATTTATTGAAAATAGAAGCCAAATGCTTATTCAGCATGTTCCATACACAGTGTGGCGTAGGGTAGGGCTTCTAAGCGTTGCACTTCGATCTGCTTGCCGCATACCGCACACTCGCCGTACGTACCGTTTTCGATACGGCTTAAGGCATTATCGACATAAATTAAACTTTGACGAGCTTCACCCATGAGGTTTTTGCGCATGTCATTTTGACGGTATGAGATGGCTTGGTCGTCCCAATGCTCATTGAGATCGTCTTGTGGGTTTTTAATGTGGTCTTCAATTTTATCGATTCGAGTCTCATAGTCGTTTTTTAATGTTAAGAGATTCTGTTTGGCAATATCTAAGTTGATGGTCATTGTACTCTCCTAATAGTTTATTTTTATTATCCACACTTCTATCGTAGAGATGCTGACGGTTAAGTACCACCACAAAATGTTACTGGCTCTTTAACAAGGTTCAAAGAGTAAGCGTTAAGTTTTTGGCAAGTTCCGTATGAGCTTTTGACAGAAAACTGGTAGAATGCACCGCCGTTAATTTTTGCCTAAACAGATATGTTGATAATCGAATAACAAATATAAAAAATTATCACAAAGGTAAAGCTCAACTCAAGAATATGAAGATCAATATAGACAACAGTTGGTCACCTTCTTTTATAAAAATCATGTCATAACACATGTCATAGCAATAGTAACCGTAAATTAACTAATAGATTGATGCATAGGAGCAGGTAATGAATTTTTTGCGTATGAGTGAGCTGAGCTTGACGGATAAAGTCGTGTTAGTTCGAGAAGATCTAAACGTACCTATCAAAAATGGTAAAGTTACGAGTGCTGCTCGTCTGCAAGCAAGCCTACCTACTATAAAGATGGCACTAGAAAAAGGCGCTGCTGTTATCGTTTGCTCACATCTAGGACGTCCGACTGAAGGCAACCCTGAAGAAATATATTCATTAGCGCCTGTTGCTGACTATTTAAGCGAAAAATTAGCAGCGCCAGTGAGCTTGAATCGTGATTATTTGACGCAAGGTGCTTCTATCAAAGCTGGTGAAGTCGTACTGCTAGAAAACGTGCGTTTCAATGAAGGCGAAAAGAAAAACGATGCCGCTTTAGCAAAAAAATACGCAGATTTATGCGATGTGTTTGTGATGGATGCTTTTGGTACGGCACATCGAGCACAAGCATCGACAGAAGGTGTTACTCAAGCCATGCGTCAAGCGGGCAAAATAGTTTGTGCAGGCCCTCTATTAGCTGCTGAACTTGATGCACTGAGTCTAGCACTTGAGACCCCAGCTCAGCCGATGTTAGCTATTGTCGGCGGCTCGAAGGTATCAACAAAATTAGAAGTTTTGCACAGCTTGGCAGAAGTCTGCACACAAATTATTGTTGGTGGCGGTATTGCTAATACTTTCTTGGCCGCTCAAGGTCATAGTGTTGGTGCATCATTGTATGAAGCAGATTTAGTAGATACGGCTCGTGACATCATGAATAAAACTGAGATTTTATTACCTGAGTACGTCGTAGTCGCTGATAAAAATGATATCGACTTCGCTGATTTTACTGGCTCACTGCAAAAGGCCGCCGCAACGATTAAGTCTGTTGATGCGATTGGTGACAATGACATGATATTGGACATTGCACCAGAGAGCGCCAAGCAGCTTGCCGATGCGATTATTAATGCAAAAACGATCTTGTGGAACGGTCCAGTGGGTGTGTTTGAAGTAGATGCTTTCGGCCAAGGTACGCATATAGTGGCGAATGCTGTTAAAGATAGCCAAGGCTTTTCAATTGCTGGTGGTGGCGATACATTAGCAGCAATCGATAAATATCAAATCGCTGATGGTGTCAGCTATATGTCAACGGGCGGTGGTGCATTCTTGGAATTCGTAGAAGGTAAAGTGCTTCCAGCGGTTGCTGCTCTGCAAATTGACGCTTAACTAAGTCGATGCTACCGAGTCGTTTAGTAACATTAGACGTACAACTAATGTTAAGCATCTAATGTAGGCTATCGACATAATGTGATGGCTAGTGCTTTTTTAGTCTGTCCTCAGAACAATTATAAGCAATAGTCGTTGATTATTAAGTCATTATTATTTGTATCCATACTGAAAATTATTATTGCATGTGTTATTTGCACTCTATAAAATAGTGCCACCATGTATTTTGACATGTTTTATTTACGAGAGGTTTATTATGTTAAAACGTCATTTGTTACTTGCTAGCGTACTTGCTGGTACTTTTGCAGTTACTGCATGTAGCCAACAGACAGAAGAAAATGCTGAAGCGACTACTGAGTCTGCTGCTGACGACATCTCTGCTGAAACTGAAGCGACTGCTGCTGACGCTGAAGCGGCTGCTCAAGACGCTGGTACTGAAGTTGCCGAAGGCGCAGAAACTGCTGGTGCTGCTGCTACAGATGCATTGCAAAACACTGGTGATGCTATCGCTGAAGGTACTAGCACTGTCGTTGAAGGTACTGCTTCTGCGGTATCTGAAGGCGCTACTGCTGTTGCTGAAGGTGCAGACGACATCGCTGTTGACGCTGAGCAACAGTACTAAGTTAAGTAACAAGCTAAGTAATAGGTCACTTCATTACTGATTTATTGACCTGCTATTGATTGATAGAATAAATCAATAGCAGGTCACTTCATTACTGATTTATTGACCTGCTATTGATTGATAGAATAAATCAATAGGTTAGTAACGAACATAGATTTCTGTACTATAAGCCTCATGATATATTAGAAAAGCCTTGGTGATTGCCAAGGCTTTTTGCATTTCTTATTTTTAATTTGAAATTTTATATGAACTAACCTATTAGCTGATTATTTACAGAATGAGCCAAAACGAAGCATAGAGTAAACATATAAACAAATAGTCAGGCAACGACTACGAAGACAGAGCAATTTTTGTTATAATCACCGCGTATTCATTGTCCTGAAATGATTCACTATTATGCTGATTGACAGTGCTATTACTGTTATCAAGCAAAGCTTTTTGCTAATGGCTTTAAAAGCCGTCATTTCAAGAGCTATTTTTAAAATATTATTCAAAACTCAATCAGAGAGCGTTTTATGGCCTTAATATCTTTACGTCAACTTCTAGATCATGCCGCTGAACACAGCTACGGTGTTCCTGCCTTCAACGTCAACAATCTAGAGCAGATGCGTGCAATTATGATGGCTGCAGATGCCTGTGACTCACCTGTTATCGTTCAAGCTAGCGCTGGCGCACGTAGTTATGCAGGGTCAGCATTTTTGCGTCATTTGATTATTGCTGCTATCGAAGAGTGGCCACATATTCCAGTCGTTATGCATCAAGATCATGGCATGTCACCAGCGATTTGCCAACGTTCAATCCAGCTTGGTTTTTCATCAGTGATGATGGACGGCTCGCTTGGCGAAGATGGTAAGACACCAATGGATTATGATTATAATGCTAGCGTTACTCGTGAAGTCGTCAAAATGGCGCATGCTTGCGGTGTGTCTGTAGAAGGTGAAATCGGTTGCTTGGGCAGTCTTGAGACTGGTATGGCAGGCGAAGAAGACGGCTCTGGTGCAGAAGGCGTATTGGATCATGAGCAACTATTGACCAGTGCTGACGAAGCTGAACAGTTCGTTAAAGACACCAACGTCGATGCGCTAGCTATTGCTATCGGTACAAGCCACGGTGCGTATAAATTCACGCGTCCACCTACAGGTGACATCCTGTCTATTGAACGTGTAAAAGAGATTCATGCTCGTATTCCTAACACTCATTTAGTTATGCATGGTTCATCATCAGTACCGCAAGAGTGGCTAAAAGTCATCAATGAAAATGGCGGTAATATTGGTGAGACCTATGGCGTACCTGTTGAGCAAATCGTTGAAGCAATTAAGCATGGTGTCCGTAAGGTTAATATCGATACAGATCTACGTTTGGCCTCAACAGGTGCTATTCGTAAATTTCTTGCAGAAAACCCGAGCGAGTTTGATCCGCGTAAATACTTTAAAGCCTCTATGGTAGCGATGTCAGACATCTGCACCAATCGTTTTGAAGCTTTTGGTTCTGCTGGTCAAGCGCATAAAATTCGTCCAACCAGCCTCGAAGGTATGGTTGATTTTTACCAGTAAGATTTGTCTGGTGAAAAGTCGCGGACAATAATGTGGCAGCTGATATTTTTTATACGATAGCCTATGTAAGAGGTAGTGAGTGATGATTGGATTGATTACTGGACAGGTGCAATACTTAATGGCACCAACCGCTTGTATCATGACGACCTCTGGTGTTGGTTATGATATTGAGCTGCCATTGCCTTCATTTTGTCAGCTACAGCTTAATGAGCAGGCAAGTATTTGGACGCATTTCCATGTGCGTGAAGATGCGCAGCTGATCTATGGCTTCATTGATCGCAAAGAGCGAGATGTCTTTCGTCAGTTGATTAAAATAAATGGCGTTGGGGCAAAAATGGCATTGGCGATGTTATCTGCGATGTCGGCAGCTGAGCTCAAAATGCACGTTGAGCAGGATTCAGAGACAGCCCTGACTCGTATTCCAGGTATCGGTAAAAAGACGGCGCAACGTTTGCTGATTGAACTAAAAGACAAGCTGAAAAATATTGAAGTGGATAATAGCAATTTAGAATTCGCTATTCAGCCTGCTGAAATTTCTGCCGAAGACAACATCATCGCTGAAGTAGAAGGCGCTCTGATTAGCTTGGGGTATAAAGAAAAAGAAGCTCAGCAAGCGATCAAAGCCGCTAAGAGTAACGGCGATGTCTTTGCAGATACGCAAGGATTGTTAAAAGCTACCTTACAGCAGCTATCAACGTTTAAGTAATTTTGGCTGCTGTTGCTATTAATAGTTGTATCAGAAAGTATTGAACAAATAAGCGACATTAATTGTCGCTTATTTTCGTTTTGGCAGATAACTTTTGATGTTTTGCATGACTTATAGGTGGCGTTTGGTTATGCTATTTATTACCTAATTTTTTAATATAATGATAAAAACTATGATGCAAGATCGTTTGATTAATCCGCTAGAAGGAGCAGGGGATGCTCCTGATTCCAATATTCGACCAGCACTATTGGCTGAATACATTGGCCAGCCGGTCGTACGTGAGCAGATGGAAGTGTTTATTGGTGCAGCGCGAGGCCGTAAAGAAGCGTTAGATCATACCCTTATTTTTGGTCCGCCAGGTCTAGGTAAAACCACGCTTGCCAATATTATTGCTCGTGAAATGGGCGGTAATTTGCGCTCGACCTCAGGGCCAGTGCTTGAGCGTCCAGGTGATTTGGCAGCCATGTTAACCAATTTAGAGGAAGGTGACGTACTATTTATTGATGAGATTCATCGGCTGAGCTCGGTCATTGAGGAAATATTATATCCAGCAATGGAAGATTTTCAGCTGGATATTATGATTGGTGAAGGGCCTGCTGCTCGTTCTATCAAGCTTGATCTGCCTCCGTTTACCTTGGTCGCAGCGACCACCAGAGCAGGGCTGTTGACGTCACCACTACGTGATCGCTTTGGTATTGTACAACGATTAGAGTTCTATAATATCGCTGACCTAACGACGATTGTCAGTCGTGCAGCACGTTTGATGCGTGTGCCTATGAGTGAGGATGGCGCGGTAGAGATTGCCCGTCGTGCGCGTGGTACACCGAGGATAGCCAATCGATTGCTACGCCGTGTTCGTGACTATGCCGAAGTCAGGGGCGATGGTAGTATCAATGGTGCGATAGCGGGCAGTGCGCTAGATATGCTAGCTGTTGATAGACGCGGTCTCGATCATTTAGACAGACGCTATATCGAAATATTGCATGAGCGTTTTGATGGTGGACCTGCTGGAGTCGAAGCGGTAGCAGCAGCGATGGCTGAGGATCGTGGTACACTCGAGGACGTGATTGAGCCGTATCTGATTCAACAAGGCTATGTGTTGCGTACGGCACGTGGTCGCGTATTGACTCAAATGGCGATTGACCAAATGCTATAGTATTCAGTATTCAGTATTCAGTATTCAGTATTTAGCATAAGAAATGCACCTGCTTCTCATTAAAAGCAGGTGCATTTCTTTGTTTGAGTCTAAAGTTACGAGGCTTTTTCTAAACTAAGTAAATAAAAGATAAAGCTGGTCTTTAAGCCAATATACGCCAAACAACTACCAAGACAGCCAGTATATAAAATATAGGTGATAGCCAGCCGATGACTTGCGTAGCAATAGCAATAAATATAGCAAACCCTGCCAGTGCTAGCCAGTCACGACGACGGTCGTTAAGCATGTCAGCACGAATTTGCTGTATTTCTCGTAGTTGACTGTCTTGACGTGATCCTTGTGAAGCAAGGCTTTGTAAGCCTTGATCCAACAGTTTTGGAATATCAGTGGTAGACAGTAATATCTCGGGTAATTGCTGACGAAGCTGCTGTAAGTTGCGCATAGGATCTAGCTGCTCTTTGATCCAACTGCTTAAAATTGGCTTGGCAAGTGACCAGATATCAAGATCAGGATATAAATCGCGACCCAGGCCTTCGACATGTACCAATGTTTTCAGTAAGAGCATGAGTTGCGGTGGAATGCTCATATGATGACGGCGTGCAATGTCTAGAATCTGCATTAAGACACCAGCAAAGTCGATATCATTAATGGATTTTTTTAGCATTGGCCCAACGGTGCGCTTCATATCGCGCATCAAGGCGTGTTTGTCAGTATTTGGCGGTATCCAACCTGCTCGGCTCACAATATCAACCATTGCCGTAAAGTTATCATTCATGACTGCCAACAGCATACGCGCGACGATAAGTTGATCGTCTTTTGATAAAGTGCCCATGATGGCGCAATCTAGACCGATATAGCGTGGCTCATGACCTAAATCGACCGCTGCCATACCTGCGTGTAGTGTTTGAATTGGTGGTGTCTCTACAAACACATTACCCGGATGCATATCGGCATGAAAGAAGTTATCACGGAAGACTTGAGTAAAAAATATCGTTAAGCCTTTTTTGGCCAGTGCCGCACGGTCATAGCCCAGCTGGTCAAACATCTCAACTTGTGAGATGGGAACGCCTTGAATACGCTCCATCACCATCACATTTTTGGCCGCATCATAGACTTCAGGTACATACATCAATGCTGAACCCAAGAAGTTATTGCGCATTTGAGTAGTATTGTCTGCTTCAAGTGTCAAATCCAACTCGTTAAGCATGACTTGACGGTAGTCTTCGACAATATCAATAATATGTACGGCACGAGCCGCTTCGATACGAGCAGATGCCCAGTTGGCTAACTCACGTAGTAGCTCAAAGTCCGCAACAATGGTGGTACGGATATCGGGACGAACCACCTTTACGACGACTTCACGGCCATCATGTAGGGCAGCAGTATGAACTTGAGCGATAGAAGCGGCGGCAAGCGGCTTGATATCAAAACGTGCAAATAGTGTTTCGATAGATTGACCAAGACCGTTTTTATTATCTTGAATTTGTACAATAGCAATCTCAGCCTCAAACGGTTTGACCTTGTCTTGTAGCTGAACCAGTTGCTCAATAATCTCAGGTGGCACTAAATCACGACGCGTAGAGAGCAGTTGTCCAAGTTTTAAAAACAGCGTGCCCATATCTTCAAGCGCATATTTAATCGCATTTGGTTGATGTTTTTTACCCCAAGCAGCTGGATGCATACGGATTAGACGTGCTAAAGGTTGCAGCTGCGGTGCTTCTTCGACCGAAAAATGGGTATCAATGCGATACGTAGCGGCGATACGCCAAAGCTCAAATAAACGGGCGCGATGAGATAATAGCATGAGATATATGTACTCTAAATAAAGTCAGAAATAGGGTGGGCGTAGCGATTGTCTATTGATGAAATGAGTTGTTAAGGAAGCGTACTTGTTCATCTTTGATAGCCGCAAGTTTGGCCTCTTCACGTTCGACATCAGCACGTAGTTTTAGGAGTTGTTGCTTGAGGTCATTCACTTCTGCTGTCTCAGCTGGATTAGGAGAGCTATTACCCGCTACGTCATTTGCCCAATCACTGACATCGTTAAAAGCACGCTTAGCACCATGACGCCAGCTACCTTTGAGCTGTGAGATAAGCAGATGCAACTGACTCGCCATTGGTTTACCAATGAATGGCTCAAGTTGTCCGGCAACATCAGGATCAAAGCCTGCGACCAACTGTTTGAGCTGCATTAGCACTTTATAGTCACCAGCGATAGGTAAGTTACCTTCCGCGCCGCGCATCAGGTTGAGCAGTTGAGCGGGGTTTTCTACAGTAATGGTACAGTCTGGCTGACTGTGACCTAGACGTGCTCGTTCCATATTGGCTTTTTGGCGCTCATTCATTTGGCCGCTTGGCTCAAATACGCTATCAGTCGTGACGGGCTCAAAACGTAAACGCTCATGAGTAAACAGCACATCTAGATTGATTTCAGGCATGCCCATATTCAGTCGTAACACTTTGCCAGCAAGTGGTACCAGACCTGCTTGAGTAATCTCATCACTAGCAATGGCCAGGTTGATCAGCTTTTCGGCACCAGCTAATAGGAGGACAGTCAGCATAAGGCTCTCGCATCGTTAAATGAGCGCCTTTGCATTAGCTGCATCAGCGCATAGTATGTTCGTGTCAGGCTCAATAAGATCTTGCTCATCGTACTTTAATGTTATGCCTTAAAGCCACGATGTACGGCAACGATACCAGCAGTTAAATTATGATAATCACAATTTTCAAAGCCCGCTTGTTGCATCATTTGTTTCAGCGTTTGCTGATCAGGGTGCATGCGAATTGACTCTGCTAAATATTTATAGCTTTCTGAATCGTTGGCGATGATTTTACCCATCAATGGTAGTGCGGTGAAAGAGTATAGGTCATACGCTTTTGATAATGGCTCAAAGACAGGCTTTGAAAACTCTAATATCAACAAACGACCGCCCGGCTTCAACACGCGATACATGGCTTTTAGCGCAGCATCTTTGTCTGTGACATTACGCAGACCAAAGCTAATGGTCACTAAGTCAAAGCTTTCATCATCAAAAGGTGCAAGTGTCTCAGCATTGGCCAATACGAAATCAACATTATTACAGCCCGCATTGATCAGACGCTCACGACCCACTTCTAACATGGCCGCGTTGATATCAGATAATACTACGTGACCATTTCTACCGACTTCACGGCTAAAGACTTTGGCCAAATCCCCAGTACCGCCCGCGATATCAAGTACATGTTGACCTGAACGCACACCTGACAAGCTGATGGCATAACGCTTCCATAGACGATGGATACCGAAAGACATTAGGTCATTCATAATGTCATATTTTTTGGCGACAGAGGTAAAGACATCAGCTACGCGCGCCTGTTTTTCTGCTTTATTGACTGTTTTATAACCAAAATGTGTTTCTTCTTCGCCATCAGTATCAGAGGTATGTGGATTATTGATGTCATCACGCTGATTAAAAAGCGTTTGTTTAGCTGCTTCTGCCTTTGCAGAGACACTTTCTACTTTGCTATGGCTATTATCGATGGTGTCATTGGTTGGCATAGTCGTTTGTTGGCCTTGTGGTGTTCCAGTTGGTAAGTCTTGGACTTGCGTAAAGTCATTACTCTTTGCACTGTTGTTCTGGTTTTTTACATTGGCTGTTGGCAGAGTCTCTACGTTAGCAGTTTGTGCTGCTAGGACTTGGGCTGTGATATTTTGATTGTTGGCGATACTATCTTTTACCAGCTGATCTTGTAAATGACCGTTGGTTGTCGTTGGTTGGTTGAGATGCGTATTTTTATTGTTTGCAGTATCGGTCATGGTGTTGTCCTATCATTCATTTTATGATTGTCTTTCTAAGAGATATAAGATGGCGGTGACTCAGGTGTATTATGTATCCTATGATACACCAAACGTCATTGGCTTACCGCCATTATCCGTATCATGGACTTGGTCAATAATTATCAGCTCACGCTCACAAAAAGGCTCGATAAAATCACTCACGCTTTTGAGCGGCTTCATGGCTTTAAATCCTGTATCAATGAAGTCATAGAGTGGCTGAAAATTGTAGCGATACGCAGTGCCTTTAGCTAGGGCAAAGGCTTTTTTGAGCATGAACGAGTTCAAGTGCTTATCAGTGCGGTAGCATACCTCTTTTAGGTTACGAATCTGTACTCGGCGCTCGTCAGCTTCATCGACAGCACGATACGCAGCAAGCATATTCTCTTCATTAACTGGTAACGCTGCAGCGACCAGCCATTGAGCCAAATGCAAGTCTAGTTCTATTGCTAAAATCGCCGCTTGGATACCCATGCTCCCTGCTTCTAACGCAGACTCTTTAGCTAGGCGCTCAAGTTTTTGAGCTTTAGGTAGAATGCGTGCTAGCTGCTTGGCTAGTAATTTGAACTCATCACCGCCGTATAGCTGCGTTAGAAAATAATCTGCCATCAGTTGATTCTTTGGCTGTTCAAAGAGGTCGCTGTGCGTGTGTTTAATCCGTGTTTGTTGCCATGATTGTACGTCTTTGAGCTTGGCATCTAATGCCAAATCTTCATGATAGGGCAACGCCCAAAAACGTGTCAAATGCTGTTGTAAATCGGCTAAAGCGGCCATAGTACGTAAACCTACAAATAAGTAAAAGTAGTAAAAAGAATATAATCAAAATGATAATTTATACTTAGTGTCTTACACTGATAAATAGTTATTAAAGCATGTATTCTAGATGGTGTTCACAATAAAAGAAAATAAAGTAGAATACAAATGTCAAACTGTTACATAGCATCGTTATTTACTCGATTAATCGAATGCTATGATTAAAGGACTGCGTTTTAAATCATAGGACGATTAGGTTATGAGCAAACATAATAATACGACTAAACCAACCGCGCTAGAGTCAGTCAGTGCGCAATTTAGTGAGCAGGTTGTCGATCAGCGTCTGACGCCTAATCCCCTTAGTCAGTTTTCTATGGATACAGATTCTCTGAGACTGGCCTTGGTTACCGCTCAATACGCTCTACGAGCAACGCGGCAACAGACGCCGCCCACACTCAATAAGCCAACAGGTTTGTTAGTATTGGTCAATGGGATGGAGCAGGCAGGTAAAGGAACGGCGGTTAAGCAGCTGCGAGAATGGGTTGATCCTAGGTTGCTTAAGGTTGAGGCTACGATAGGTTCTCGTCCATTGGCGTCTCAGCCTATTTGGCAAGCGCATACTCACGTGATGCCACGTCATGGTGATGTGATGGTTTACTTTGGGAACTGGTACGCCGATTTGCTCTACAACGCTATGCGAATGGCAACATCAGATAGTGATAATGAACAGTCAAAAAGCAAGCAGTCAAAAAGTAAAAATCCAAAAGATAAAAAATCGGTCAACGTGAAGTCGCTGCCTATCGCTAAATGGCAAGACTATCTAGAGCAGCAACTCATCAAGCTACAAGCCTTTGAGCAAGATCTCGTTGCCAACCAAACTAGACTATTAAAGTGCTGGTTTCATGTCGATATCGAAACCCTACAATCACGGCTGAACGACAAAGAAGCTGATCCACATTTTTTATATCAAATTGACTGGAATAGTCAAAAGGTTATCGAAAAATTCAATGAAGTGGCCGCAGCCTTACTACGACAGCAAGATGACTGGGTCATTATCGATGGTGATGATAAGTCACAAGCGGCCGATAATTTTTGTCATGAAGTGCTACATGCGATGCAAACTGCACTAGTGAGTAGTAAAGCAAGCTCTACTGAGACGGCTAAAAAGCAAACCTCATCCGATAAATCAGAATCTAATGACCAGACAAAAACAGCGCTAGAGCTAGAAGCGTTTAAATCAGTAAAAATACCGAAGCAATTAAAGCGCATCGTTGATGTAGACATAGATAAGTCTGACTACCGAAAAGCATTGGCAGAGAAGCAAGCGCGTTTTGCTGAATTGCTACGCGCGCGCAATGGTCGGCATGTGGTATTTGCCTTTGAAGGCATGGATGCGGCTGGCAAAGGTGGGGCAATTAAAAGGTTGGTCGCGCCGCTCGATCCACGTGAGTATCAAGTTTATAACATTAGCGCGCCAATGCTGTATGAGCTGCAACATCCTTACTTATGGCGCTTTTGGACGAGACTACCTAATGAGCAAACCGATCATATCAGTCGTGTCGCCATTTTTGATCGGACTTGGTATGGACGTGTACTGGTTGAGCGTATCGAAGGGTTTGCAACGCGTGATGAGTGGCAGCGCGCTTATGATGAGATCAATCGTTTTGAAGCGGACCTAGTCACCGCAGGCACGATAGTTATTAAGTACTGGCTGGCAATTGACAAAAAAGAGCAGCTTAAGCGTTTTGAAGAGCGTCAAGAGACCCCTCACAAACAATTTAAACTAACGGATGATGATTGGCGGAACCGTGATAAATGGTCTGATTATGTGCAATCTGCCGCTGATATGTTGGCGTACACAGATACCAAAAATGCTCCTTGGTGTGTCATCGCTACTAATGAAAAGCGCCAAGCACGATTGGACGTGCTAGATCACGCTATTGAGCAGTTATCTTCAGCATATGATAGCTAGTACTTGTTTTTATACTGGCTTTTATACTTGGTTGGCTTGTATCACTTTTAAATTGAATCGACTATAGTCAGCCATAAATAATAGAGTTGTATCGCTCAAATACTGGCAGTTACAAATCTCGCAATATCATCATGCATTATGCGCTCATATTTAATATAATAGAGCGCGTAACAGCGTCTGCTAACTAACAATTTTAATTTAGCAAATAGCGCGTTTGGGTTATTTAATACAGATACCTTAATAATTACGACAGAAATTGTTACAATAGCCGCTAGTAGCACCACAAATATCACTATGAAATATCTAAGCCGCAAGATGCTGTAATCAGACGATTTGGCAATATAACTTGCGGCTTTGTGACATGTTGAGGGATGCGTTCTTCGCCTTGGCCATAGTTAGTTTAAGACCATTTAAAAGCATGTTGCGTGTTTCATGTATGCTACGCCATAAGATGCCCCAACAAGCCTTATGAGTAGCAGCGCAATGTTATCAACCTCATATAATTTCAATCAGCTTACGCAGGACGTATTAACGTATGGGTATTAGTAGCAGTTCTACAGAGTCAGTCAAAACCGTTGGCTCGATGAGAATAAATCTATTTTTTGGCATTTTATTGGTTGCGATGACCAGCTACTTTTTGTGGTGGGGTCTAGATTACACGATGCGTCAGCAAACGACGCTATTTATTGTGGCGACTGCTTTTGGTGTCTTTATGGCATTCAATATCGGTGGTAACGATGTCGCCAACTCATTTGGTACTTCAGTAGGTGCCGGGACGTTGACTATCCCTCAAGCATTGGGTATCGCCGCGATATTTGAAGTGTCAGGTGCTGTGCTGGCAGGTGGCGAAGTAACCGATACGATTCGAAGCGGCATTGTCGATCTAGATGGCCTCTCAGTCGCGCCCAACCAGTTTATTTATGTCATGCTCTCAGCACTTATTGCTGCTGCATTTTGGCTGTTATTTGCGACCAAAAAAGGTCTGCCAGTTTCGACCACACACGCGATTATCGGCGGCGTGGTTGGTAGCTCCATTGTATTAGGTATCACCTTAGGTGGTACTGAAATGGCGTTATCAACTGTGAATTGGGGTAAGATTGGTACTATCGCCATCTCTTGGGTTCTATCACCGTTACTAGGCGGCGTTTTGTCCTATCTGCTATATGGACAGATCAAGAAAAATATCATTGAATATAATGATAAAACAGAAGCCTATATTGCGACGCTAAAAGGTAATAAAAAAACCTTAAAGCAAAATCATAAAGAATATCTGGACGGTCTGACAGAGTCTGAGCAGTTGGCTTATACGTCAGCTATGTTACGCGATCAAGAAATCTATAAAGATGATGACTGTGTCGTTGAAGACTTAGAAACGGATTATTACAAAGAGCTGTATGAGATTGAAAACGAACGCAGCAACCTCGATACGCTAAAAGCATTGAAGCAATGGGTGCCTATAATTGCGGCTATGGGCGGTGCAGTCATGGCCTCTCTGGTTGTCTTTAAAGGTCTAAAGAACGTCAATAATGGTATGACGACGTTGCAAGGCTTTTTAATCATGGGAATGATTGCAGCGCTAGTATGGCTGGCAACCTATATTTATACCAAGAGTATCCGCGGCAAGCATAAAGAAGACTTGACCAAAGCCACCTTTATTATGTTTAGCTGGATGCAGGTCTTTACGGCATCAGCATTTGCTTTCAGTCATGGCTCGAACGATATTGCCAATGCGGTTGGTCCTTTCGCTGCCATTATGGATGTTATTCGTACCAATAGCATCTCGACTGAAGCGGCAGTACCACCTGCGGTCATGTTGACTTTTGGCGTGGCATTGATTGTGGGTCTTTGGTTTATTGGTAAAGAAGTGATTCAGACGGTCGGTACCAATCTCGCGAAGATGCATCCAGCTTCTGGCTTCTCAGCTGAGTTGGCTGCTGCTGCTGTCGTGATGGGTGCATCAACCATGGGTCTGCCTGTATCAAGCACGCATACCTTGGTAGGTGCAGTACTGGGTATCGGTATTGTCAATAGAGATACTAACTGGAAGCTTATGAAGCCGATTGGCTTAGCATGGGTTATTACCCTTCCTGCAGCAGCCTCAATGTCTGCAATTAGCTATCTGATATTGGTAAATATCTTCTAGGACTAATGCTATAGAGTTCACCAATAAAGCCTATCTTAGCATCATAAAAAACGCTTATCAGCATCATGCCGATAAGCGTTTTTTGTATCAAATACAGGTTTAATCAGTGCCAAACTGCTGGCGTTTTTTGGCAAAGAAGCGATCTAAGCGATCCATTGCGTCTTCTAATTCATGTAGATTGGGTAGGAATACTAAGCGAAAATGATCTGGTCTGTCCCAGTTAAATCCAGTACCTTGTACCATTAAGACATTTTCTTCAATCAGTAAGTCCATCATAAAGTCCATGTCATCCGTGATAGGGTAGACGTCAGGATCTATCTTTGGAAAACAATAAAATGCGCCTTGGGGCATGGTGCACGAAATACCTTTGATAGCGTTGAGACGTGTTACAGCCATTTCTCGCTGTTTATACAAACGACCTGTCTTGGAAGTAAGGTCTTTCATACTTTGGTGGCCACCCATCGCTGTTTGGATGGCATATTGCCCCTGAACATTAGAGCACAAGCGCATAGATGCGAGCATGTCTAATCCTTCGATGAAGTCTGTTGCGTGTTGCTTGCGACCAGAGACCATCATCCAGCCTGCACGGAATCCAGCGATACGGTGCGACTTTGATAAGCCATTATATGAAAGGACAAGCACGTCGTCAGTCAGCGTACTCATTGGTGTATGTACGGTGTCATCATAAAGAATACGATCGTAAATCTCATCGGCCATAATAATTAGATCGTGCTCTTTAGCGACGTCGATAATTTGTAATAGCAGCTCATCGCTATAAAGCGCACCAGTCGGGTTATTCGGGTTAATAACCACAATACCCTTTGTCTTGCTGGTAATCTTAGACTTGATATCCTCGATATCAGGATGCCAGTTGTCTTCTTCGTTACAGCGATAGTGCACTGCCGTACCACCAGACAGATTGGCTGCTGCTGTCCATAGCGGGTAGTCGGGCATTGGAATGAGCACTTCATCGCCATCATTCATCAACGCTTGCATGGTCATGACAATCAGCTCAGACACGCCATTACCCAAATAAACATCACGCACATCAACAGCTGATAACAATCCTTTCGATTGATAATATTGCAATACCGCTTTACGTGCAGAAAAAATCCCTTGAGAGTCTGAATACCCAGTCGCTTCTGCTAAGTTCATCGCCACATCACGCAAAATCTCATGCGGCGCTTCTAGACCGAACGGTGCTGGGTTGCCGACATTTAGTTTTAATATGCGCTTGCCTTCCGCCTCCATCTTATTAGCAGTCTGTAGTAGGGGACCACGAATGTCGTAACAGACATTCTGTAATTTATCAGATTTTTTAATTGTATTCATAGAGTGACCACTCTTAGGATTTTGTTGTGAGTTTTTTTGAGCGTTAGAGGTTGTAGAGACTGTTTTCGATTGATCTTGGTCTGTATGATTGGGCTGCATGTCTACAGGTAAAGAAACAGATGAATCGTCATTCTTGCCTGAACCACCTTTTATGGATTTTGTCGTAGCACTGGCTTCGTTTTGAAGTTCGCCGCGCAGTAAATAGCCTTCGCTACAGCCTAGGATGCGTGCTAACGTCGGCAGTTTAGACGAGACAATACCGTTCGTGCCACGCTCCCAGTTAGAGATAGCGCCACGACTTACCTTTGCGCCTGCTGCCGTCATCGCTTGTGCCAGTTGTTCAGCGGTAAAGCCTTTCTCACGGCGCAGCTGTACAAGTCGCTCAGCTTGTGTACTTTTATTCTTATCACTAGCCATAATCAGTTAAGCCTGTGTTCATCAATAGGTTTGTAATAAACGGATTACTTTAATTGAAGAGTAATGTCTATGTACTAATGCAAGATATTATTGCATAAATAATAGCAATGCAAGTTAACTTTGAAATTATTAGAAAAATGAAAGTAAATCTTGCATTTATAAGTATGTGAGACAGTTTTATACTAAAATGACACATGATTACCTATTACTAATTGCTTTACCAACATAATATTATTGTAATATATGCCTTGAATATTGGAGTAGTAAGCAATAGATAGGGCGCATCGTTTTTAGAAAGCAATAACGATAAAACTCAAATAGTAGCAACATAAAATATTAGATAATACCTATCTAACTAAGGGTAAATTATGCAAGATAATCAACTTAGCAAAGAAGAAATCAGCCAGTTAACAGAAGCTGACTGGAAAGAGCGTTTAAGCGCTGACGAATATCATGTGCTGCGTGAGAAAGGCACAGAGCGTCCGTTCACAGGTGTTTATAATGATGCGACCGATGATGGCGTTTATCGTTGTAAAGGCTGCGGTGCCAGCTTATTTGACTCAAGTAATAAGTTTGATGCTAGCTGCGGTTGGCCAAGTTTTGACCAAGGAATCGATAACAGTGCTATTGAAGAGCATGTCGATAACTCGCTGGGCATGACTCGCACAGAAGTAACCTGCAGCAACTGCGGCGCGCATTTGGGTCATGTATTCCCTGATGGGCCGAGTGAGACAACTGGCATGCGCTACTGCATCAACTCAGTATCTATCGATTTGGATAAATCTGAGAAGTAGTTGTCAGCTGTTTAGATAAGCTTAGACGTATAAAAAGGAAGCATAATGCTTCCTTTTTATTTGTTGGTACTCTTTTCATTTATTGGTAGTATGGTTGTGGTTGCTACTAAAAATATAGTAATGCTTAAAAAACAATTAAAATAATAATTCAATCAATTTAAGGATAGATGATGAGTACTATTTATGATTTTACGGCTGAGCGCATGGATGGTAGCTCGCAAGCCTTTTCAAATTACCAAGATAAAGTGCTATTAATCGTCAATACCGCAAGCAAATGTGGATTTACGCCGCAGTTCGAAGGCTTAGAGTCGTTATATCAACAGTATAAAGATCAAGGACTGGTGGTTATCGGTTTTCCTTGTAATCAATTTGGTAGCCAAGATCCAGGCAGCAATGATGAAATTGGTGCGTTTTGTCAAAAGAACTATGGTGTTAGCTTTCCAATGATGGCAAAGGTTGATGTGAATGGGGAAGATGCTCATCCAATTTATGAATGGCTTAAAGAGCAAAAAGGTGGGGTGTTGACAGATGGTATCAAATGGAATTTCACTAAGTTTTTAATTAGTAGTAATGGACAAGTCATCGACCGCTATGCACCAACGACTAAGCCAGAAGCCATTAAAAATGATATTGAGCAAGCATTAGCCAATAAATAAGTATAGAACTCAAAAAATATTGGTTTTTTATAAAAGTATAAAACCAATAAAAACATATGCTTGCTAGAAATTTCGATAAAAATGCAAAAAATATGTGAAAAACTCGAAAATACCGTTTGACACCCAACTATAAATCTATATAATACACACCCACAGCAGCAGAGCTTAGTGACAAACTTAAGAGCTCAGTTGATGTTGAATAAATTGCATAGCAATTGTTCGCGGGTGATTAGCTCAGTTGGTAGAGCGTCTGCCTTACACGCAGAATGTCGGCGGTTCGAATCCGTCATCACCC